>NZ_JAMPLB010000110.1:0-13170 GCF_039962325.1 Leptolyngbya sp. PL-A3
AATGTCCTCTTAGGTGATAATAATCAGGTCTGTTCGTTGACGGCATTTGTAGGGCTTGTTACAAAGACTGTGTTTGTCAACTGAACCCACTATGGCACCAGGATTTTTTTGAGACAGTCCTCAGAGTGGGTACTATTTGTTCATAAGAAAATTTCTACTGCAAGGTATGGAAAAGAGCCTCTGAGACGTCTATCTATAAGAACTTGAGCATTCCATAAAGCAAAATAGTGTAAGTTTAGCGAGATAGAGATAAGAGACGTTATCTCTATCTGAAATTCGTGAAACTCAGGAGCGATCGCCCCCATATATCTCTCTGTGGTATTACTCTTTGGCCTCGTCCGGCGCAGGGCATATTGTTAGATGTCGGGTTTACCAATGACCGGATACTCCCGCACGATAGCATCCAGTCCTTTCAGCATTGCAGGAATCTCAGTCTGGTCGAACGACAGGGAGAAGCTGAGACGGTTGCCGATTCCTGCCTGATCTACCGCCTCACACTTGGCCGTGAAGTGCCCCAAGCTATCCCCCGCAATGTTAATGCTCAGCTGTCGTTCCATCGTCTCAAATCTTGCCTCTTTGGAATCGAAAGAATAGAGACGAGTGATGGCATCTCGGAAGGATAGTAACTCCTCTGCCCGAAGGTAAGCTCCGTAGCGCCCGCGAAACGCTCCCGCGTCAATCTCAATGTCGGCATTAAGCCAATTCCCATCCCAATAATCCTGCGCGGCATGAGATCGCCCGGCGACTTTCACACTCAGGTATTCGGAATCATCTCCGCTGATACGGAAGCTAGCCATTTGCTCCTCAATATGAAGACATCTAACGACCTCGTTCACCCGCCCCAGATAACCTCTTGAACTCCATGCAAAGACTCAGTACGGTCGATGTGCAACGGGATTGTTAGACCATTCTAACTTTGTAAAGTTTGACCTGTCTGCCCTCGAAGACCTGCATTGTTGGCCGACAAAGAGGATCAAAATTCCCAGCTTCATCCTTAACGAGGACGATCGCTGGGCTGTCGTTGCTTCCAAAATGCGATTATCAGCGCTAATCCTGCCACCACTCCAGCGATTGCCCACCAAGGAAACCCTGCTGCCTCATTCCCCTTAGCGGCAGGATTAATTGAAGCCGACCAGTTATCAATCCCGCCAATGATCGAATATTGAGCATTCGTTGTAGTGTTGGCACGAAAGAAGCCAAACTGAATTGGTGCTCCCGTTGCTGAGAAATCGGGATGTTGGTCGGTCGTTCCCATTGCCACAAAGTCCTGTGCTTGCAGATCGTTAAGCTCCTTATGGGTCCAGCCAGGTTCTGGCGTAATCAGTCTGGAAACAGGAAGATAGATCTGTTGATTTTGACGTAAAGCCAGTCCTGCAGCTTGCCCCTGACCAAATCCATAAATTAAGATGGCGTCCTCAGAATAGTCAATCGCTGTAATTGCGCCCTGAACTTGTGGGTCATAGATTGCCCCAACTCGCCAGTGCAACCCAAGCACATTAGAATTCACGCCTTTCGAGGCTTGGTGAACGGTATTGGTGATTTCTCGAAAAGAGCCAACTTCCCCCATAGCATCTTTTTGCTGGACTGCTACTGTTCCCCCTTTACCGCTTGTTATTGTCTCTAATTGCCATTCTGTATCGTTTAAGGTCGAGTCTAAAAACTGCACGTTTGCCATGAAGTTTAAGAATTTTAGAATGCCTCTACTTGCAAGTTTCGGAAGTTTACGGAAGTTTATCGAGGCAAGATCATCTAATAATTCCCCGTTAATTGATAGATCTAACGATCGGCATCAGCAGCGTGTACGGATTGCCAAAGATAAATAAATGCTGACGTGCGCGTCCGCTGCATGCCGTTGTTGGACCGTTACGGTTTCGGATGTTAAGCCCTTCAGTCCAAAAACTCACCCGTCCACTCTACAACCCAGAAGTTCTGCTTATCTTCAAACAGCCTCACCCGGATAACATCACCGACTTCAACAGTTCCCTCGGCCGGAATCAGCATCCGCCCAGAACCGCAAGAGATTGACTCTGTCTCTTGCAACCGCATCGCAACTATGTCTCCTTCGATCTGCGTCACTGTAGCATAGCAGTACACCCCAGGCTGGAATAGCGATGATTCTCTGTCTTGGAACATCAGACGTGGGAATGGTTCACTCTCATCAGGAATTCGCACCTGTTCCCGATCAGTAGGAACCAGTTCGAGGATAATCGCAGGCCACTCCCTGTTGCCGTAGAACCCCACAGTGGATGACACAGAAGGTTGCTGCGCCATTTTGTGGATACGAAGCGCATACCATCCGCTGGATAGCGTTTCTTTAATAAAAACCACCTCTCGCAAGTCGTCATAGCTCTCGAAGAAGATCATCCCTTCGGTGAATGCTAGGAGACCGCTCGGCAAGTGAAGAGCTTCTTCGAAAGTCTGAACAACTCCTGCTTGCTCTTGCTCAGTAAGGGGGGCATCCTTGATCCGCACCGAGAACGTACCCTCCCCGCAGAGAAGGAGAGCGAATTCGGCATTGGCGCACGTCCGTCGAAGTTCAGAAACCGCCTCAGCCCATATCTCAGGCCACATCCCTTCTTCGTAGTAGCTTCGAAGGTGGGTTTTTCCATCTGGGTCAAGGAGATGATTGAGTATGTAGGTCCACTCTTCATTGGGTTCAAAGCTGCCTTCCAGGTCGAAGAGCAGAAAGCAGCCGGAATCACTGAATTGGCTGAAAGCTATGTCCATATTAGGATTCGGGCAAGATGTACCCAGTTTTATTACAGATGCGGTCTAACGTTCCTGGTCAGCGGTTGCCAGCATCTTTGCAACTCAGCAAGTGACTTGGGTGAATCCGCTGCACCAGGGTTGTTATGCGGCGACCCCACTTAATTAGGAATCTTATCTCTGATATCCAAAATTCGTTCGTATTCTTTAGAATCTGTATACTCCATAACACGTATTAATAATTGCTGATTAGAGCTGATGACAAAGGGAAGTAATTCAGGATGGAAGCTTCGCTGATCTACTTTGATTAAAAAACCATATTTCGGAAATCTAAAGCGATAGTAATTAACTCCACCTTGTCTATGTTTAGTAGGGTTTTGCATAATTTCGCTCAAAGCCCTCTCGTATTTGAAGAGAACCACTGAAAAATCATTTTCACTACCTGGATCTTGAGCCAAAATCATTTTTCTCAGTTTTTCCTCCCAAGAACCAAGTTTAATTTGGGCAAAAAACTGATCACTAGTAATTGCTGCTCGCCACAAGATCGACATAAAAAAGAGTTTAAGCTGTTTATAATCAAATTCCTCGATCTTATAAGCAGCAGGCTTCCCAGCGTTATCAACAAGGCAATTGTCTGAAAATGAAGGGCTAAGTAAAAATGTTTGACCGTAATTGTCCCACACACCTATTAAATCACCATCACACTCTTTACATAAGATAGAGGGGTCGTATATTCCACTCTGAGATTGCTTTGGTTTTTGCTCTGTTCCAACTACATATATCCTTGGAACTTGTTCGCTAGGTGGTTCACCAATACTCGCTTCTCGCATAGGTTCATATAAATTTCTGGGAATTATATGAGCCTTTATGAGTTGTTTTTCGAGTCTGCAAAGACAACAAATAGACATTTTTTCTAGATGTTCAATTTAGGTAAGTTACAGACAACCTCTGGTTACGCCCCCATCGACAACCCAGCCGCATAACGTTTGAGTTCAGCGGATTTTGCGAGCGGTAGGGGACTTGAAAACACAACCAGAATCTTCGGTTCCGCTCGCAAAATTCCGTTGCAACGATTTGTTGGGCTGCTGCCGCTACGAAGATGCTGTCGTGTCGGGAGAATCTTCCAACTCAGCAAGAGTTACTTTTACGCACATACGAACCCCCTTCCAGTCACGTTCTGCCAGTTGCCCGATATAAACCAAGTTAGCGGAAGGGGGGAGGGTAACGATAAAACTGCGAAAAACAGAGGCAACTCGTAAGCCTGCCGCTGCCCAATCTTGAAGTTCGTAGTCAGTTGCGCCAAGTCCACTCGTTCGAGTAGTGATGAGTCCAACAATCGTATCGGGGCGAGTGGCATGATAAGCTGCGGACGACAACACTACAGCAGGACGGCGCTTGATCCCTGTGACACCAGGAAAATCGACCGTGACTATATCACCGGCGTTGAATGGCACTAAACCATCTCCTCCTCACTAGGAAAGAGACTGTTTGCCTGCTTGACTGACAAAAGTATTGGAGCTTGAGACGAAAGCTAGGAGGGAAGCAGGGCTTGGTTTAAGCTGAAACGTTACCACACAAATCGGCAAAACCAATGACACCGACTTCCCGTCTCTATCGTGCATTGCAAGACTACTTGAGTCAATGTCAGGACATCTGGCGGGATGTGCGACATCTCCAGACATTGTGCTGGATGGTCATTGGCATCCTCCAGAGCCAGAATGTCCATCTCAACGGATTTGGTGTGCATGTGGTGAGCCGAGCCACCTATGCTCAGTCACATCAACGACGGTTCCGACGATGGCTATCCAACCGACGCATTGACGTAACAGGAGTGCATCAAGCGTTGATCGCTCAATCGCTCTCATGCTGGGGCAAAGAGCGCATCTATTTGAGCTTGGATACAACCGTCGTATGGAACTGTTTCTGCATTGTTTGGGTTGGGGTCGTGTACCGAGGTCGAACACTTCCGATTGCCTGGAGAGTGGTTGCTCAAGCCAGCAGCAGCGTGCGGCTATGGACGATTCAACGGGGTACTGAGGCAAGCAGCACGAGTGTTGCCAGAGGGAGTGGTCGTGGTATTGCTGGCAGACCGAGGCTTTGCTGACGGCAAGTTGATGAAATACCTACGGGAGAATTTGGGCTGGCATTTCCGCATCCGCATCAAACGCTCGTTCCAGTTTCAACTGATGGGCAGGTGGCACCCGGTTTCATCAGTGCAACTCAAAAAAGGACAAGCCTACTTCACACCGATGGTGTCGATTGGTAAAACTAACCCCTATGCCAACGCTTACTTGGCGTTTGCTCATGACAAGCTCAGTGGTGAGGATTGGACCATTGTGAGTGATGAGCCGACCACACTACAAACTTTTGCTCAATACCGATTGAGGTTTCAGGTCGAGGAATCTTTTTTGGATCTCAAGTCGAATGGCTTCAACCTGGAAGCATCGCGGTTACGGGATAAGTTTGCCCTGAGTCAACTGTGTGGTGTGATTGCTTTGACGATGCTGTTTCTGGTTCTGCAAGGAACTCAGGTAGTGGCATCGGGCAAGCGCCGTTTCGTGGACACTCACTGGAATCGGGGCATGAGTTACCCAAGTTAGGCTGGAACTGGATTCGTCTAGCCATCACCAAGCAATGGAAAATTCCGCTTTTTCAGTTTCTATGGGGTGGATCTGACCCGCAACCTGCAATTGCATCTCTGCGACAACATGAGCAGTCTTTTAATCGTGAGTTCACTGTCCTGACTAGCTTTCCAGCTTCTTAGTTTTGTCAGTCAAGCAGGACTGTTTGCATATTGTAAAGAAAATGACGTTAATTCAAGCTGGTCTTGTTCTGTCCAGCTATTACTGGCATCAATAACAGCAACGTTTTGCTGAGTCAAATCGTTTAAAATTAGAGCAGCCAGACGGAGGCGATCGCTTACCGAAAGGTTACCAACAATATTGTGGTAGATTTCTTGAACAGTTTGATCAGCGTTAGGCATAGCTATTCCTCCTGGCTATCATTTTAGCCCAAACCGGAATCTCTTACTGTCATTTAACGCTTACGTTTTCTTACCTTAAACTGATCGAGGTCTGTTTCCCCTGAAAACAGGAATTCAAAGAATGATTTTCCCTGAAAACGACAAGACTGTTTTATTCCAAGTAAGCGCAAGTAGTCTTTAGCACCAGACTCATAGAAATTGCCTGAGATATTTCTTTGTAACGCTAAATGGCGTATAGCATTCTCAGCCGTATTATTGTGCCAAGGAATACCATCTTGGCTAAGAAATGTAAACAAGCTGTCTCGATATCGCAAAAAACGTTTTTGATATTTCAAACTTAGCTCAGACTTATAATCTCTATTTACAATAGTATCTTGATAGAACTTGTCAACATTTTTTTGGAACTTATTCAAATAAAACTTCTTTAAATTATGTCTTTGTATGACCTCCATTATAGGGATAATCAAATCTTTAATTTCTTGAACAAACTTCTCAAATTCGCTATCCAAAGGTGATTTCCACAAATCAGTATTAAGATCTCTAATAAGGTGAACCCAGCATTTTTGTTGCTTGCACTCAACAGAGTCATAGCCGGAATAAAAATCTGAAATAAGGATGCCCTTGTAGTTTTTTAAAAAACTTTGAACCACAGTTGCTTCCCTTGTTTCGGTCAGTTGAAAAACTACGTATAATCCATTGGTGAACACCCATACATATTGAGTAACTCCTCGAATACTTATAGTAGTTTCATCAACATGAATAAAGTGAGAATCTTGAAGTTGTTTGATAAGTAGACCCTCTGTTTCAGAGTAAAAGTTAGCAACTTCCTTAATCAACCGAGTTACTGTAGATGGATCTATTTTTTCATTGAATAAGTCTTCTGTCAGCTCGCTGATAGCATGATGGGATAGGCGGTGAGTGACTCTCTGATATGCAAACCAAATATTAAACCCATTACCATATCTCTTTTCAGCACCACGTTTTCTAAAGTCGTTTGGGATGTAATAGCGCTTACATTGTGGGCAGAATCCTTTAGTAACACAATACTTAATAACTGCTTTTCTAACACCACTCCTTGAAAAGACAAGGTTGATTATGAACTTCTCAGCTTTAGATTTTGATTCTTTAAGTTCTACATCTTCACAAGTCGGACACTTTTGAATTCCTTTTAGATACTGAATTCTTGTTGGTCTGCTAATTTTCTTTGTTTTTTTTAGATTATTCTTCGGTCTAGGCGTTTTTTCTGCTTTAGGTTCTAAGTCTTTATTTCCAGGCACATCCTCACGAAATCGGATTTTCTTCTTATCAATGTTTGTGTATGAGAATTTGATTACGGCTTCAAGCTGTCCATGTATTGAACTATCTGCCAAAGACGATGGGCGCTTGTACCTATCACCAAAGTCAAGTTCGCTTACAAGGCTAGCTCGAACTGTTATATCAGTAAGCTGATCAAGTAATAACTTTGTAGCTAAACAATCTTCAGTATTATATTTTAGAAGATAGTTTTTATAGATGCTATCTTTTTCCAACTCCCACTTATATCTCCACACCAGGCTCTGCAATCCCGAAGCATTGGGCGATGTCCACTTTGCTCCTAAGAAGGCTCCAATCTCCTTCAAACTATTTGAATAAGTAGGAAAATAAATTTTTCCAAAAATGTAACTATTCAAGTTCGTTAGTCGAGCAGCTAGTTTGTCAATATCAGTAGTATATCTTTTACCTAATTTAGCAATTGCTTTTTGTTCGAAATTACCATAATGATAGATCAAGGCTTCAGAATAATTATCAACGATCTCTAAAAAATGGTTCCATATTTCAACTTCACTTAGAGGATCATTTGCCCACAAAGAATATTGCTTAAACTCCTTTCCTTGGCAGATTAATAAGCCAATTAAATAATAAAACTCTTGATCGGGAATTGATTCAATATCCAAAAATATTTCTATTGGATCCCGATTAGTATTAGGTGGTTCTTGCAGATATATTTTTCCAGTTCTTAAAGATAATGCTTGCAACTCAAATTTATGACTGTATTGAGAGTTATGTTTGATCCGTTTTCTAGTTTTCCGTGGTCTGAACAAATAAGACAATTGTTTGATTGTTAAAATTCCCCGTTTTTCATATTTCCGGATTTCTTTGGGTGTAATTCTATCCAAAAGGCTTAGGTTATCTTCTTGGATTGCTTTTGTTTGACACTGCTCTCTAAACTGGCATATAGAACAATGTTTGTTTAGGATGACTGGCGGCTCTTCAGGAGAAGAACCATGTAACCATTTTTGCAATGGCTTCAGTAGTGGTGCAAGGACTTTATGGCTCTCTTCTAGCTTTAGTCGTCGCGACTCATTTTTCATATTTACAATATGCCCTACCGCTGGTAACTTTCCCTGAAT
Source organism: Leptolyngbya sp. PL-A3 (assembly GCF_039962325.1). Taxonomy (NCBI): domain Bacteria; kingdom Bacillati; phylum Cyanobacteriota; class Cyanophyceae; order Leptolyngbyales; family Leptolyngbyaceae; genus Leptolyngbya; species Leptolyngbya sp. PL-A3. The sequence continues at coordinate 8,080 of NZ_JAMPLB010000110.1, forward strand.
TTTCGTCAATATGTAACCAGCGAATATCAAGCTCAGCTTGTCCGTATTGTTGATGGTATGAGTCCCTATGAAAATTGTTGGCTCGTAACTTAGCTCATTGGTTCTTGTCAACATTGAGCAATAAGCCTGTAAATTGTCAGCGACTAGATTAGCGTCAATTAGAAACTCATATCCTTCCTTAAGATTTGAAATGCTATAGGAATAAACATCAGTATGTTTCTGCTTAAGGAGTTCCAAATTTTTAGACTGATTTTCAAGTTGATGTTTTCTTAAAATTTGTTCATATTCATGCAGGGTTCCTTTGTCTTTCCCATACATCAACAAATATGCCTTGCGAGGACATAAAGAGTATGATTGCAAAACTTCAGAAGTGATTACGACATTCATGGCATGAATCATGCTGTGGGACAATAATCCTACTGATAAATTCACTGGGCACTGATTCTTCAGAGATAACGTCCATATATGTTCCCACGCGAAACTTTCACTGATTGTCTCACTGATAACTGCCTAAGACGCTTAACTTGAACCAATAACTAAAGCAAACTGTCTCCACCGAGAGGTGAAGCCGCCCAACGTTCCTGGTCAGCGGTTGCCAGCATCTTTGCAACTCAGCAAGTGACTTGGGTGAATCCGCTGCACCAGGGTTGTTATGCGGCGACCCCACTTAATTAGGAATCTTATCTCTGATATCCAAAATTCGTTCGTATTCTTTAGAATCTGTATACTCCATAACACGTATTAATAATTGCTGATTAGAGCTGATGACAAAGGGAAGTAATTCAGGATGGAAGCTTCGCTGATCTACTTTGATTAAAAAACCATATTTCGGAAATCTAAAGCGATAGTAATTAACTCCACCTTGTCTATGTTTAGTAGGGTTTTGCATAATTTCGCTCAAAGCCCTCTCGTATTTGAAGAGAACCACTGAAAAATCATTTTCACTACCTGGATCTTGAGCCAAAATCATTTTTCTCAGTTTTTCCTCCCAAGAACCAAGTTTAATTTGGGCAAAAAACTGATCACTAGTAATTGCTGCTCGCCACAAGATCGACATAAAAAAGAGTTTAAGCTGTTTATAATCAAATTCCTCGATCTTATAAGCAGCAGGCTTCCCAGCGTTATCAACAAGGCAATTGTCTGAAAATGAAGGGCTAAGTAAAAATGTTTGACCGTAATTGTCCCACACACCTATTAAATCACCATCACACTCTTTACATAAGATAGAGGGGTCGTATATTCCACTCTGAGATTGCTTTGGTTTTTGCTCTGTTCCAACTACATATATCCTTGGAACTTGTTCGCTAGGTGGTTCACCAATACTCGCTTCTCGCATAGGTTCATATAAATTTCTGGGAATTATATGAGCCTTTATGAGTTGTTTTTCGAGTCTGCAAAGACAACAAATAGACATTTTTTCTAGATGTTCAATTTAGGTAAGTTACAGACAACCTCTGGTTACGCCCCCATCGACAACCCAGCCGCATAACGATCGCCATCAGCGGTGACCCACACTTTTGTATCCATACCAGTAACTGTTACTCATCCGTTGCATGGCGCTTGTTAGGTTGCGTCAACTACAAACAATTGATCAATTCACCCTGTAATAAAGCAACAAAACTCCATTGTCGTAAATCTTGCGATCGGTCAGCTCCAAAGCTGTTTGCTGAATCACCCCAGAGAAAAGTGGAATACCCGAACCCATCAAAAAGGGATTTACCTTGAGAATTAGTTGATCAATTAACTGGTTAGTGAAAAGTGCAGTAGCCAAACTCCCTCCACCACAAAGCCAGATCCCCTTACCTGGTTCGCTCTTGAGAGCTCTGATAAATTCGATGGCATTTTCTGAAATTAGCTCAACGTTTTTGCTTGGGCTTTGTTGCATATTATGTGAAAAGAGATATTGTTTCATGTGCGAGTAAGGACTTGTCACGCCATCTTTTAAACCCACCTCGTAAGTTTTTCGACCCATAAGAACAGTATCAAACCATTTATTTTCAGCGTGAACACCCATCAAGTCACGTAGATGGGATGGAACTGTCTCAGGAAAAGACGCAAATATATCTGCGAAATATTCACTGTCTTGGGAAAAGCCACCATGTGAACCATCGGTATGCGCAATAAACCCATCAACGCTGCAAGCTACAAAATACGTAAGTAACCGCATTTCCCCTCTCCATAGTGATTAGACAATAAATATTTTGGCAAACCTCCTCACCATAAAGAATTTTTTAGCTATATCTTTGCAGGCAACTTGAGCAGCCTAACGCCCCGCTTCACCCACCGTTAGTAATCTCTTGGACCTAACCAACCATTTATTATATAGTCGGTGTGCAAGCGGGTTGTTAGACCTTATACCTGTAGAAACGACATAATCAGTTGCGTATCCTTTTCAAGGCTTTTGTTGACCCAGAAAAGTCCTACGGAAGGACGGTATTTATGCTCTTTCTTTCCCCAAGATGCTTGAGCAACACAAACATTTTGACCAGATTGCAGAGTCAGAATGATGCAATCCCTAATTCCTACTCTATCAACGGTGATTGACCTAATACTCGAAATAGGAAATTCAGTGACTTTGCTCATAAACATCTGCTGCTCGATAACTGTAACCCAATCCTTCGTTTTGTCAAAGTCACACTTATAAGTTTGTTCACTACCTAAAAATCCGCTGGCAAATAAGAGCATCACAATTACAAATATAATCAAAAATCCATTACTGCTTGGGTACTTGAATGACCAATTTGCTGACTGTATCTGAAGGGAGGTTTGATTGGGATTTTCGATAAATCTTTGAATGTCAGCGATCGCTTCTCCTCCGGAGGACGCGTAGCGAACGAAGTAAATCTCGCCGATTTGAGTTTGAACGATCGCTACAAATTTGTTGTGAATACAGTCTGGCCCGCTTACACGACTATAGCCACAGATACCCTTACTTCTAACCCCTTGTAGAACGATCGATTGTTCAAGTTGCCACTTACCCAATATGTGCCGTATGAGTTTGCATTGAGTTAGAGTGCCATTCCGTTGGCAACTAATTTCTGGCACAGGACTGGCAAGTAAAGCTGCTCCAACAGCAAGCAGTAAACAACAGACAGCCGCTAAACGCTGCCCTGTTTGATGATGTTGCGTGACTAAGCGAGTTGAGGTTCGCCTTAAAATTCTCATATCCAGTATTACTCTACTGCCTAGTGAGATGCCCAACTTAACAGAGGTCTAACGATCCCGCTCAGCGGATGCAGACAAGCTTGGCATCTCAACAGTATTGAAGTTCATTTCGATGCAGCGGGCTTTGTTAGCTCTCGACAAGCATCTTATCGCTCAAGATACGCAGTCTCTTGGTAATGATTATCTATTGCAACTGCTCATTCAAAACCTAATTAGATTTTCGTAACTCATCTCTTGAGATTTTAGCTCCAAATAAAAAACCGACAGCCATACTGCCAAATAGCAGAGTCCAACAATTAAACAAGGGATACAACGGATTAAATTGGGGTTTGTGTTCTGCAATAAGAGTGTGAGAGGGATTTTTCGGATCGTACCAAACTGTTACGGTTTGACCCCGCCGGTAAGCAGGTCGTAGACCCCGTCGCCTTCGGTCTCCTGTAGGTCGTGTTGTAGTGCAAGTGCTTCTGACTTCATAAGATTTTCCGGTGCGATCGCTAAAGCGAATGATTGGGCAAGAGGTTATACTCCGGGAGCGGTTATAGGCTCCTGGATCCTCCGAATTTTCTGTTTGTACTACTGTGGCTGAAGCCGAAAGCCAACCCCAGTAGGACAAGTTATGTACTGTTCCCCAAAGGGCAGTTACGGATATGAAGAGTGTCAAGAGCAACATCAGTGCACCTGCACCGCCGAAGGAAATTAGGGTCAGCACTAGAAGTAGCTTACGAGAGCTTTCTATTTCTCTCATGAGAAGTGGTGATTTATAGTTATCTGCGGTGCTCTAAATACTGCTGATACTGAAAAAATCATGTATGATTTCCAACGATTGGATGGAACTCTTGCTAATTAAACTCAGCGAGGCTGTCACCAGCCCCGCTGGTCTCCAAAACCGGACGTGAATCGTTTCGATTCATCCGGCTCCTCAACAGTTTGGTAGTTGTCACCTACACCTCATCGGCTATCATTAGCCGATTTTACGTCGTGACAATGACGATGGAGGAGCTGAAGATTGTTGATTTCATCCTTTCCGCCTTGGGCGCGCGGGATGAAATGGTCGATTTCCAGCAAATCTCTGTCCTTAAAGAACAGATGGCAGACGGCGCATTTCCCTTGTTGTCGTTTCAGCAAGCGAGCAACGCGCTGATTGACTTGAGGATGTCGTCCCATGCGGGTACTCCAGTAAATCCAGTCGGCATCAAACACTGAGCGCTGACCTTGAACCTTGACATGCCGCTGAATCGCGGTGTGACTATGCCTTGCTAAGCGTTGGATACCCTCCGGCGTGGATGCAGCAAATCGCCATCCTTCACCTCGGTCAATCAGCCAATATCGCTGGGCAACCCAGTGTTGACTTTTACGAGGATGGCGATGGGTCGCCCAGTTTTTCAACTGAAGATATAACCAGTTATCCAGCCCTTGGTAGGCGTGAGAACTGACCCCGGTCGAGAAGTAGTTCGACCATCCGATGATCACCGGGTTGAGGGCATCAATCAATTGAGATTGAGTGGATGCCTGGTGACGTTGGAGGATCTGCTTTAACTTCTGTTGATGACGTTGGATACTGGTTTGACTCGGTTGAATTAGGGTTTTGAAGCCCAGCGGGGTGCCGTAGGCATTGTGTGCCGTGTGATGTTTGCCTGCCGGAAATTGGCGCACAGTAAAACCCAAGAAATCGAATCCAACTTTTCCCGCGTGCGGATGCAGCGTGTGGGTAATTCGAGTTTTCTCTGAGTGTAGGGTGAGACCCATTTGCGCTAGCCATTCCACCAGGATTTGTTGGCACTGCTGCACAATGCTTAGGTCGGCGTGGAACACCACATATCAGTCAGATGAGGTGCTTGCTACTGATTTCTCAGCAGTGCTAACCCCCATCTGCTGACCCGAACCCGGCGTGAATCTTTCAATTCACCGTAGCTCTCCCTCCGACTT
>NZ_JAMPLB010000111.1:0-13167 GCF_039962325.1 Leptolyngbya sp. PL-A3
GTCGTTTGCTCAGTTGTTTGAGTAACCCCGATTCGCCCAGAATATCCTCTGGCGTCTGACAGTCTGCCAACAGCTCATCGAGCATCTCATCCACGCGGTTAGTCTCTTTTTTCTTTCGTGCCATGATGCGGTCTCCTGAATTAAGGGGATTTTAGACCGCTTACACAAAATCCTGATCACTCTCCAACATCCACAATTACCCGTTGCTTCGCCTTAACAAACAACTCTCTCGCTTGTGGCGGAATGTCTTCTGCAGGGAAATGTAACCCTAACAGCGAGGGGAGTCGGTTGTGCTGGATCGCTTCTGCAACAACAGCACCGCTACCATCTGTATCAAATTGATAAACCTTAACGCGATCAACTTCTAAAAGAGCCTGAACCTCTGTAACAGTTGTTTCTAAAACATCTTGCAGGTTAAGAAACTGACCGATACGGATGCTGATTTGATTCAGTAAATACTCTTTACCAGTCGGTTGCCCCTTCATGTTTGGGTTAGTCATATCGCGATCGCCCACAAAAAACACTTTTGGTGGAATGCTTGAGGCTCTATACCCAGTTCAGTTTGCGTAAACAAACTGTCTAAAACAGCTATAGCTTCCCCTTTCAGTATTCACAACACGTGTTTTCCCTGAACATGTAAATACAGAAGTTTACATTTCTCGAAGTAGGCGGCACAGCCCTTTGAGGTTTATGGGCTACACCAGTGTTTGGTAAAGGGCTGATAGCAAGTCTTGCGTTGTGAACGGCTTTTGCAAAAACTGTTCAATGTGTAGTTCAACTAATTGATCAGAGGTATACAATCCACTAGTTGCAATAACTTTGAACTGCGCATCCATTACTTTTAAGGTGCGAATGGTATCCTCACCATCCATAGACGGCATCATCATATCAATTAGAGCAACCTGAATTTCATGCTGATGTCGAACATAGAGAGAAATAGCTTCTAAGCCATTACTTGCTGTCAGTACACGATATCCACTGTCTTCTAAGGTTGTTTTGGTGATCTCTCGAATTGCCTCTTCATCATCAACCACCAGTACAAGTTGACCAGACCCAAGCAGCAGATTTGTGTCTGGTGTTTTTAGGTGCTCGCCCTCCATTAAGGCAGGCAAATAGACCTTGAACTCTGTACCTACACCGGCTCGGCTGGAAACCAGCACAAATCCATTATGGCTCTTGGTAATACTCATGACTGTCGAAAGCCCTAGCCCCGTGCCCTTGCCCATTTCTTTTGTTGTAAAGAACGGGTCAAAAATACGATCAATGACATCCTCCGGAATGCCCATTCCCGTATCTGACACGGTGATCTCGACATAAGGCCCAACTTTGGCATCGATATGCAACTGAGTATCCCGTTCTTCAAGCTCTACATTTTGAGCGCTGATTTGTAAAGTACCTCCCCCCGGCATGGCATCACGAGCATTCACACAAAGATTCATGAGAATCTGGTGCAACTGGGTCGCATCTCCATAGATAAGACCAATATCCCGTGAAAGGTTCGTGGAGAAATTAATGGATTTGGGAAAGGTTTCTTCAGCGATTTCTCGAATTTCCCAGATGAGGTGCTTCACTTCTAACAGCGATCGCTCTCCTTCAATGCCACGGGCGAAGGATAATACCTGCTTCACCAGGTTGCCTCCACGTCGGGCGCTGTTTTCAACGATATCCAACCACTGTCGGCTTTTCAAATCATTGGGGTCACGCAGCTGCATTTCTAGTAGTGGTACAGACATCAGAATGGGCGATAGCACATTATTGAGATCATGGGCGATCCCTCCCGCTAGCGTACCAATGCTCTCCATCCGTTGAGCCCGGAGAAACTGGCGTTCTAGCTGTTTCTTTTGGGTAATGTCTGTATTAACCATCAAAATGGCATTTGCTTCTCCATCTGCGTCACGAACTAATGTCCAACGGCTTTCAACGATTACTTCCTGTTCTGCTTTTGTCCATTGATGTAATTCGCCCTGCCACATCCCCTGCCGCAGCACAGCCTGGTGAATCTCGTCTGTATGAATGGGTACTTCCCGGTATAGAAACTCAGTCGCTTTTTTACCGCAGACTTCTGAGGCTAGCCAGCCATAAAGCCGTTCTGCCCCTTTATTCCAAAAGATAATTTGATTATTGAGATCCCGGACCAGAATTGCATCAGTGGTGACATCCAGCAGGGCTGCCTGCTCTCGAACTTTTTGTTCAGCTCGCTTACGTTCAGCTAATTCAATCTGGGTTTGCTGGTAGAGTTCTGACTGGTGAATGGCGATCGCCACTTGCGTCGATAGCTGTTTTAACAGTTCAATTTCTAATGGCTGCCATTCTCGTGGTTGCTCACACTGATGAACAATCAGCAAGCCCCACAACGCTTCTCTGTAAAGAATGGGTACAACAAGCTTGGCTCGCACACCGAGATTTCGTAAGGTTTCTATCAAACAAGGAGCAAGGTCATCTTGTTCAATATCCGTAATGGCACGAACTTGTCCTTGCCGATAGAGTTCAAGCCACTTGGGTGGAAGAATGTCTTCTGACAGGACTTGATCTATCAGCGGCAAGTGCTCAGGGGCAACGGCCTCATTCGTAACACACCTCATCCCGACTGAGCTAACTCGATAGGTTAACACGCGGTCAGCCTGAAGCAACTGGCGAACCTCGGATACTGTTGTGTCTAGAATTTGGTGAAGATTGAGTGACTGACGAATGCGCTGAGCAATCGTGCTGACTAACCGCTCTCGTTCGGCCTGTTGCAGCAGGGCGGCTTCTGCCTGTTTGCGTTCTGTCACATCGACACCAATTCCCCAAGTGGCCCATCCCGGAATTGGAAACTGCTCAGAAATATTTGACCAGGCGATCGTTCGGATGCTTCCATCCTTACAGGTAATGTCCCATTCCCAGTTGCGATAGTTGTTCCCTTGTTCCACCCATTGAGCCATCATCTGTTCGCGATAAGCTGCGTCTGGATAGGCCAATTCCATCAACTTTGGATTTTTGATGACTTCATCAGCACTGTAACCTGTAACCCTCTCACATTCCCGGTTCCAAAAAACAATATTCCATTCATCATCCATTGCATCAAGCATGACCGGCATATTTTGCAGGATAAAGTGTAATCGCTCCTTACTCTCCCGCAATGACTCTTCAGCTTGCTTACGTGCCGTAATGTCATGGCGAATCGCGACAAACTGACAAGGCTTACCTTCAACATCAAAAGATGGAACAATCGTGGTGTCTACCCAATAGAAACTGCCGTCTTTCGCCCGGTTTTTAATCTCATCCCTCCACACCTCACCCTTGGAAATCGTGAACCACATCTGCTGAAAGAATTCTTTGGAATGATAACTGGAATTAATGAGACAGTGGCTCTGTCCAATCAATTCTTCCCGAGTATATTTCGAGATTTCACAGAATTTATCGTTAACGTAGGTAATAATTCCTTTTACATCAGTAACAGCTACAATTGCAGACTGATCTAGCGCAAACTTGACACCTGTTAAGTCTCGCAATGACTCTTTCAATGCTGATTCGATCTGTTTTCGTTGAATCAGATCCTGTTGTAATCTCTCCTGGGCTTGCTGACGTTCGATCGCAATTCCTGCGAGGCGACCTGCCATCCCAATCAATTCTTCTTCAAAAGCATTAGGGCTACGAGGTTCTCGATAGTACATGGCAAACGTACCGAGCACTTGACCCGTAGAAGAAAAAATAGGGGTAGACCAACAGGATCTCAATTCATAGGAAAGCGCCAAATCCCGGAACTGCTCCCAGCGGCTATCACTAGCAATATCTGAGGCAATCACCACTTCTCTTAAAAATGCGGCTCGACCACAGGTTCTACTGTTGGCCCCGATTTCTAAATCAGAGATACTTTGAAAATAGCCTTTTGGTAAATTAGGAGCCGTTCCGTGCCGTAAGTGGGTTCCTTGGGAGTTAAGCAATAAAATTGAGCCAATCATTCCAGCAGACTTACTCTCGATCGCCCCAATGAGCGTATTGAGCACATCCACGAGAGGAGCACCCGTTGCAATCATCTCTAGAATTCGATTTTGTTCCATTAGCAGAGATTCCACGCGCTGGCGCTCAGCCAAGTGACATCGTGACTCTAACAAATTGACCACCTGGCGGCTAAGAACTTGAAGGGTTGCTAATTGCTCAGCATTCAGCTGCCGAGGCACCCAGTCAATGACGCAAATTGTTCCTAGCCGGTAGTTGTCAGGAGTCACCAGAGGTATCCCAGCATAAAACCGGATATGTGGGGCACCTGTGACTAAGCAGTTACTCGAAAACCGTTCGTCTGCTGCCGCATCTTCTACAATGAAAGGCTTATCATCCAGAATTGCATGGGCGCAAAATGCTAAGTCTCGGCTTGTTTCTGAAACGGATAGTCCTATTTTGGACTTGAACCATTGCCGTTTCTGATCTACCAGACTAATCAGAGCAACTGGGGTAGCACAAATTTGTGCTGCTAGAGAGGCCAACTCATCAAATGCTTGTTCTACATCGGTATCAAGAATCTGGTACCGCTCCAATGCTTTCAATCGCAGAATCTCGTTATGAGGTAATAGGACAGGCATGATGAAATTCTCTGGCAGAGTGAATCCTTGTAGCGGCCTGATGCAGCACAATAGCAGGTGTATAACCAGCCGCAGAGGGTTAAAAGATGCAATGATTAATTTCTACTACCTTCGCTGTCGTTAGCTCCACTAGAAGGACCCTGTGGAGGATTGGTTCTCTAGTCTGCTTTTCTAGATCGCCTGAAGCTGTCTCAAGTTGGTAGCTTTACCTTTCACCCATCTATACCTTCAACATACCCCTTGGATGATTGCTGCATCACGTTCTAGTGGTATATGTCATTGATCGTAATAACTCAGCTGTATCACCCTTGCTGATTACTCCGTTGTTTCAAGCCCTTAACGGATCATGAGGGTAGTTTTATACGAGAGAGAAAATTGTTACGCACAGGCGACAGAAAATTGAATCTGTGAATCCACGGAAATTAATGAAAGAGTTTAGTCGTTGTGGCGGTACAGCAACGAATCGGAACAGACCGTGTGCATGGATGCTGTGGCGTGAGGAAAATCTGGAGCATGTCAGGACGGCTGCCTATATCCTTGTGTGAAGGAACGCGATCGCAATTCATACGTTGTCCATAATCTATTATGGATTAATTTTAGAGGGAAGGATGTGAGGATCTTGTGTGGCGGAAGTTTAATGCAGATCCTTGTTTAGCTAGCTGTTCGGCTTCCAACGGTATCCCCTTCTATTATTCTATACGCGGAGTAATAGGCTCAACTCAATTAAACACAAAACTCAAAATACTGTGCTGTCCGCTTCAGAGCAGCACCATAAGTAGCTCAGCCGAATTAAACTAAGATCCAAAAGGTTGGGTCAACCGCTTCATGACGGTATAACCTTTCGGTCTCCTATTTAATTGCAACCCCCTACTTATTTTGAGTTTTGTATTTAAGGTTATGGATTCACGGACCAACTGCAAAAGGTTAATTTCCCATGCATTAAAAGTATGGGAAATTAACCTTTGAAGTGAATAATCCCTGAAGTGCTGAATACAGAGAGGATGGATGAAAGGATGGAGGATTATACCTCACAAGTTTCACTGGTATCTTTCTCTTGCTGCAAGTGTTCAATCCACTCCACTACGTTTGCTTTCGTTAAATTTCCTCTTGGTTGTAGTCGCGCATCTTCGTAATTCCATTGCTCCACATCTGTTCGATATTGGAGGGGAGCAAGCAATGGACCCTGACAAAGTTTCTCGGATGTTCCGTTGTGGCTGCTTTCCTCTGCAATTTTCTGGCTTAGCTGTTGCATCACCCATGCTGGAATACGTGATCGCTCTCCTGGGTAGATAAACCCAAACAATACAAGATGGCTAAACAGAACTCGCCAGTGATCGCCAAACTGAGTGACTAATCTTGACCAGTCTATGCGATCGCCACAGGCCAGAATTAGATGAGCAATATCCGCTCCATCAAAGCGATCGCGTGCCATGACATACGCCTTTGACCAAATTATTTCTTCTGGCGCACAAATTTTTGCTGGAATGCCAAACACCTCATCGGAAACGGCATGCTCAAACCAGGCATCACTAACAGGAAGGCAACCGTGGGCAGAGTTAGAAATAATATCAACAAAATTTTCACCACAATAAGCTTTTGCTAGCCAATGTGATACAGCAATATCTGTCTGGTAACCTGCCTGAGCAAAGACATCTAGAATAGATTGCACATCACTGGGACGGGCAAAAATGTCTAAATCTTTTGTATGCCGGGAAATTCCTGTATAACACTCAAAAGCATAAGCACCACCAATGAGAAATGGCATCTGTGCTTGATTCAAAATATTCAGAGCTTGACAATAAAACTCACGAGTTTCCGGGGCGAGTTTGGGTTGAGAAAATACCATACTTAGTTTTTTGACGACTACTCTAACGATTTACTAGAACTTCAATAACTCTCTATGGTGGGCAATCGCTATCTATAATTCATCGGCCTAAAGAACGAATTTTAGCAATTTATCAAAAACTTTTAATGAATGGCTTGAGAATGAAGAACTTGTACCATCAATTGCTGTACAAACCATGGCCAAAATGTACCCAACGAGGCAGGGAAGCCATCTATTGGCGGCCCATGATGTTGATAGAGAAGATCAGGGAGAGGCAATATGTCAACTACGAAAGATGTCGTTCGTATTGCGGCCGTTGGCGACATTCATTGCACTACTACCTCACAGGGAGTATTACAGCCTCTATTTGCTAAAGCTAATGAGCAGGCCGACGTATTACTGCTCTGCGGTGATTTGACTGACTATGGACTAGCAGAAGAGGTACACGTCCTAATTAACGAATTAGCGACGACAACCATTCCAACTCTGGCCGTTTTGGGCAACCATGACTATGAATCGGGTCGGCCAGAAGAAGTACGGCAAATTTTGGCAGAAGCGGGAATCAAGCCGCTGGATGGGGAGGCATGTGAGGTTGCTGGAATCGGCTTTGCTGGCGTGAAAGGCTTTGCTGGAGGGTTTGGTTCCCGAATGCTACAACCTTGGGGTGAAGAACTTGTTAAACAATTTGTGCATGAAGCCGCAGAAGAAGCTCTCAAGCTTGAGTCTGCCTTAGCGAAGTTGGACACGGAGCAAAAGGTTGCGGTGTTGCACTATTCTCCCATTCAAGAGACGGTTGAGGGAGAACCCTGTGATATCGTGCCATTTTTAGGCTCTAGTCGTTTAGAAGATCCCTTAAATCGCTTTTCGGTTGCGGCTGCATTACATGGCCATGCTCACCATGGGTATATAGAGGGACGAACCAGCCAAAACATTCCAGTCTATAACGTTGCTATGCCATTGTTAAAGAAGCATTTTCCTGAGCAGCCTCCATTTCGCTTACTAGAAATTCCTTTACTCAAGACTCAGGAAAAAGTTGGTTAAAGCCAAGTTGAACATTTTGTCTGCGAAGGCATTATCAATATATTGAATTAATGTCTGCGTTGTTAGAGATCCTGGCATAAGGAGATTTCCAGTAATAAAATTACCTCCGTGATGTGGATGCTTGCCCGCTTAGTGGGCAAGCATCCACATCACGGGTAAATTCTTATGCAGAAATCTCCTAAGAAGTGCATTATTTTAGAAACTCAAATGAGTTGTGAACTTGAAGAATAGCGGCTTCTGCGGCCTGGTTTTGGACGTTATAAAAGCTACTCAAATATGCTGTTTCCCGATCGCTCACGGGGATGTAGGTTATAACTATATTTCTAAACGTTTCACCGCCATCTTGCCAAACACGTACGGCTTCTCTTTCGTTGACGACCACTGTTTCCATCCGGCGGGATACAGGGGTTTCTCCAAATTCTGAGGGCATCCTTTCCCCAGATTCACGACCGCGAAGTGACTCTTCCATGGGAAAGGGCTGAATACCAATATCGGTCTTGATCATGTAGGGCGGAGCGTATCCACCACCGGGGATGAGGGGTTGATTAAAAATGATGAGAAAATCGGTACTCTGTTGGGTAATCATCCAATGGTCGGGATACGTGATAGAGAAGCGCTGCGTGCTGACCTGAGCTTTTGTCGTTGTTAAAAGATTCGCAGGGGCGCTAACTTGAGTTGTTGGCCCCATAGGGAGTGATAGAGGACGGGGGATGAGAAGGGCGATCGCCACGATAATTTCTGGATACATCAGTCACTCTCGGAAGTAAAAGAACTGTATGAGTTGCTTATTGGCAGTCTTGAACGAAGTTAATTCTTTGTGCGCTAAGTGCACGAAAAATTAACTTCGTTCAACCCGTCTTTTAGGTCAACGACGTAATCTGAGGGGAAACATACTCAGAGACAGAACTATTGAGATTTAACCCTCCTCCATTCTGTATAAATCCTACTAGATCAGTCGAGTTTCCCGTAACCCGATAGATCCAGTACCTTGAACTGCACCACCCGCCTCAGGTACGTTGATGGATTGATTGGCTATTGCCGGATATCTCTCCTTTACCAGCTTGGCAGACAAAATTTTTTTCTAAACCTCAAATTTTTGTGGTAGGCATGGTAAGGCAGCACCAATTTGAGAAGAATAGAATGATTGCCATATAAAGCTCTCAGGCATCTCGCAAGCATTCATTTTGTATCTATTTTCTATACCTGTTCTGTTATTTAGTATTCCTACTTCTTCTCTTATTTTCCCGGATGGCTGATAACATTTTTCTGGAGCCAGGGTGATAAAAGAGAAATAAATCTCAAGCTATGGAGTAGTTGCTTCACGGACTGCCCATCCAATTTCAGGGCGCAAGAAAAGAGTAGTTCGATCTTGTTTGACACCGGCAAATCCACCAAGGAACTCCATTTTGTAAGAAGATGTTAAGTACCACCAACGGGAGCATTGCCAGAGAAAGGGAGCTTTTGCCAAACTACCTGGAAACTCGTTGGTTGTTATTCCCAAAAAATATTCCTCAGGATCATCAAGGTATAAAAGCTTTTGTAGTCTTTCTCCACCTTCAGTTAGCCAATAATTTCGTCGGCTAATCTTGCCGGTTTGTTGATCCTTCAAATACGGAAAGAAGGCGGTAATCCAGCCTGTTATACGAGCTCCTCCACTCATTCAAGTCCTCTTATATATTACTTGCCAAAAATTTTGATCTGGATTACCTTGTGCGGCTCTAATAAATTGTTCCAAAATTGGAATCAGTGGGTCAACCCACCAGTGCAGGTTAAACTGAGCGAGTTTTTCTGTTCGTTGCCGTAACTCTTGCCAGTCTGCAACAGTACCTTCAAGTTTTATTTTAGGAATTCCACAGCTCGTATCCAACTCATAGTCGAAATAGGACTGTACTGCATCCAATAAAACAATTTCTGATACTGCTCTCTCAACTAAACCAGTTGTTGAAAAAGTGGGAATGAGTAATTCATGAGTTTCGTCTCCAATGTGTTGTCGAATTGCTTCTGAAAATTCTTTAAAGACTTCGCTCCAAGGATTTTTTGGCGATCCCTTGACGAAACCATTCTGCTGAATTTTGATCTTGACCTTGCCCTGATGTTTGACAAATTGGTGTCTGAGTTGTTCCGTGTTGTTATTGATGTGGTTTGCTAATCCCTGACTTATTAGCAGCCAAATCATATCCGGTGATAAGCACAAGGGACGATGATCACTAAAAGCTATATGAACTGCTTCAACAAATGGATGAAATAGAACATTGTCGACCAATTGGCCGTGATACTGGGAGCAAGATTCAATCGTTCGCTTCGGTAACTTAATGGAATTTGCTTGGTCGCCCCACCCCTGTGGCGTGGGCTTTCTAAGTAATGCTTCAACAGCTTCATAGTATGGAACTTCTGGCAGAGGTTTGTCAGCTTGTGCTACCCCTGAAACTTCAAACACTGTTGATGTCCCAGCCTGGCTATTCTCCATTGGCAACAATTCTTTACTCACTGAAGGCTCAGATTCTTCCGTCAAGTGTGCCCTTCCAGTTGCTTAGATATAGAACTTGTATAATTTAGCCAAATTCAATCTACAGCCGCAACTGGGTATCGCTAATTCGGTATACACGATGCGCAAAAGATTGAACGCAAGTATTTGAACTTACCAACTCGAATGAAACGATCAACACGCAGGACGATATTTTCTAGAGAATCTGCGATCTACTAAAGTTCAGTAGATTGCAAATGTGTTTTAGGACCCAGAGGAGAAGGGCGCAAAGTGCCCCTCTCCTCTGGGTCCTTCTACTGCTTAAATGCCAAGCATTTATCACAGATTGGCCTGCCACATTCAAGAACAGCAACACGGCCCCTTCTGTTGAAACCGCTGCAGGTGGTCGGGCTGAAGCCTTCAGTAGCTTGGATCAACCGGTCAAGATTAGCTATTTACCCAGGCATTGCATAAAGAGGATGATATTATTCTCTTTATGCAATGCCGTTTCTCTTGCTTTGGTATCGGTGTCAGTTTTTGTCACTGGGCTCCTCAAACAGGTTTCCTAAAATCTTTAATCCTTTTGATACACTGGCGAGTTCCTCGGATGTCAGCCCACCCATCAACTCAGAGATTTTGAGCCGGGTCATATTCCGCATTTGATCTAACTGTTTTTGTCCCGTACCTGTGAGCTTGAGCATCACCTGTCTCCGCTCCTGGGGATCTTCGGCCCGATCGACCAGCCCCCGCTTCACTAAGCGATCGGTCATGGCGGATGCAGTAGCTCGTGTCACGCCCAGGTGCTCGGCCACCTCCGATAACGAAGAAGCCGGATGGCGGCTGAGAAATCGTAGCAGTCGAAACTGGGGGACTGAGAGGGACGGCTCTCGTTGGCTACGCATTTCAGTGCGGATGAACTGCATGATGGGATGGATGGTTTCCATGAGTTCAGCTGCACAGTTCTCAGGAGTAATTGGACTGGGGGATGGGGAAGCCATAAACGCAGGACGACAGGTAAGCCAGAGGGATGGAAATTGACATTGAACCTAAAGAAGTATTCCACCTTTCTAAAAGTATGGCAAAGTATTAGTTAGCTTGGCTAACTATCTGCTTGGCAACTTAAGCAGAACATTATTGGCTGGTTCAGATTGAATAGGCTGGCAGTAGCTCCTATGAGGCGCTCTGCTCAGTGGAAAGTCTGCTTGTGCTCGTTCAGCCTGTTCTCAAAATCGTGAGATCGCTTCAAACGTGTTTGGAGAAGTCCAGGGCAGTAGCTATACAACCGGAACTGCCGTGATAAAGCTAGAAAATTTACTATGACTACACCATCCCGGTGCAATGGCACCCCAGAAATATCTCTTGCAACTACACCCACAATGTTGCAAACGTACGACTTAACCCGTACCTTTGATAAATTTACGGCTGTCAACGGTCTCAATCTCTCTGTTCAGGCAGGAGAAGTTTTTGGGTTATTAGGCCCTAATGGAGCGGGTAAAAGTACTGTCATTAAAATGCTTACAACCCTGCTGCCGCCCAGCGCTGGACGGGCCAGTATTGCTGGATTTGATATCGCTCGGCAGGCAAGCCAGGTGCGTCGCCTGATTGGGTATGTGCCACAGGCGCTTTCGGCGGATGGCACACTATCCGGCTACGAAAACCTACTCATCTTTGCAAAACTGTACGACCTTCCACGGCGATCGCGCGATGCCCGTATTCGAGAAGCTCTTCATTTTATGGGATTGCAGGATGTGGCGAGTCGGCTGGTCCGTACCTACTCAGGTGGGATGGTTCGTCGCCTGGAAATTGCTCAATCGTTTTTGCACCAACCACCCGTTTTATTTCTGGACGAACCAACGGTCGGGTTGGACCCACGGGCGCGGGAAGCGGTGTGGCAGCTGGTGGAGCAATTGCGCGTGAATTACGGGACAACGGTTTTCCTGACGACCCATTTCATGGAGGAAGCGGATAATTTGTGTCATCGAGTTGCCATCATGCATCAAGGCAACGTGATTACAGTGGATACGCCAGAACGGCTGAAAGCCTCACTTCATCAGCCTAATGCCACCCTGGATGATGTCTTTATTCACTACACAGGCGACCAACTAGAATTGGGAGGAAACTACCGTGACATTGCAAGAGTCCGACGCACAATTCAGCGGTTGGGATAGACCTACACCCGCGCAATTTAGAGGAGGGGTGGGGGCGATCGCCAACGTCATTCAGAAAACCCTCGTCGTCGCAGAACTGGAAGTTCGGAAACTGCGCCATGACCCAACAGATCTGTTGCTACGGGCCGTGCAGCCTGCCTTATGGCTATTAATTTTTGGTCAGGTGTTTACGCGAGTGCGAGCTATTCCGACTGGTAATCTCCGCTATCTGGATTTTCTAGCCCCTGGAATTTTGGCTCAGAGTGTACTCTTCGTCGCTATCTTCAGTGCGATGACGATTATCTGGGAACGGGATTTAGGAATTGTGCACAAGTTTTTAGCCAGTCCTGCTCCCCGAACTTCTCTGGTTCTAGGAAAAGCGCTTTCAGCCGGAATTCGTAGTCTGGTGCAGGTAATTATCGTTTATCTGATCACCTGGTTATTAGGCGTCAATTTAAACTTCAATCCTCTAGCACTGCTGGGTGTTGCGTTGGTCGTACTCATAGGTGCGGCCTGTTTTTCTCTGTTTTCGCTGATGGTGGCCTGTCTGGTTAAGACACGGGAACGGTTTATGGGTATTGGTCAATTAATGACGATGCCTCTCTTCTTTGCCAGCAATGCTATTTACCCGATCGCTCTCATGCCGCACTGGTTACAGGTGTTATCTCACTTTAATCCTCTCACCTATCAAGTTGATGCATTGCGAGGCATCATGGTCGTGGGCGGCACCAGCCTCTATAGCTTTCCGCTCAATATAGCTGTTTTGCTTTTCACGGCAACGGTTTTAACTCTTATTTGTGCTCGGTTGTATCCACGCCTTGCCATGTAAGCAGATCATTATCATCATCGTTGCCTGTGAGATGGCGTCACATTTTATGGACAACGATGACTGACAGAATGTCTCTCCTTGTAACGGAGACGAACTCCACTTCGCATCGAAACGGGATGTTTTCTGCTGGAACGCTCGCACAGTATGCATTTCAATAAAAAACATACTGCTACCTATAGGCGGATTCTATATAGAACCCATTTGACATCTTTACAATCTCAAATTAAGGTACTGAAATCCCTTGAACCAAGGTACCATGCCATATTCCAGCAGCCTCACTGATGAAGAATGGAACATCCTCG
>NZ_JAMPLB010000112.1:0-13166 GCF_039962325.1 Leptolyngbya sp. PL-A3
AGGCTAGGCTACTGAGAGGAGGTCGGGTGATATTCATCTTTTTGGGGACTGTTTGATTTCAACCCCCATTAGACCTCTTTTTTGCTGGGCTGAGATAATCTCACTTTTCTACCCAATCGAGCGCAAGCGATCGCAACCCAAATTATCGGTTAACTCAAAGGAGGATTTTACTTGTCAATGCTGAAACTTTTACATCTTGCTTTGGCGTTGATTGCGACATTCGGGATTGTCTCTGAAACAACCATTTGTCCTGCTCAGGCGATAGACAGCGATACAGCAAATCGCTCGATGAATTCGAGCCAAGTAATTGTAGCCTTTCTGATTGTAGGGGGCGGTGCTACCGTTATTGCCTATAGTGCAAAGCGAGGAAACTACCTACCAAAGATCAGCAACGGCTCTACCAGCTTACAGCAGACTGAACAAACAAACCCGCATTTACAAAGGAAACTACTGCGACTACTACATGATGATCGCAATACAGCTAATCGGCTCATTTCCTATACCCAAAAAACGCATCCGAATCGCTCATCAAACTGGGTGCTAGAGAAGGTCATTTATGATTTGGAGCGCGATCGCAACCGGCGTTAATGCCCATTGATTGCTTATTAGACTAATTGTACAGCGACAGATTAAATGACATTGGGTAGTACGCCAATCTAATGTGGAACTGATGGAGTAGAGAAGCTCATTACCCAGAAATCAGCGATGAAATGCCCGCTGTGTGGCCATAGCAAAGCCCATAAATACGGCAAGGTTCTAATGGCATCAGCGCTATCTTTGTCCTACTTGCCATCAAATCTTTTCTGAATCTTTTGATAGTCTTTACTACCGTCACCATATCAATTCTGAACAAATCTGCTAAGTGCTGTAAGCGCATAGTGAGGGCAGGAGTCTGCGTGGGATTAGCCGCACGACCAAACTGGCTTACAACAACGTTCTCAACATTGTTCGCACTGCCAGTTGAAAAGCACAATTGGTACACAACGGGGAGGTTAAAGGAGACGAAACCGAAGAAGTCAGTGTCAATGAAATGCGGCTATTCGTTTTAGAAAACAGAAGCAATGAGAAACTGGAGAACTGAAGATGAAGATTGTTAGCTTGGCTTGAGTCTTGCCTGCTCTAGTGGCTTGATCCTTGCTGCCTGTGTGGGTAAACATACGGATGCATTCATTGAGCGATTAGTCATAAATCTAGAAGGAAAGACCACCTGCAAGCAGCTCAATACGGATGATTAGGGTAAATACGAACGAGTCCTGCTTCCTGAAATCGAACATTACATTAGTAAGGACAAAACACGGCGATTAGGGCGTACTAACGGAACTTTGCGGCAATACCGATGCAGGCGGTAGCCAAGAATCACAAATATTTTTTAGGGAGGCTCGCCCTGTGAACCTCCCTAAAAACACTACGATCGATCCAATCGCAAAGCGTTATGTGCTACAACGTACCACTATTGAAATCTAACTTGAATCGAAGACACAATATCATTAAACCGTGAGTCTAAATCTCCAATAAATTGATACTCACCCGGTCCTACTATTAATCCGATGCCTGAAAAGTTTGCATCTGACCAAAGCACCCATTCACCATTTTCAACCTTGAATGATGAAATTTTGTCATTCATCAGACCGTTCGATAATTCCGCAAGATTTGCGATACTTGTTTCAAGAACTATGGAATTTCCACCAAAGTTTGCATCATCCCAGACTTGCATTCTAGCCATTGTTATTTTTCTCCTACAATCAATTTGATTTTGCAACGTTTAAGCTAATACACTTTTCGGACATTCTCTAGCCTCGGCTTTATTCAAGTTATGAAACTGTTCAACGACGGTAATTCTAGCTTTTCAAAATATGCTCCTGGCTTTTCTGGATGTCAGTAATTTCTGCCATTTGAAAGCGCTGAAGCTTACGCGTAGCCTAGATTACGCCGAGAATTATTTCAGTATTGAATGGCTGACAAGGTTTCTGAGAAAATGTTGTTTTCCCAAATTTTAGACGATGAACAGATTCAAGAATCTATAAATCAACGCTTTATTCAATTGGGGATTGAACAACTGATGTGAAGCAAACTAGATCTTGTAACTCAGTTGCAATTCTTTGTTTGCATGAATTTAATATAGAAAATCAGCTTTGGATTGTCGCCCACTCGTAGTTGGACTTTTCATACAACAAATTGATTGATTGCTAAATGCATCTCATAATGGTAATCCGGCTCCAACTTAAGTTGGCATCCAAATGCAACTAGTATTACAGTTGTAGATAAGTTAGATTGAGTATCAGTAGGTCGCAAATTCATAGCGGAGCAGGTAAATAAATGGCTGTGATGACTGGGAAATTTCGCTCAACTGCCTGAGAAAGGAATTCCAGCATTGTTTTGGAGCAACAAACAACAACCGGGTCATCGGATTTTTGCTCGTGGTTCGGATGCGACACTGGTTTTTGATTCTGTAACGGGTCTCAATTCCGAAACGGTCTTTGTAATGCTGATGCAGTTGATTGAGTGCGACTGTGACTCGATGAACGACATAGAGGGTGTAGTGGATGCCATGCTTCCCCTTGAAACCCTTGTGATAATTGCAGACAACCCGCATGTGACAGCAAATTGAACCATAGGTCGGACTGGTGAGGGTGTAGTGGGTCGCATAACGTTTATGTCCAACTAACAGTTGCCGAGTGCCCCCCGATTTCCCTCGGATCACTGCTGGCATCAGGAAGGGAATATTGAGAGCTTTGAACCAAGGCGTAGGCGAAGAAGGAAGTGGTTCCAACTTGGGCTTGAGAACGATAGATATAGGGGGCTTCGGCTTCACTGGCGCTGCCGTGGTACGGAATCAGGTGCAGGTCAATGGCAATACGATGTTTACCCTGGCACACCTTGGGGGAATGCGGCTTTGGAGCGCTTTATTGAGATCGTGCTCCACCCTCGTCATGTCGTCTGACTTATCGAGGTGATAGCGAATGCCGTTACCACTGGGTACTCCTTGGAGTCGTTGAGCCGTATGCTGAATGCTACTGTTGCGACTCGCGGTTCGGAGCAGGATCTCGAACAGGTCTTGGCAGGTATATCCCCCTTCCATTTCCAGCGGAATATGCTCCAACAAACAATCGAGGGTAGCCTCAAGGGTGGCTTCATCAGCCAAAACAGGAGCAGGTGATAATGAGGATGGGTAGGTCGTCATGGCTTGATTTTGATACTCTTAGCCTGACCCTACCCCTTTCTTGGAGAATTTGCGATCTACTGATTATATCCCTTTCACTCCTCACTTCGATGCCACCCCTTCTAAAAACCGCATCACAGCTCGATTGAATGGCTCAGGAAATTCCATCCAGCAATTATGCCCGCCACGTTCTAAGACTACCAACTCAGCTTTTGGAATCTTGGCAGCAAGTTCCTCTGAAAATTCTATAGGAATGAAAATATCATCTCCACCAATCAACACCAGGGTCGGAACTGAGATTTGGCTGATTTGCGATCGCGTGTCATGCTCCATAAGCGCAGCAACTTGTCCGGCAAAACCGTGAGTGGATAGCGGATGAGGATGAGCGATCGCACGATTGACTAAAGCCGTCACCCTTTCGTCATCTTCAAAAAATCTGTTTGTGTAACCCCACAAAAAGCCTTCTCGTATACGGGTTTCTAAAGATACATTTTCGTTAAGCATCCTCAACCAGGTCTGAACTAAATGTTTTGCTTTGGCGGGAAATTGGGCGGCAGTTGTGTTGAGTAGCAGACTTTTCACTATCTCTGGATATTTCAGCGCAATCCTCTGGGCAATCATGCCACCCATTGAAAAGCCCAAAATATGAGCGTTATCCACATTCAAAAACTTCAACAAAGCGACAGCATCATCCGCCATCATTTCCGTTGAGTAGTCCTCATTGGGAGCATCAGTTTGCCCAACACCGCGATTATCGAACACGACTACTTGATAGTTCTGAGAAAAAACAGAAACTTGATTGAACCATGTGCTGCAATCCATGCTCAATCCGTGAATCAAAACTATAGGCTCACCACTGCCGTGAACCTCATAGTACATCTCAATGTTGCCAATCCTGGTTCTGGGCATTCTGCATCTTTTCCATTGCAGCAACGACGTTCCTATTTTGCCTCATCAGCATCTCTGAATCGAGATTGAACGATCTTGAACAGAATTGCTGGTGATCACCTCTCACCAAACAATCTTCAAACTACGCCCTAACCGACCAACTAAACGAAGCAGTCGAACGACCAAGGTCAGCGGCTGCTAGTATTCTTTGCCACACCACGAGCATAAAACAGCAGTCCGCTGCACTGACTGGTAGCCTGCGCTGCTACATTAAAGTTCTCTTCGTTTTCTGCCTGTGGCTCTCCTTGGCAGTTCCTTTCGTACAAACTCGATCGCCTCCTCATCCACCGTTAAGGGTAACAAGTACTCGCAAACCTTTTCATACCCTTCATAAGCCGCAGCCACGAGCGGACTACTAAAGCCATCGGTCTCAATTTCCATGTTTGGATCTGCACTTGCTTCTATCAAAAATTGCACAACTCTTAAATCTCCAGTTCGAGCAGCAGCGATCAATGGTATGCCCCACTCAGTTTCGTAGTTTGGGTTGGCTCCAGCATCGATTAACAGTTGCAGGATTTGGAGATTTTTACTCCAAGTACCATAAGCTAAAGCATTAGATATGTTGTGAATATTAGCCTTCTCTGTTTCAAGCAACCAGGCTACAATGTTTTGCTTTCCAAGCCATGCCGCAGTTTCTAAAGCTTCAGTAATATAATAGGGTTTTGAGTTGCCATCACCATACTCAGTATCTCCGAAATGAGCCTGAAGCATAACTTCTAAGGTATCTTGTTGGTCAAACTCAATCGCTTCTTTCAATGTTCGTCTAAAGATGTAGTCATCTTCGTCATTATCAGCAAAGTCCCAACTAAAAACTTTATTAGCCAAGCTGGAACGAACACCATCAATTTTTCTTTGAATGACGGCTTTATAAAGCGGTGAACCTTCTAAATCTATGCCCATAAGTCAGCCTGTACTTTTGACTGCTTGACTAATCCAGAACTAAAGTATGCCCAGATTGGCACTCTAGGCAACCTTTCATACACAATCCTTGAGAAAAATCTAGCAGGCTAACGCACCCGCTTCACCTGCCGCAAACCACCTCACTAAGCCAATGAAAAGACTCGATACAGTCGGTGTGCAAGCGGCTTGTCATGCCGTTGTACCACGCGCAAATGAAACCGCTTCATCAACAGAACCCAAAGACATTGGTGTTAACCCTAAGTTGATGAAGCGAATGCCAATGAGAAGTGATACTAGACCTGTAAAAAATCCATAAATACTTAGGGTGGGCAGATCCCAACCCGTTGCCCGAGCTAGAGAAGTTCCAATAAATAGAATGCCAAACAGGACACTTGTTTCACCATAGGCAATATTGAAACTACCAATCACAGGCCAGGTAAACGTCATATGTAAGCCAGTGACTAACGCGACCCTTGCGGTATCTGCGAAGCAGCGCGCGCCAACCATACCAAAGCCTGGAACCCAGCGTTTCTGATTGGATTCATCAAGACCAAAGTACACATAGGTTGCTAGCAAAACAAGCCCAGCTACCAGATTCATGAGCATGGGCGTAATGTAGTCGATAAACATTTAGATCTCCTGCAAGTGTTTGATACCAGAAATATTCATGTTGTAGAAGTCTGAAAAACAGGTGTTGTGTTGTTCTCATTCTTTGTTTATCTGATTTAAAGCGCTGAAGTTTACTAATCTCATCTACAAGTAAGAGGCAGCTTTCATGTGTTTAAATCTGGGTTTAAGACGTAATCAAATGCGTTCCCACACCAACTCGAACACTATCTCCACACCATTGCTTAGGACTGGCGAAGTTCTCAGTGTTACCTGGTTTTCGTTTAGAGTAAAGGTGCGAACCAACGTTGTACTCACTCGATTCGGAATGGATGCAATTTCAATGTGATGAGTTACAGTGTTGCCACTCAAGGTATAAGTTCCTGCATAAGCATTGAATGTTGTGAATGCTTGAGCAAGTTCTTCAGCCGGTAGAGATTGCATCTCTGGGCTCAACGGCGATCGCACTTCCTGACTCAACGATGGGCGATCACTCCTAGAAAACATCACCATCATGTGACCATCTGATGTGTAAGTGATGTAGCCAACCGGATGAGTTCCATACACGTCTGGAGTCACCGTTCCATCAGCGTAAATGGCGACTGCAGAAATTAACTTCCAAATGCCAATTAGCAGATTGTTCTGGATTGATGGTGTAGACATAATGTGCAACCATTGCTTGATGATTCTCCGCTAGAGAGTAGCGGGTTTCAACACAAAATCAAACTCAGTCGTGTAAAACGGTTTACTTTGATTATGTGCCTTGAGTTCGTCTAGTGCTTCGTGCTTTTGCAATTGAACGATCGCCGATTGAACTGCAAAGGTTGTATCTGAATCCAGGTGAGGATCGCCAGCAATAAAAATTTGTGTTGTCAGCGAAGTATACTCCGGAGCACTGAGTTTAAAGTGGATGTGAGCCGCCCGCCAGGGATGCCGTCCCAAGAGTCGCAGCAATTCGCCAGATGGACCACTGGATGGCACTTTGTAACCTAATGGCACTACGGTTTCAAACATATACTTTCCACTCTTGTTCGTTTTGAAACGTCCGCGAAAATTCCCCAACGGCTGAGATGGATCTTGGATGTCATATAATCCTTTGGAGTTGGGTTGCCAAACATCAATCAGAGCATTGGCGATCGGTTGACCGTTCAAATTTAAAACCCTGCCTGACAGGAAAAGTGAGTCTCCTTCTGCATCAATACCCAGGCGATCGCCCATCTGCCGTTCTGGTGCATTCGGCACATACAAAGGTCCTTCTAAATTGCTTTCTGTACCGCGATGAGCATCGTGCAGCAATTCTACCAATTCTGAAATCCCTAGTAGATCCGTTAACAGATGGATCTCTCCAGTGGGAATCTCTTGAGTGTGATGACTTGCCTGGTTGAGAAAATTACGTCCCTGCTGCAATTCTGTTTCAGTCAGCTTTACCTCACGCACAAAGTCATGCAAATGTCGAACCAAGCTCGTGTAAATTTCATAGAGTCGCGGGTGAGATTTGCCGCGATCGCCATGATCAATGACGGCTTCAGTGATAGTGTCAAGTGTGATGTTCTGCACGATCAAACTCCTTTTTAGTTACGTGATTAATGATGGTTGTTTTACGGCGACTATCTTGACTTATAGTCTGTGTCCTAATCTAATTGGCTACAGCTATACCAGTGCAACTTTGTCTGCAAGTGTTGTCATCTCGCACTGCCAAGCGACTACTGCGCTACCAACCCACCACTACAAAGACTGCATCATTAGATCGCTCTGTAGACTTGATATGTAATTAACACACATGACTTTCCCTACTCTCTTGGTCTATGAAACTAGACCAGCCACGATGCTTGTTCTGATGAAGATTGAATTACGTTGATTTAGACGAAATCTTCCATAATC
The DNA here is from genome assembly GCF_039962325.1 of Leptolyngbya sp. PL-A3. Classification (NCBI taxonomy): domain Bacteria; kingdom Bacillati; phylum Cyanobacteriota; class Cyanophyceae; order Leptolyngbyales; family Leptolyngbyaceae; genus Leptolyngbya; species Leptolyngbya sp. PL-A3. Next base: position 7,496 of record NZ_JAMPLB010000112.1, read on the forward strand.
AGAGAGTGATTTAAGCCGCCAGCAGCAATGCTACCCTGAAAAACAGCAGCGGCGATCACTTGCATGGGTGAAGTGATGTCACCTGCCGCATAAACGCCTTTGACGCTAGTTTCGTTAAAAACATTGGTCGTCTTGATTAAATTGAATTCATTCAACTCACAGCCCAACTTTTCAGCTAGGTTTGAACGGAGTGTTTGCTTTGGTCGGATCAGTATTCCGCGACGCGCAATTTTCTCGTTTGTCTCAAAAACGATGTTCTCTAATTGTCCGTTATCGCCTTCGAGTCGGATGATTTTCTCTTCACGAACAAGGATTTTGTGCTTTTCCAACAGTGTCCTTTGATCAGCGGTTAGATCGGCTTTGCCGTTGGTGCAGAGGACTAAATCAGCACTCCAATTTCTCAGCAATGCCACCATTTCGATGCCCATTTCGCCATTCCCAATAATGGCAAGCGGCTCGTCGCGTACTTCCCAGGCATGGCAATAGGGACAATGAAACACGCTTTTGCCCCAGAAATCACCAAAGTTTTCGAGAGCTGGAAATTCATCCATTACCCCGAAAGCCAGCAAAATTTTGCGCGTTTTTTTAATCGTGCCATCCTCAAACACAACTTCAAATTGATTGCCGGATGGGTTGATTTCCTTGACCCCGATCGCTTGAAATTCAACGCTTTTATAAGGTTTGAGTTGGTCGCGCCCGATGCTCAAAAGTTCATGCGGACTGATGCCATCGCGGGTGAAAAAGCTGTGCGACTCGTGTGCGGGAGCGTTACGCGGATTCCCTTGGTCGCAGACTAACACGCGACGGCGACTTCTGCCTAAAACCAGTGCCGCACTGAGTCCAGCGGAACCGCCACCGACAATGATGCACTCGTACATCTCTTTGTTTTGGTTCATCATCTTTTTCTGTTCTCCAACGGGATAGACAGTCTCTTATATCTGTTTCGATTACTGCTGGTGCAACGACATTGATACGAATACCTGCTTTGGCATATTGGAGCGCAGCAGCTTTTGTTAAGCCTACTACCGCACAGATCAAACAGAGCGAAGCAACTTCAGCAACTCTTCCGCTGCGGGTTCCGAAGAGGCCGGATTCTGTCCGGTCACGAGCCTCCCGTCCACTTGGACATAGGGGACCCAGTTGGCGGTTTTACTGTAGATGCTACCCCGTTCCTTTAGCCGGTCTTCCAATAAGAAAGGCACGACCGCGGTCAAGTCCACCGCTTCTTCTTCTTCATTTGTGAACCCGGTTACGCGCTTGCCTTTGATTAGATACTCGCCGTCCTTTCCGCGCACATTGACCAACGCGACTGGCGCGTGACACACTGCACCGACTGGCTTATCGGACTTCACGAAGGCTTCGATCAGTGCGATGGATGTCGCGTTGTCGGGCATGTCCCACATCGGACCATGTCCGCCGGGGTAAAAAACTGCGTCGAAGTCGTCTGCGGACACGTCGGCTAGCTTTTTCGTGTTGGCAAGTTCAGTCTGTGCAGCGGTGTCTGTGCGGAAGCGCTCCGTTAATTCGGTCTGGAATTCGGGTAGATCGCTTTTCGGATCGAGCGGCGGCAGACCGCCCTTCGGTGAGACCACCGTGATCGCTGCTCCCGCATCCTTCAGCACGTAATAGGGAGCAGCAAACTCTTCCAGCCAGAAACCAGTTTTCTTTCCGGTATCGCCAAGTTGGTCATGAGACGTGAGAACAATGAGAATCTTCATAGCAAACTTCCTTCTTAAGAACTCAAACACAGCCCTTCTCGCTGCATAACGCCTGATTCGCCTTCAGTGTTGGTGTGAGAACATATCGGTGTCGATCGCTACTGGGTCGCAACGTTTCGCACTGCCGATCGACTACTGCGCTATAAACCCACCATCTACCATCAACGTTTCACCTGTTATGAACGATGCCATGTCAGATGATAAAAACAGGACTGCATTTGCAACTTCAAGCGGTGTTCCAACCCGTCCGATCGGGTGAAGTCCTGTTATGTAAGCTTTGGCTTCATCTTGCCCACCTGTAGCTGCTTCAAACATATCTGTTTCGATTGCTGCTGGTGCAACGACATTGATGCGAATACCCGCTTTGGCGTATTGGAGCGCAGCAGCTTTTGTTAAACCGATTACCGCGTGCTTACTCGCAGTGTAGAGGGGTACGCCAGGAAGTGCAATGACTCCATTCGCAGATGCCGTATTGACGATTGAACCACTTCCCTATTTCAACATCTGAGCAATTTCATGTTTCATCGACAACCAAACACCTTTAACATTGACGTTCATCATGCGATCGTATTCCGCTTCTGGTTGCTCAATCAGTGAGGGGTTTTCGCCGACAGCTCCTGCATTATTAAAGGCAATATCTAACCGACCAAAAACGCCAACCGCTTTATCAACCATTGCTTGAATATCGGCTTCTTTCGTGACATCTGCTTGCACAAAAATCGCCTCTCCGCCAGCTTCCTTGATCAATCGAACCGTTTCTTCACCTTCATCCATTCGACGACCTACCACCGCCACCTTTGCTTGTTGTTGAGCATAAGCGATCGCTGTAGCTCTACCAATGCCCGATGTTCCGCCAGTCACCAAAGTAACCTTGTCTTTCAGCATCATGATAGTTACCTCTTGTTGTGAATGGCTGTGTCACTTTGTCAAAAACTCAATGAGCAATACGTGTAGGAGCCAGCAATAAGAAGCGCCTCCTACAACCAGGATGAGTACGATCCTGGCTGTGTGCCCCATAAATCCAGTCCCGCCAGTTCCATGCCGATCAATACTGACCTACGGCGATCGGCAACTCACGTTCAATGGTTCGCAATCGTTGCGAAAAATCATTCAAGATACGTTGACGAACTGCATCTGTTTGGCGAACGGGGGCATAAACAATCTGCGGAGCAAGAACGTCAAAACCAACGAATTGCAGCATCCCTCGCTGAACTGGGCGCAGAATAGCATGGATATCACCGTTAAAACCGCCTGCAAGATAGTCCTCTTCTGTGCTACCTGTGGTCAACGAGAGCATTGCTTGCTTACCTCGAAATCTGCCTGTTTCATAAATATGTCCATTACTGTAAACACGCCCCATAACAAAGACGCGATCGACCCACCCCTTCAAAATTGCAGGGACACTGAACCACCACAAAGGGAATTGCCAAATCATCAGATCGCACCATTCCAGTTTTTGGATCTCAGCTTCAATTTCTGGAATGAATCCTCCAACTTCAATTGCATACACCTCTTCAAGTTGCTGCTTAAAGTAGTCAGGATCTTTGACAGACGTAAAGTTGCGGCGATCGGATGCAGGGTCAAATTCCATGGTATGGAGATCTGAATATTGAACATCATGCCCAGAGTCTTTGAACGTGTCAATTGCTGTCTGAAACATTGCTCCGTTAAAGCTTTTCGGCTCTGGGTGTGCAAGAACAATCAAAACTTTCATGTGAGTTGTTTCGTTTTCTAAGTTTCTAAACTTTTGCTAGGGCTGGATAATCCAGACAGCCTTTTTCACCACGGGTATAGAACGTGGCTGGGTCAGGCGAGTTGCGATCCTGGTTGCAAAATGGCGGGTTTAGGCATTGATATTTGCTGGCTTCTACACTTAGTCGCGATCGATTAGTGTGTTTGAAGGTAAGTTGGGATCGATCGCCTTACGCGCACTGTCAACGCCCACGACGGGAAGTGTACCCGGATCGAGCAAGCCGACTTGAACCAATACACTTGCCTGATCCCAGTAAATGTGTTCGTGGGCTATTTTGCCGTCACGGAACTGGACGATCGCTACTACTGGCACTTCCACCCGTTTCCCGGTTGGAGCGACGCCGGGTAATATCCATTCCATCCAAACAGTATGAGTGAACTTAGCCACCATTTCATCGACGAGTTGATCCGTTCCGATCGTGCGCGAGATGGGGGTCAACTCCATGTCTGGCGGCATCTGTGGAATGAGGTATTTGGAATAAAACTCGCGCAGTGCTGGTTTCCCGACTCCCCCAATCATTACCGGGATGTGGTTAACGTAAGCATCTTCAACCATCGTAGCGAGGGCATCTTCAGTACTGTGAGTGCCAAACTCGTGTTGCAGATGCTCTTCCCAAAGTGTTTGCAAAGGCTCCTGGGCTGCTGTCAAATTGGTAGTTGCTTGTAAATTTGCTTGTCCGTCTACAGTTTGCTCTTTGACCATGATTAAATACTCCTGGTTTTATCTATCTAAAGTGTCTTGAGTTCCAATGCTTGACTGCTTTCAGATTCTTGTGATGTTAGTGAATTTGTTTCATTGGACGTATAAGCATTCAGCGCCTGTTTCGCGAATCAGTTGGGCGGTTTTTTCTCCTTCTGCGTCGCGTCTACCGGAGAACACGACTTTTGCTCCAGTAGCACCGAGCGCGCGCTGCTTCGCAGCTACCGCAAGGGTCGCTGTTGCTCTGCCAATACCTGTTGTGCCACCAGTGGCTAACGCCACTTTATCTTGCAGTATCATTCTGTTTCTTCTGTTTTAATTTCATCGGTTTGTGTCGGGTAAGCTTGTCTCAGCAACTCAGTGACTTCTTGCGCGATCGCAATCAGAGCATGATTAACTGAGGAGTTCTGAAGAGAATCAGTCTGAGGTGTATCTTCATACCCAGAATCATTCTTGCCTTGTACTAGTAAATGCGTCATAGAATTATCCTCAATGAAATACTGATCTGTAATTGACAAAATCAACACCTAGGAATTCAGTTGTTGGCATGGTAACTGTTGTCATGCTTCAAAAAGCGGCAATTTTGTTCAGTGAAACAGGCAAAATCTAGCCATCAAAATTTGATGGCTTATAGCACTTACAGACAAGTCAGATATGAATTGAGAGCAAAGATCGGGGAACTTAATGACTTGCAGCAATTATGGCTGCCATCAATTCCATCGTGTTTCAGTGCTCGGTATACCGCATTCCATTGAGAAACAGGGCTGGAGCAGTCGTCACTCCACTCTGCATTCCGCCTTCAATATCTTTATTGATGCGATCGATATGCACTTGTTTAGATAACTCTTTGAGAAATTGAGGAATGTCAAGCCCTAAATCATTGGCGTACTCGACAAGATAGCCGTTCTCCAACCTTTGTTGATGGTCAAATAAAGTATCGCTCATTAACCAAAACTTTCCTTGGGCGGCGGCGGCTTCGGCGACTTGGGCTGCCCGTTGAGCATGGGGATGAATCTGGATCTGTGGCAAATGGCGGAAGATAAAACACAAATAATCCTCTCCAAAAGAGACCGTAAGCTCTTGCCGAATGATTTTAATCAGCTTGTAAACGGTTGCACTTTTAGGACGTTGATAATCCCCATACATCACTAACACCACGGCAGCACTTAGCACACCTTGACTGTGATCTTGGGCTGAAGCTGGCACAAATAAAAAACTGGAACTATGGTCGTCGATCATCTTTCTACATCTGTATCAAGCATGGAACCTTGCGATTCACCTGCTCAATCCACATGAATTCAATATAAGCAATTGGCTTTTAGTTGTCGTCTACAATGAGTTAACGTTTTTAGGCTGTAATTTGATGGAGCAGCCGCTCCTTCTTAAAATAGAAGGTAGGCTCTAACTTAAGATAGGCTCTCAACTCGATCGAAAGTACATTCTATAAACTAACAATGCCGCGTTTAACCGCAACAATCACAGCTTGGGTGCGATCGCTCAC
>NZ_JAMPLB010000113.1:0-12830 GCF_039962325.1 Leptolyngbya sp. PL-A3
AGCGGATAAAGGAGGACAGTTCTAGAGACAAACCGGTAAGCCCCCGGTGAGGACGCCCGCCTTTGAGGCGGTCCCACTCATTAAGCCACCGGCTTCGCCGGGGGTGTCTGACTTCAAGGGAGGTACGGGAAAGAGTACCACTGCCCTCAATTTGGGAGCTGCACTTGCTGGGAAACGGAAAGTGCTGCTGATCGATTTAGATGGGCAGCGCACCTTATCCTTTGGTCTGGGTCTAGATGGCAGCGCTCCAACGGCTCTGGAATGGCTCACGGCAGATGAGGCGATCGCTCCCATCCCTACGTCTGTAAAGGGGTTGGATCTCATCCCTGGAGATATTGGGATGTTCCGCATCACCGCTGACCATGACATTTTCACCCCATCCCTTAAAGGTCTAATACCTTTAGGGTATGATGTGATTCTAATGGATTGTCCGCCATCTCTAGGCATTGCTTCGGTGCAGGCCATCCTAGCTAGCAACCGAGTGTTGATGCCTACCCTCTGCGAACCTGCGGCATTAAAGGGGTTAAGTGAAGCGATCGCCCTGATCCGGGACGAAAACACGAACATCCCTATTGATGTGCTGCGGTGTCGCTACAAACGGCAACTCGTGCTGACACGGGAAGCCGACGATCTGCTGGTGGGCAGTGCTGCTGACCTGAACTACCACCTGCTGTATGCCACAATTCCCGAAAACATCAACGTAGCCGAGGCGATCGCTCAACAGCGGCCAGTTCTCGACTATGCGCCCTCTTCTACCGGGGCAGTAGCCTACAAATCCCTGGGGAAAGAAGTCACGAAGCTTTGGAGAGTTTAATGATGAGTTCGACCAAAAAACGTATGGGAGGATTAGGCTCCCTCAGCTCCTTCTCTACGACCACAGCCCCCAAACCAGAGCCGACCTCACCTCCCGAGCCGGAGCCACCGACACCAGAACCGAAACCGGAAGCGATCGCACCCGTCCCCGAGGTGATCGAACCAACCCCGGAACCAACCGAAACTGAAGCCACCGCTCCACCATCATTACCGCCTGCCCCTGCTCCGATTCAAGAGCCAAGCAAGGCTAAGGTAAGCGCTCCGCCCCGTGCCAAGCAGAAAGCAACCGCGAAGGCAGAACCGGACAAACTTGTTACGGTCAACATCAAAATTGGCAAGAAACAGCAGCAGTGGCTGGCGGAAACCGCTACCCAAGTACGGGACAACAACGAGGAACCCGTGCCCCCATCAGAGCGGGTTTATCCTCAGCATCTCATTGGCGTAGCGATCGATCTGCTCCGCTCTGCGAATGTGGATTGGTCAAACATCCGGAATACTGAGGACTTGAAGAAGGTTTTAGACCTTTAGAGGATAAAAGGTTTAGGACTGAAAATATTTACAGATAAGACTGCCGTGCTATGTCCAAGCAAACCTCTATCTCCTCAAACGACGACAATTACGCCGCTATTCTACAAAGCCTGAAGAGTCGCATCCGTACCGCTCAGTTAAGGGCAGCACTGGCTGTTAATCGTGAACTGGTACTGCTTTATTGGCACATGGGGCGTGACATTCTGGCTCGTCAGCAGGCAGAAGGCTGGGGATCAAAAGTTATCGAACGGTTGGCGAAAGACTTGCAACAGGAGTTCCCTGGGATGAAAGGGTTCTCCACTCGAAACCTAAAGTACATGAGGAGTTTCGCCCAAGCCTACCCAGACGAACAAATTGTGCAAGAGGTGCTTGCACAAATTACCTGGTATCACAACATCGCCCTGCTGGATAAGCTAAAGGAGCCTCAACAACGCCTCTGGTACGCTCAACAGGCCGCAGTGTATGGCTGGAGCCGAGATATTCTAGCTATCCAGATCGAGACGGGTTTATTCCAACGCCAAGGCGGCGCGATCACCAACTTCGAGCGCACCCTCCCACCTGAGCAATCAGATCTCAGTCATCAGCTCCTGAAAAATCCGTACAATTTTGAGTTCCTCACTATCAGCAAAGACGCACAGGAGCGGGATTTAGAGCGTGCCCTAGTCGATCGCATTCGTGACTTTCTGTTGGAGATGGGGGTAGGGTTTGCTTACCTGGGAAGCCAGTACCGATTAGACATTGATGGAAACGAGTATTTCATCGACCTACTGCTTTACCACGTCAAACTACACTGCTATGTGGTTATCGACCTTAAGGTGACGGAGTTCAAGCCCGAATATTCCGGCAAAATGAACTTCTACGTGGAAGCCGTCAACCACCTGCTCCGTGATGAACTCGATCGCCCTACCATCGGAATTGTGCTTTGCCGCTCCAAAAGCCGCACGATCGTCGAATTTGCTCTTGGCTCTGTGCAAAACCCTATCGGCGTTGCCACCTACAAGCTCCGCGACGACCTTCCCTCAGAATTACAGGAGAGCCTACCTACGGTCGAACAACTAGAGATGGAAGTGGATGCGGCGATCGCTGAAATGGAACAGAAAGAAAAGGAAGAATAATAGGCACGAAAGACCCAAGGCTTGCAACAGAAAACGCTTACAGTACCACTTCCATCTCAACAAAAAGACCAGAGGCAAACCAAGGCATGTTGAGAAACTATGTCTCTATATAACAGGGGTGCAAGGATGACACTTCTTTTGGCTTCTTTTGCAGACGTAAATCATATGGTCAGTTCCTTCCCATGCCTGCCATAGTCATTAGCTTAGCTACTGTACAGCAAGTCCCAAAGAAGCATCAACTTGAAAGAAGGAAGTGCCGTTATCTCTATCTGATTATTTTCAGGTAACTAGGCAGGGGTTTAATCAGAATATGTGTAATTTAGTGCCACGAAAGATGGAAATGCTCGCTCCATAGGTGTTACAGAAAATTGCACTTATCTCTATCTGATAATCCTCAGACAATTTTGCGACTTTAGCCAACGTTGTTCAGGATGGACAACGTATGAATTAATCTTTTGTGATGCCCCCAGATTTACGCAACGCATTCATCAGCCTTTCAGCTTTAGTGCTGGTCATTTTTTGCCTTAAGCTTTGGTCAGCTTATGATTAAAGTCACAAATTTTCACCCACCACTCCCGAACGCCCAATAGCCACTCACCATCCACGTATTCTGACTAAGAAAAGATACGCATTATGCTGGTTTTAGAGGGAATTCTTGTGAAAGTTGGGACGCTATTCTCAATAAGCTGGTTTTACTTGCGAATAGCGCAGTCAGAATTAAGACTAGTCGAAATGGGCATTCCATATGTAGGGTCTACAATTTCCTGAGGCGCTACCGTTATTGTCGTCTGAGTTAGCGAATGATGAGTAATCAATGGGTTAAGGGTAATGGCTTCTAGTGTTCAGGGACAGGGGCGATCGCCTCATCAGTGCTTAAAAGTCTAACGAGCTTGATATTTCTCATCCGCCTCGATTCAGGTTTTTAGAATTCAATGGTGGCAAACAACAGCTTTGCCAGTTTCAACTCTACAATTTGGACAATTGATTCAGCCTTGAGAGGGGTGTGTTACAGCTACTACCCAGAATTTAATTAAGGACAGCACGATCGCGTAAACCGCCTTAAAGTAGAGAGGAGAACTGCCTTGCTAGGGTGTCTGATTTTAGCCTATGCCTTCTGACTCCTCGCAATCACCGATGTTTGAATTAGCTGGAGAGCCAATTGAGGCCCCTTTTCCCATTGTGGGAGTAGCTGCTTCGGCGGGTGGCTTAGAAGCCTTTACACAATTACTTAGCCATCTCCCAACCGATACGGGCATGGCATTTGTGCTGATTCAGCATTTAGCGCCAGATCACGAGAGTTTGTTGAGTGAGATTCTCGCTAGAGCGACACAAATGTCAGTCCGCGAAGTAGAGAACAACACAACCGTAGAGCCGAATCAAATTTATGTGATTCCGCCTAACACAAAAATGATTCTTACTGAAGGTGTGTTGCAACTGTCGCCCCGTGAGAAGGTGTTGGGCAAATATATGCCAGGAGATGCCTTTTTTGCCTCGTTGGCAGCCGATCGCGGGCATAAAGCGATCGCCGTCGTTTTGTCGGGATCGGATGGTGATGGTTCGCTGGGACTGAAGGCGATTAAGGCGGTTGGAGGCATAACGTTTGCTCAGTGTGAAGACACCGCACAATTTGACAGTATGCCGAACACGGCGGTTGCCACCGGAAATGTTGATTTTGTGCTGCCGCCTGCAAAAATTGCTGAGGAACTGGCAAACCTGAGCCGCAATCCCATGCTGGCTTGTTCACCGCCGCCCATTTTAACAGAAGCATCGCCTCAACCTATTGATGCTTTGGCGACAATTTTTGCCTTGTTACGCTTGAATACAGGGGTTGACTTTAGCCGCTATAAGCCCAACACGATCGATCGGCGAATTCAGCGACGGATGCTGCTGTATAAGCTGGAACAGTTGGAAGACTATGTTGCCTATCTACAAGAGCATCCGGCGGAAGTCAAAGCGCTGTATGAGGAAATTCTAATTCATGTCACCAGCTTTTTCCGCGACCCAGATGCATTCGACCTGTTGAAGGAACGAGTCTTTCCCACAATTACCCAAAACAAGTCTGCTGACGCACCCATTCGGATTTGGGTAACGGGCTGTTCGACGGGCGAAGAAGTGTATTCGATCGCCATCTGTCTGCTGGAATTTTTGGAAGATCAAGCCATCCAATTGCCGATCCAGATTTTTGCAACGGATATCAGCGAAGTGGCGATCGACAAGGCCAGAGCAGGCATTTATGCCGAGAATCAGATGGTGGAAATGTCAATGGCACGCCGCCGTCGATTTTTTCATGCGATTGAGGGAGAGCGATTTCAAATTAATAAGGCGGTGCGTGAACTCTGTGTATTTGCCCGTCAAAATTTAGGCAGCGATCCCCCGTTTTCTAATCTCGATTTAATTAGCTGCCGCAACGTGCTGATCTATTTGGGAGACGCGCTGCAAAAGCGGATTATGACGATCTTCCATTACAGTCTCAATCCGACCGGCTTTCTGCTGTTGGGCACCGCCGAGAGCATTGGTCAACCGTCAGATTTGTTTACGTTAGTCGAGAAAAAGTACAGGCTTTACACCAAGAATTCTAATGCGACTCGTCCGATAGTTTCGTTTATCCCAAGCAGCTATCCGTTGACAAAGGTGAGCGATCGCCAATTAGTGCCCCCTCCAAGCGAAGAGTTTGACTTAGAAAAAAAGGTTGATCACCTGATTGCCAGCCATTACGCTCCGGTGGGAGTGGTGCTCGACGATAAAATGCAGGTGTTGCAATTTCGGGGAAACGTCGATCGCTATCTAAAACTGACCTCTGGAGTTGCAAACTTCAGCCTATTCAACTTATTAAGGGATGGCTTACTGGTCGAGGTACGCGCTGCTATTTATCAAGCGCAACGGCAAGAGGTGCCCGTCACCAAACACGGACTCCACATGGAAGAGGGTGACTCTCGTTCCGAGACACTACGTGAACATTCGAGAATTGTTAGTCTTCAGGTGATTCCCTTTAAAGTTCCAATGACTGAAGAGTCCCGCTTTTTAGTGCTGTTTGAAGACGCGCCCCCCGCTAGTAGCCCTAGTCCGATTTATTCAGATCTGCCTCAAGGAGATTTGGAGCGGGAGATCGCCCGACTCAGGGAAGAACTTGCCGCTGCCAGTCAGGAACGAGCCGCAACTCAGGAATATTTGCAGGCGATTATCAAAGACCAGGAGCATACGAATCAAGACCTCAAAGTTGCTAATGAAGAAATTTTATCCAGCAATGAGGAACTGCAAAGCACGAATGAGGAGCTAGAAACTGCCAAAGAAGAAATACAGGCAACCAACGAAGAACTCAACACGACCAATGCAGAACTTCGTAGTCGGAATGGGGAATTGCACCAGGTCAATAACGATTTGACCAATCTGCTTGCCAGCATCAACATCCCAATTTTGATGTTGACTAACGACTTACGCATTCGCCGCTTTACGCCGATGGCACAGCGTTTATTCAACCTCATTCCAGGGGATGCCGGGCGACCCCTGAGTGACATCAGAGCCAATCTCAACATCCCAGACTTAGAGTCGCTGCTTCTGGAGGTGCTAGAAACCCTGAGCGTGAAAGAGCTAGAGGTGCAAACCCAGGGAGGGCATTGGTACACGTTGCGGATTCGCCCCTACCGTACCACCGAAAATCAGATCGATGGCGTGGTTCTGGTGCTGCTAGACATTGATGCCCTCAAGCGGAGTGCTGTCACCCTAGAAGCAGCTCGGAATTATGCTGAAGCGATCGTCGAAACGGTGCAAATGCCGCTGCTGGTGCTGGAATCTGATTTTCGGGTGAACACTGCCAACCGAACCTTCTATGACACGTTTCACGTAGCTCCCCCCGAAACCGCGCAGACGCTACTGTTTGAGTTGGGCAACGGGCAGTGGAATATCCCCGGACTGCGATTGCTACTAGAAGATATTTTGACCAACGATACGAGCCTGCAAAATTTTGAGGTGGAGCATGATTTTGAGCGGATTGGGCACAAAGTGATGCTGTTGAACGCCTGGAGGGTTGTTCAAGCTGGAGAGACTCAACGAATTCTGCTAGCGATCGAAGACATCACTGAGCGGAAGCAGTTTGAAACCGAGCGATCGCACCTTCTGAACCAGGAACAGGCTGCCCGCCAAGAAGCGGAATCTGCCAACCGTGCCAAAGACGAATTTTTGTCGAATCTCTCCCATGAACTCCGTAACCCACTAAATACCATGCTGGGCTGGTCGCAATTGCTTCGCGAACAGCAGCTCGATGAGGCAGCCGTCGATCGTGCGTTAGAAGTGATTGAGCGGAGTGCCAGGTTACAATCTCAACTCATTGAAGACATGCTAGATCTTTCGCGCATCACCAGTGGCAAGCTGCACCTCAACACGGGGCTACTGGATCTGGTCTCCATTGTGGATGTTGCGATCGAATCGGTTCAACTCGCGGCTGAGGCTAAAACAATTCAACTCGTTTTACAGCTAAATGCTGCCATCGTTGTGGGCGACAGCGATCGCTTACAGCAAGTGCTGTGGAATCTCCTAACGAACGCAATTAAGTTTACGTCTGCTGGTGGACAGATAGAAGTCACAGTTGCACCCGTACAGAGTTATGCCGAAATTCGAGTCAGCGACACTGGACAAGGCATTCCTGAGGAGTTATTACCTTACGTGTTCGATCGCTTTCGTCAAGGAGACGCTAGCAGCACGAAAGCGAGGCAGGGGTTGGGGTTAGGCTTGGCGATTGTCCGACATATTGTAGAACTGCATGGTGGCACAGTGCGAGCCGAAAGCCCTGGAGAAGGGCAGGGAACCACCATTACCGTAAGACTCCCTCTTCGCTCAACAGCTCCAGAGTCTACATCACCAAGTTACTTAGAACCCACAGCAGAAGAGCTTTCAGAAGTTGTAAACCAGGAGGTTCCGTCACTGACGGGCTTACGCATTCTGGTGGTTGATGACGAAGTAGATAGCCTCGATTTGATGAGGTATATTCTAGAAGCGGTCGGAGCAGACGTTGTGACGGTTACCTCAGTTAGGGAGGCGATCGATGCTTTAACTGAATCCCCTGATCAATATGACGTGCTCCTGGCAGATATCGGGATGCCTGATGAAGATGGACTTTCCCTGATTCGGCAGGTGAGAGCATTCGATACAGAGGTCGGAAGACAGATTCCAGCAGCGGCAATTACAGCTTACGTCAGCGATCGAGAGCGGCAGCAAGCGATTGAGGCTGGATTTCAAATACACATGGCTAAACCGATTGACTCAACTCAATTGATTTGGATGGTGGCAAACCTGGGTGGACGAGTAAGCGCGGAGGAAGTGCAGGGTCAAGATCAGTAGATGGATGGGTACACAGCGTGTTCGTGTTGAGTAAGATGCTATGGGCAACAACCGCCATTGAAGCAGGCTAGGGTTAACAGGTATGATATCCCCACAGTTGAAGGCGGTGTATCAAAGAGCATGGGTACTGCAACAACGGGCAAACGACCTACCTGAATCCCAGCAAATACTTTTATCGGAGGCATTGGCGGAGCTTCAGGCAGTTTTAGAAGAATTGCAGGCATCTGAGGCAGAACTGCATCATCAAAACGAAGCGTTAGTCAACACTCGTCAAGCTGTAGAGTCAGAACGCCAGCGCTACAAGGAACTGTTTGAGTTTGCACCCGATGGCTATCTGGTCACAGATGCCCATGGCAAAATTCAGGAGGCAAATAATGCGATCGCAACGCTACTCAATGTTTCGCAAGAGTTTCTGGTCGGCAAACCGCTGCTGATTTTTATTGATCAACCTGATCGCGCCACCTTTCATCGCACCCTGGATCGATTAGAGGAGTTAGACAACCTGCAAGATTGGCAAATCTGCTTGCGCTCACCCCATCGATCGCCGTTCGATGCTGCGCTAACGGTGGCGGTCGTTCGCAATACGTCAGGTCAAATTGTCAGTTTGCGGTGGCTGTTGCGCGACATTACCGAACGCAAACAAGTCGAACAGCTTCTAGCAAACCTCAACTCTGAGCTAGAACGGCAGGTGCAAGAACGCACAGCTGAGCTACAGCAAGCGCTTGAGTTTGAAGCAGGTCTAAAACGAATTACGGATAAAGTGCGGGACAGTTTGGATGAGAGCCAAATTCTGCAAACAGCGGTGCAGGAATTAGCGATCGTACTCGTCTTAATTTGCTGCGATACAGCCCTGTATGACGTTGGTTTAGCCACGTCTACGGTTCGCTATGAGTTTACAAATTTTGAGCTTGAGGGAGTCGCCTGTTCCCCTTCGTCGTTGGGACAGGTGATTTCGATGAGAACCCTACCCGAAACCTATCGTCAGCTTTTGCAAGGTGAATATTTTCAGTTTTGTGAGATTGATCAAAACTCAACTTGTCATCTCACGATTCTGGCTTGTCCCATTGTTGATGATCAGGGTGTTTTGGGTGACCTGTGGCTATTCAAGCCGCAGCAAGAGGGTTTTAGCGAAGCAGAAATTCGCCTGCTGATGCAGGTTACGAACCAATGTGCGATCGCAATTCGGCAAGCCCGACTCTATCAAGCATCGCAAGTTCAGCTTCAGGAGATGAAAAAACTCGACCAGCTTAAAGATAGTTTTCTCAGCACTACGTCTCATGAACTACGTTCTCCCGTGACTAATATGAGAATGGCAATCCGGATGTTAAAAGTTGCGCTGGCTCAAGAGCGGGCTACTGTTGAAGAGTCTACCCAATTAGAAAAAAGAAATACGGTCGATCGGTACCTCAATATTTTAGATACGGAGTGCGATCGGGAAATTAGCTTGATTAATGATTTGCTCGATTTGCAACGACTTGAGGCGGGTGAACATCTTTTAAGTATGGAAACCATTTGTCTCCATGATTGGCTGCCGCCAGTGGTTGCCCCCTTCCAAGAGCGGGCACGAGATCGTCAGCAAACCTTTCAGATAGACCTGGCCCCCAATTTGCCTGTTTTAATTTCCGATCCAGCAACCTTAGAGCGAATTTTGACAGAGCTGTTTAACAACGCCTGCAAATACACACCTCAGAATGGACAAATCGTCCTTACCATTCAAGCTCAACCAGACTCGATACAACTTCAGATCAGCAACACAAGTGGGGATATTTCCGCCAATGAACTCACTCATATTTTTGATAAGTTCTATCGCATTCCAAATGCAGATCCCTGGAAGCAAGGTGGAACCGGATTAGGACTAGCACTGGTACAGAAACTAATCGAACATTTGGGTGGTACGGTTATTGTTGAAAATCTACCAGGAAAGATCCTCTTCACAATTACACTTCTGTCAGTCGAACTTTCATGCAACCCATCCTGATGTATTAATGGGGAATTGTTGGAAACACCACCAAAACCCGCGCTAAAAATTTGTCTCTACCACCACTCATGTAGAATATCAAAACCAATGTTGAATCAAGCATCTGATCGCCTCAAGCAAAATACTCAAAGAATCATGAGGATGTGGGAAGAGCGAGCGCGGGATGAAGTCGGTGCCTCAATTCATCAAAATTCTCTGGTTCTACAAAATTCACTACCTCAGTATCTAAACCAGTTAGTCGATGAACTGTCAAATAAGATTGAAAGGACATCTGCCAGAATAAAAGCCGATCAATTAGAAAGCACTCGGATTGGTAAGCAGCATGGACATGAGCGAGCAGGTTTTTCTGACTACTCCATGCCTCAACTCATTTTTGAGTACCATATTCTCCGTCAAGTCATCTTTCAGGTTTTGGAGGAAGAATCGCTGTTAAAGACGAGGGAGCGAGATATTATTATCGACTCGATTGAGCAGGCTGTTAACGATGCGGCAACTCAGTTTTCTCAAACGCTGCGAGATATTCAAGAGCTATTTATGGTGACTCTGACTCACGATCTTAGAGGTCCACTCAATGTTATCAAAATGGGAACCCAGCTAACTCTGCGTCGGCTTGAACAAGGCGACACCCATGTCAATATTGCGGCGAAAATGTTAAATGCGGTTGATCGGCTGGATTCAATGATCCAAAACCTGCTTGATGCTAGTCGGCTGCGGTCAGGACAGAGCTTGAGGCTTGAATTTGAAGAATGCAGTTTAGACAGCCTTGTTCGGGATGTCGCGGAGGATTTGAGCTTTGCTTATGGGAAGAATCGGTTTGTTGTAATCGCCGATGTTGATGTCAGAGGCAATTGCAGCCTTAAAGAGATCCGGCGCGTCATTGAAAACCTAGCGATTAACGCCGTCAAGTATGGTGCTCCTGATACGCCCATTACACTGACGCTCCAGCAGAACGAGACGCAGATTAGCCTCACTATTCACAATGAAGGGGAGCCGATCGCCCCAGACGCTCAGTCTATCCTCTTTCAACAATTTCGTCGCACGACCTCTGCGGAAGATCAAACAGGATGGGGATTAGGACTATTTTTAGCCAAGAGTATTATTGAGGCTCATCAAGGGACAATTGAAGTTGAAAGTGCAGAGGGTAAGGGAACAAGTTTTATCATTAAGTTGCCGAAAACTTTCGATTAACCAGCTCAGTTGCGCTAAAAGATCCAAATGATGTTGGGCTGCCCTTATTCACTCAAAGAAGGAACTTATGTCTGGACACGACATTATCGTTATTGGCACTTCAGCCGGTGGACTTAAAGCATTAGGGATGGTCTTAGGTGCCCTCCCCTCTAACCTGAATGCTACCCTCTTTATTGTTCAGCATCTCGCTGCTGATAAACCCAGCCTTCTCCCTCAAATTCTGGCAGATGTGAGTGCTCTTCCAGTGTCTCACCCGTCAGATTGCGAGCCAATTCAATCAGCACAAATTTACGTCGCACCGCCTGATCATCACCTGTTAGTTAATAAAGGTGTCATGCGTGTGGTACGTGGACCTCAAGAAAATCGATTTCGACCCGCGATCGACACGCTATTTCGTTCCGCCGCCCGTGCTTATGGTCCTAGAGTGGTAGGTGTAGTGCTGACTGGCTACCTGGATGACGGCACGGTAGGATTGCAGGCAATCAAGAAACGAGGTGGAGTTGCGATCGTGCAAGACCCCAGCGAAGCCGAGTATCCTAGCATGGCAAAGAGTGCCTTGCGGTTTGTCAAGGTCGATTACTGCTTGCCGCTTGCAGAAATCTCAGACCTGCTGGTGCAGTTATCCAAGGAACCCGCCGAGGAAGAGGAGGAGGCATATCCCGTGACTGAAGAGATCGAAGTTGAATCCAAGATTGCAGAACAGGGAATGAATACCCAGGAGTTTTTAGAGCATGTCGAAGCGATCGGCACTCGCACGACTTACACTTGCCCGGAATGCAACGGTAGCATCTGGCAAATTGGCACATCAGAACCGCTGCGGTTCCGCTGTCATATAGGGCACTCTTTTACGGCGAATGTGTTCCTATCAGAGCAAACTCAGAATTTGGAAAATGCCTTGTGGTCGGCTGTCCGGGCAATGGAAGAAAAGGTAACATTTGCACGTCAAATGGCTGAGCGGATGGAAAGTTACAATCTACTCAACGATGCCACGAAATATCAGGAACATGCAAAGGGTTTAGATCAAGAAGTAGCGCTGATTCGGGGACTGATTCTCAACGGCTTTGCGACAAAACGAATGATTACTACAGATGAGGAACAGGCATCACTGTAGACTCAACCTTGAAGAACCACCGATGGCTGATCGGCACGATCATCAAACTTTTGAATGGTTTGTTGAATGCTGGCAAGATCAACATAACAGTTGGCAACATCAATCAGAGAGCTGCTGGTCATCGAACGCAAGCCAACAACCTCAACTCGAACGCCCTGAGCCGCAATAGCATTCACTACATAGACGAAATCTCCATCGCCGCTAACTAAGACAGCGGTATCGCAATGCTGAGCTAACCTCATCATATCCACCGCAATTTCCACATCTAGATTAGCTTTTTTAGTACTATTCTTATCCTGTGTTAACGCTTTAGTAATGATGCGAAAGCCACTATAGCGCATCCACTGAAGAAACCGATACTGTTTCTCATTCATCGGATCGTAGCCTGTATAAAAAAAGACATGAATCAGGAAATCGTTAGCCACTAAATATTGAAGCAGCTTAACATAATCAATTTCAGTATTTAGTTTTGAAGCGGCATAAAACAGATTTGAGCCATCGATAAAAACAATGACTCGCCCGCGATCGCCTTGATTAGAAATGCAATTTTCATCAGCAGACGGATTGAGGAGAGTGTTTAGATTTTTGTGTAAGCCTTTAGATTTTTAATAGTTGAAGCGTCCTGGAAATAGGATAGCAAAATGAGACAAGGCTGCCTTCCAATTTTTTATCGGTCGATTCCATCGCTTAGCAATGTTGTTCATTGCCAAATACATCAGCTTGAAAACAGACTCCTCATCTGGAAACACAGCCTTGGTTTTAA
>NZ_JAMPLB010000114.1:0-12739 GCF_039962325.1 Leptolyngbya sp. PL-A3
ATTCCCAGTTTAGCTAGGTAGAGACCAAGTCCGTTGAACCGCCGTGGTACGGACCCGTATGCCCGGTGGTGTGGGAGGGGAGGAGGCGTAAGTCCTTCCCCTATCCCGATTGGCGGCATAATCAGGTCTTACTGGATAAGGTAAAAGATCCAGACCAACCGGTGTGATACGCACAGAAATCCCTGGAGAACGGTTGAAGTAAGATGAATTTCTATATCTCTGCTGTCGATGACCTGCTGCGCCACCCAAGTGATAACCCTACCATTGGCATCGTTCTATGCCGTTCAAAGGATCGCACGATCGCCGAATACGCCTTGCGAAACATCAATACTCCGATGGCCGTGGCTACTCATCAACTGCTAGCCCAACTCCAGGAGAGCCTACCAACTGTCGAACAACTTGAACTAGAAATGGAGGCTGCCCTCTCAGATCTGGCTCAGGATGAACCAGACGCATGAACTGACACAACCTATAGTGATTTTGAGATTTGCTCAAGCTCTGCCAGCTTGGCTTCTAAGGCTTGCTTTAATGACTGGATTTCATCGGGTTGCCACCCCTCGACAGAAATGGTTTGCAGCGTCTTGATAGCCCGTTGAGACTGACTGTAAGCCACTTGTTGTTCGGCGTTATGGGAAGTCAACAACTCACTAACCAGATCACGGGTTTCCTTCAGCGATAGGTTTTCTACTGCCACCTTTCTGGCAGCCTGTGTTCTTACCTTTGTGGCTTTCGCTGTACCCAGGTTCAACTTTTCAGCCGAAAGTTTGTTCAGTTCGCGAACCTTACTGGCATCTAAACCAAATTCCCGAACCACATCCTTAAGGTCATTGGCGATCGCCAACATCGGGAAAATATTCGTGCTGATAGAAGATGGGTTTAGTTGATAGTCCAGCAGTGTCTGCAAGATCTTTAGTTCTGCTACCTGTTTCAGTTCAATCGACTCCAGCCATTCCTTCTGCTCCTCCCGTGGAGCCGTGGTGATGATTGCTAAATCCGAAAGTCGTTTGTTTCGCTTAATCCGTTGCAAGCAAGTATTGAGGATGGTGGGAATGCGATCGCGCTCCTCCTCAATCTCTGGATTACGAAAAACAATCTGGTTAATGAGGCACTCTGCCAGGTCGAGGGGGTGCAGATCTTTCCGGTGAATGGAGGTCGATAAAGCCTGGCTCTGAATTTCCTGAAGATTAATCTCTTCCGACTCCAGCGGAATGATAACGGCCTTCAAGGTCGTCCAAGGAACAAGCGGGGCTGCCCGCCACCGCCGCTCCCCATCAAAAATCAAATACCCATCATTCCAGGGAAACAGAATGACTGGGGTATGCTGTCCCTCTTCTTTCAGTAGCTCGGCAAAGGCTCTCAGTTCACTCTGAGGAAATGTCTGCCGGGGCTGGAAAATGTTACGCTCCATCCGCATAATTTCAATTTCCTGAACCCCACCCTGGGCAGAAAGCTGCTGGGTCAACTCCTGAATTTTTGCCTCTAGTTCTAACTTTTCCTGGCTAGCTAATTCCTGGCTCTTGAGCCGAACAATCTCAGCTTCCAGTTCTTCGACCCGGCCTGATAGCTGGTGAACTTTCTGAGTTTGGCCCGCCTCTGCAAAGATCTGGCTGGCTCCAATGGGTTTAGGTCTTGGCATTACTTCCCTTTCACAAGATTGATGATACGCGCCACAATCGGGTCAAACAATTTCACGATCGCATCCCCAGGCTGGTAAACCTGAACAGGCAGCCCTGTTCCACTGGCACTCAAGATGAAACCCGACTCTTTGATAGGAGGGAAACAAGTAATTCCCATTTGTCCGAGTTGGTAAGGAATGGTATCGGTCAAATCGATATCCGTTCTGGGCTTTCCTTTACTGTCCAGCCCTAATAAATTACGATGTGCCGCAAACTTAGCCACATTGACCCGCGACGGCACAAACCCCAAGATCTCAGGTTTTGGCCGCAATCGCAGAGCTTCGATCTTCTGATAGAACCAGTTGACCATCCCCGCTGCCCCAAACGAATCCTTATACTCTGGCTTTAAGGGCACCAGGATATGAGTGGATGCTGCAAGGGCTATTAAGCCCATCGGCTCTAGCGAGGCAGGTGTATCTAGAATGACAACATCTGCATCGAGGGGATAATCTTCTAACTTGTCCTTAAGGACTTCGTACTTGCGTTCATAGAGGTGCAGTCCCCGAATGACATCTTCGAGCGGTGCCCCACCCTCAATGACCTGAACGTTTTCTACATAATCTTTCCAGATAGGCTCTAACGGATACTCTCCCCGAAAATCTGAATCAAAAACCTTCGCAACGGATTCTTCCCGTTGAGGCGTAGCTGCGTTGCCCGTGAACAGGCTTAGCGACCCATTCTGATCGAGGTCTATGAGGACGACTTTGTATCCCTTCTTCCCCAACGCATAAGCCAGATGGGTTGCCAGTGTTGTCTTTCCAGAACCTCCGGTATTGCTCTCAATCGCAATTCTGACTTGCTGAGCAGCTTTAGGCATGAGTCTGAATATGTACCATAACGTTACGGTACAAAAGATGTACCGTAACGTTATGGTACAGGCAATTCATCGAGCCAGACCGATAAATCCTTGGTTTTGTACAGAAAACTTCTTACGAAAAGACCTGGCTTCTAGACCTGATTTTTTCGTAAGAAGTTTGGCAATTTACTGACCCTACGGTTTGAGCGAATAAAAATTGTGTTTAGAGGTGCTGATATTGGGAGATAAGGGCAGAATAAGTGGAAAACATCATGGTACGTCTTTCCCATGAAGCCGGAAGAACAGGCACGGCAACTCATTGACCAGCTTTTGACCGATGCTGGTTGGCAGGTTCAGTCTTATAGTGAATTGAATTTGGGTGCTGGGCTGGGGGTTGCGGTGCGGGAGTATCCCCTGAAGACGGGCTTTGCGGATTATATGCTGTTTATCAAGCGCAAAGCGGCAGGGGTGATTGAGGCGAAGGCGGTGGGGACGACCCTCAGCGGCGTGGCGGATCAGTCGGCCAAGTATCAGGCTGGGTTGCCGGATGTGCTGAAGCGGTATCACGAGATTTTGCCCTTTGCCTATGAAAGTACTGGGGTGGAGACGATGTTTCGGGACTCGCGAGACCCGGATTATCGATCGCGCCGAGTGTTTGCTTTCCACAGGCCAGAGACATTGCGAGAGTGGTTAGACGAAGAGGATACGTTGCGATCGCGCCTCCGTTCCATGCCGCCTCTGCTCACCACTGGGTTACGGGATTGCCAGATTGAAGCGATTACAAATCTGGAAACCTCCCTGGCGGCTTCGCGGCCCAGGGCGTTGATTCAGATGGCGACGGGCAGCGGCAAGACCTATATGGCGGTGAGTGCGGTCTATCGCCTGCTCAAGTTTGCGCGGGCGCGGCGGGTTTTGTTTCTGGTGGATCGGGGCAACCTGGGCAAGCAGACGTTGCGGGAGTTCCAGCAGTATGTGACGCCGGATGATGGGCGCAAGTTTACAGAGTTGTATAACGTGCAGCGGTTGACCTCCAACAAGCTTGATCGCGTCAGTAAAGTCTGCATTACGACGATTCAGCGGCTTTACTCGATGCTGAAGGGGGAGGAGGAGTTTGACGAGGCCAATGAGGAAGAGTCGCTGTTTGACCAGGGGGCACAAGCCGGGGAGCCGAGAACGGTGCGCTACAACCCGCAGTTTCCCCTGGAAGATTTTGACTTCATCATTACCGATGAGTGCCATCGCTCGATTTATAACCTGTGGCGGCAGGTGTTGGAGTATTACGATGCGTTTTTGATTGGGTTGACGGCAACGCCATCCATCCAGACCTTTGGTTTTTTTAATCAGAATCTGGTGATGGAGTATCGCCACGATCGCGCAGTTGCCGATGGGGTGAATGTGCCCTTCGATGTGTACCGGATTCAGACACGCATTACGGAGCAGGGGAGCCAGGTGGAGGCGGGCTATTATGTGGATCGGCGCGATCGCCTCACCCGTAAGCTGCGCTGGGAGCAACTGGACGGAGATCTGACCTATCGTTCCCGACAGTTGGATCGGGATGTGGTGGCGAAGGATCAGATTCGCACGGTGATTCGCACGTTTCGGGACAGACTGTTCACGGAAATCTTCCCCGGCAGGGAGTGGGTGCCCAAAACGCTGATTTTTGCCAAGGATGACTCCCACGCCGAAGATATTGTGGAGGTTGTGCGGGAGGAGTTTGGTAAGGGGAATGAGTTTTGTAAGAAGATTACCTACCGCACCACGGGAGAGAAGCCGGAGGATTTGATCGCCAGTTTCCGCAACTCGCCCTATCCTCGGATTGCGGTGACGGTGGATATGATTGCTACGGGGACGGACATCAAGCCCCTGGAGTGTCTGCTGTTTATGCGAGATGTGCGGGCGACAGGCTTCTTTGAGCAGATGAAGGGACGGGGGACGCGCACCATTAGCGTGACAGAGTATCAGGCGGTCACGCCGGATTCGGATGGCAAGACCCATTTTGTGATTGTGGATGCGGTGGGGGTGTGCGAAAGCGACAAGTCGGACTCGCGCCCTCTGGAGCGGAAGCGCTCGATGCCTTTTGACAAGTTGATGCTGGCGATCGCCCAGGGCAACCGGGAACCGGATGTGCTGACCTCTTTGGCGGGACGACTGGCGCGGTTGAACCATCGCCTGGATGAGGGGGAGCGGCAGCAGGTGGAGGCGGCAGCGGGGAAACCGCTGACCCAGGTGATTAGCAGTTTGCTGGGGGCGACAGACCCGGATCAGCAGATTGCCAGGGCACAGGCGCAGTTTCAGACGGAGGCTCCTACGGATGGAGAGATTGAGCGGGCAACGGAAGACCTGGTGGATGAAGCCTGCGAGCCGTTTGATAGCCCAGAGCTACGGAATCTGTTGAATGGGTTGCGATCGCAAAAAGAACAAACCATCGACACGGTGAGCCAGGATGAAGTGTTGTTTGCCGGGTATGATTCGGCAGCGGCGGAACGGGCGCGATCGCTCATCGAGAGTTTCCGGCAGTTTATTGAGCAGCACAAGGACGAGATTACGGCGCTGCAAATTCTCTATAACCAGCCCTATGGGCAGCGGCAGTTTACCTATGACCAGATTCGGCAGTTGGCGGAGGCGATCGCCCGTCCGCCTTACCATTTCACGCCGGAGGGGTTGTGGCACGCCTATGAACAACTGGAAGCGGCGAAAGTGCGGGGTAAGCCAGAAAAGATTTTGACGAATCTGATTTCTCTGGTACGCTATGCGATTGGTGAAACTGATGTACTGGAGCCGTTTTCTGAGGTGGTGAATCAACGGTTTGCAACCTGGCTGACGCAACAGGAGCAGGCAGGACGCTCGTTTACAAGGGAACAACGGGAATGGCTGGAGATGATCCGCGACCACATTGCCACAAGCTTGAACATTGAGGCGGATGATTTTGAGTACACGCCGTTTGATGGCAGAGGTGGGCAGTTGAAAGCGGTGCAACTGTTTGGATCAGATTTGCCGCAGATTTTGCAGGAATTGAATGAGGTATTGGCGGCTTAATGGGAAGTGAGAACGGGTTGCCTCAGATTCCTGAAGGATGGTGTTGGACAACAGGTGATGTAGTTTTTAGTTTTATCACCAGTGGTTCAAGAGGTTGGGCTCAGTATTACGCTGACTCAGGCGTTGCCTTTCTACGGATGGGTAATCTCAACCATGCTTCTATCACAATTGACTTAACGGATATTCAGAGAGTAAGACTACCACAAGGTGTCGAAGGGACTAGAAGCCGTGTTCAGAAAGGGGATATTTTACTTTCAATTACGGCTGATATTGGCATGATCGGTCTTGTTCCGGAAAATTTTGAGGAGGCTTACATAAATCAGCATGTAGCACTTGCTAGACCCTTTCCTAAACTCAATGCAGCCTTTCTAGCTTGGTACCTAGCGGCTCAATACGGTGCACAGAAGCAATTTCTAGAGTTGCAGCGAGGAGCTACTAAAACAGGTTTGGGCTTGGATGATATCCGAGCTATCAAGATTCCTTTGCCTCCTCGTCGTGAACAAGAACGAATTGTTGAGAAAATCGAGGAGCTTTTTACTCAACTGGATGCAGGGGTTGAGTTACTGAAAAAACTGAAGAAGAAGCTGAAGCGCTATCGTCAGGCGGTGTTGAAGGCGGCGGTGGAGGGCAAGCTGACCCAGGAGTGGCGGGAAGCCCACCGCGATACGTTGGAGCCTGCCAGTGTGTTGCGCGATCGCATCCTCAAGGAACGCCGCGAAAAATGGGAAGCCGACCAACTTGCCCAAATGCAAGCCAAAGGCAAACTCCCCAAAGACGACTCCTGGAAGAAGAAATACAAAGAGCCTACCCCACCTAAGACTGCTGATTTACCTGAACTTCCGGATGGGTGGATCTGGGTATCGTTGGAGCAGGTAAGTTGGGATTGTGGTTATGGCACCTCAGAGAAGTGTGATTATAGCTTTTCTGGATATCCAGTTCTTAGAATTCCTAACCTTGTTGAAGGAAAGATTGTTCTTGATGATCTCAAGTTTGCTCTAGGAGCCAAAAGCTCGAACCTATCGAATAGCCTTGCTACTGGAGATTTGCTTGTTATTCGTACAAATGGAAGTAGAGATTTGATTGGTAGAGCAGCTTTAGTGACTCAAAATTATGAAAAACCACATTTTTTTGCTTCGTATTTAATTCGCTTTCGTATTGTTAATACGGAAGACTTACCATACTGGGTTAGTCAAATATGGCATTACTCTCGGATTCGGCAGTGGATTGAAAGTGCTGCTGCAACATCAGCGGGTCAGTATAATGTGAGTCTAACTACGCTCAATAACCTTGCACTGGAATTGCCACCTTCTGCTGAACAGAAGCGGATACATGAGGAATTAGAGCAGTGTTTCTCGATTATTAATCAAATCGAAAAGAGTATAGAAAAGAACCTCAAACGTGCAGAAAGATTGCGTCAGAGTATTTTGAAACAAGCATTTGAGGGTAAGCTTGTTCCTCAAGATCCGAATGATGAGCCTGCTTCGGTGTTGTGCGATCGCATCAAAGCCGAGAAAGCCAAACGAGAAGCAGAAATGAAAGCAAAGCGGAAGAATACAGTAAAGAACCGCAAGAGCAATGCTTCCTCACCGCAATTAGAGATGTTTCAAGGCTCAGTGGAGGAACCCGAATCATGAAGCATGGCAACCCTCAAGCCCCAAAATGGCTACAACAAATAGAACCAGCGTTAGCCCAATGGTCGGTTCCGTTAGCGTTGGCGATCGCTGCTTTCGTGGTCACCACGATCATCATTCCCACAAGCATTGATATATACCAGTCCTGGGGCAACATCGAAGCCAAAGAACGTGCGAAGACAGGAATTGAGTTAATCCAGCTAGTTGCAACCGTTGTGGGCGGCATCGCTATCTTCTGGAATATCATCATTGCCCGTCGCCAATTAGTGGCTACTCAAGAACAAAACATCACCGATCGCTTCTCCAAAGCCGTTGAGCAGCTAGGCCATGACAGCACCTCTGTTCGCATTGGAGGTATTTACGCTCTTCTAAGAGTTACTCAAGACTCCCCCAGAGATCATTGGACAATTATGGAGATCCTGGCCTCTTTCGTGCGGGATAAGTGCGGTTTGGGAGGGGAAAAGCTGGCCTCAAACTCAGTCAAATATCAGAAGGATGTCCAATCAGCCATATCTGTTTTGGGACACCGAGATAGAACAAAAGACCCCATCGATGGGGAGCTTTATCTCAATTACAACGATCTCCGAGAAGTTGCTTTCTTTGACTCGGATCACAGTAATACCTATTTCCATGGTTCCGATCTACGAAAAAGTAACTTTTCTGGCACCAACCTGAAAAACTGCGAATTTCGGAAATCAACGCTCTGCGAGACGAACTTAGAGCAAGCCAACCTTAGCAATGCCAACTTGGTGGAGGCTAATCTTAAAGAAGCCAAGCTCCAGGGCTGTAATTTACAAGGGGCAGATCTTCAAGATGCAGATCTCACAGGGGCTAAAGGCTTAACCGTTGAGCAGGTAAAAGCAGCAAAGAACTGGCAGAAAGCTATTTATAGTGATTAGTTTTTAATCCTGCTAGAGTCAACCAACGGAGAACCCACGACCTGAACTTCCTGTCATTCCTTCCCCAAATGGCGAATCTCAATAAATTAACCTTGCATTCATGGCAACAGACGCAGAATATCGGCAGCAAATCCAAACCTATGACCGAGGGCAACTGATCGAGCTATGGCAGGCGATCGCCGCCCGCAATACCCCCGGTTGGGATTCTGGAAAAGCCTTTGAATACTTGATCCTCCGCGCCTTTGAGCTAGAAGATGCCGAGGTAACCTATCCCTACAGCGTCGTTTTAGAGGAAGAAGAAGTCGAGCAAATCGATGGAGTCATCTACTCCAACGGCTTAGCCTGTTTAGTGGAATGTAAGGATTTAGCCGATAGGGTTAACATTGAACCAATCGCTAAAATGCGGAATCAGCTTCTACGCCGACCCGCTGCCACCGTTGGGATGGTGTTTAGCTACAGCGGGTTCACCTACGCTGCAACCATCCTGGCTCGATACGTCGCCCCCCAAACCATCCTGCTGTGGACTGGGGACGAAATTGCCTACGCCCTCGACCAGCAGTGTTTTAGCCAATCCTTGCGGTTAAAATATCGGGTCTGTATCGAGCAAGGAACCCCCAACTATGACATCCGACCGAGGACGCTTGAATGACTCTTGCCTACATCGTCACCAAAGACCCCTCCCACGCCGCCATTCTCAGACAGATCCTGCCTGAATCTAGTCTGCGATCGGTACTGTTTGTGAGCGGCGAAAGTGAGTATGGTGCAGAGTCGATGGCTCAAAAACTGCTCCTTACAGAGCGCATCCCTACCATCCTGGTCATGGATGCGAAAACCAACGACCTCTCCCGTCTCCGTGAGCAGCTACAAGACCTCGGCTTTCTCCTGCGGCAAGCCGCCGCTAAAACCCCCTTCAAAATTGCCGTCGCCGTTCCCGAAATCGAAGCCGTTTTTTTCCAGGATCGGGCACTGGTCGAAGAAATTGCCCAGCGGCACTTCACCGACCTGGAGTGGCAACTTGCCCAACACCATCCTAAAGAACTGCTAGAAAACCTACCGGATTTTCAGGGGCAGTTCATTGAGCAAGCATTGGAGAGGGCAGTGGGCGATCGCCTCCAAACCCTGCGCCAACACCCCCTCATCCAGGACATCCTCTCCTTCCTATCCAGCCTGACCCCTGGTGTCGTCAGCACCGCCAACCCCTGATTTCTGTTGATACCTCAATGCCGACCGAATCCGCCTCCATCGTCCAAAAGCTCTGGAACTACTGCAACGTCCTCCGCGACGATGGCGTTAGCTACAGCGACTACGTAGAGCAGTTAACCTACCTGCTCTTCCTCAAAATGGCTAACGAGCAAACCACGCTCTTGGGTAAGGCTGCCATCATTCCCGACGAATTCAACTGGCAAACCCTCCGCAGCAAAGACGGCGACGACCTGGAAACCCACTACCGCCACACCCTGGAAAGCCTGAGTAAAAAATTAGGAATGCTGGGGGTGATCTTCCGCAAATCTCAAAACAAAATTCAAGACCCTGCCAAGCTCAAACGCCTGCTCGAACTCATCAACGAAGAAACTTGGAGCGGTTTGGGTACTGATGTCACTGGCGACATTTACGAAGGACTCCTTCAGAAAAATGCCCAGGACACCAAAAGCGGCGCAGGGCAATACTTCACACCAAGAGAATTGATTGAGGCGATCGTCGAAGTCATTCGTCCCAAGCCCGGTGAACGCATCTGCGACCCCGCCTGTGGAACTGGCGGTTTCTTCCTCGTCGCCCACAGCTTCCTCTCCAACCCCGGCAACTACAAACTCGACAAACCCCAGAAAAAAGCCCTCAAGCTCAACACCTTCTACGGCAAAGATGTATCGGATGGAGTTGTGCGCCTCTGCGCCATGAACCTCCACCTGCATGGGATCGGCGGCGATACCAGCCCCGTCGAAACTGGCGATAGCCTGACCGCAGAACCCAGCGATCACTTCGAGATCGTGCTGACCAATCCCCCCTTCGGCAAGAAAAGTAGCATCACCATCTTCAACGAAGAAGGCAAAGCCGAAAAAGAAGCCCTCACCTACAAGCGCTCAGACTTCGATGCCACCACCTCCAACAAACAACTCAACTTCCTCCAACACGTCAAATCCATCCTCACCATCAACGGACGCGCTGCCGTCGTCCTCCCCGACAACGTCCTCTTTGAAGGAGGTGCAGGCGAAACCATCCGCAAAAAACTCCTCAAGGACTGCGATGTTCATACCCTGCTGCGCCTTCCCACAGGCATCTTCTACGCCCAGGGCGTAAAAGCCAACGTCCTCTTCTTCGACCGCAAACCCGCCAGCGAAACCTCCTGGACCAGCAAACTCTGGATTTACGACCTCCGCACCAACCAACACTTCACCCTCAAAACCAATCCCCTCCGCTATCACCACCTGGAGGATTTCGTGAAGTGCTACAACGTGGGCGATCGCTACGACCGCCAGGAAACAGAACGCTTCCGGGCCTTCAGCTACGAAGAACTGATTCAACGTGACAAAACCAACCTCGACATCTTCTGGCTCCGTGATGAAAGCCTCGAAGACTCTGACAACCTCCCACCTCCCGATACCCTCGCCCTCGAAATCTCCGAGGATCTGGAAGCCGCCCTACAACTCTTCAACAACATCACTGCAAGCCTCAACCCAGCCAGTCTTGATGACGAAACCGTCGCTTGAATAGCTTCATCTTCCCCGGCCAAACTTTTCTGAACCGCTTGGTATAAGACTAAAATCCTCCCTAAACTTGAGGCTTGAGCCTTTCCTTCAGTAGTTTAGTGTAAGTTTAGCGAAATAGAGATAATTGGGGGAATTAGAGAATTAAGGCGGGGGGGAAGAATGAATGCTGTCTGAAGTGATTGTGGTACCGATAAACGGACTGCAATACGGGGTGATTGAAGGGGTGCGATGTAGAAAGTCGAGTGTTTGAGGATTAAAGTTAATCCTCAAACACTCGACTTTCTACATCGCACCCCTTCAATCATCACTCCTACTGGAAATCAGCCATACTCATAGTCATCTGATACAAACGTTCTTATAACTTTTGGCAGAGGACATGCAGCGCTAGCCTCTTATTACTTTTGACAGAGTACATTTAGCGCCAGCCTCTTATGCTTAAGACAACTAAACCAACCAAAGAAAATTCAAGCATAGCCTTTAAGGTGTGGGGAAGTTTTGGGTGAGTACGGTTAAACGGTAAATAAATCAAGAGAAGTTGATTCAGTTTATTCGGGTGGGATGTGCCCATAACGATTCAACGTTTTTACAAATCGTAGCCGAAGGGGCAAATCCTGACATTGAAGCAATGCTTCATCTGTTCATCAAACAGATGAAGTAATGCTTCATCTGTTTGATGAACAGATGAAGCCCACTCACAAATGAGGACATTGAAATGGCTCAACCTATCAAAGTCGAAAGAACGGTAACCATTGAGAAATCCGCAGAAGATCTTTACCGCTTCTGGCACAACTTAGAAAACTTACCACGCTTTACCCGGCACCTTAAAAGTGTGAATGTCTATGACGACGGGCGATCGCACTGGGTTACTAGCGCACCGATGGGCAACAGCGTTGAATGGGATGCCAGAATCACGGAAGATCGTCCGAACGAAATGATTGCCTGGACTTCAGTGGAAGGGGCAGACATTGCGAATTCTGGTTCGGTTCACTTTCAACCTGCTCCTGGCGATCGGGGGACTGAGGTAAAAGTCATCGCAACCTATGATGCACCTGCTGGAGTCGTTGGAGATGCGATTGCCAAGCTATTTGGTGAAAATCCAAAACAGCAAATTGGAGACGATCTTGCCCGCTTCAAAATGCTAATGGAGGCCTGATTGAAGCGACGCTGTCACCAGATGCAATTAGCCCTAATTCGGAGCCTGAAACAACATAAATTCGTTACTTGGCCGAGGCTAATGTGGAAAATGACGGCATTTTTTAGTACAAAATAACTGTGCTGTAACCCTTATAGGATAAAGGTTACAGCCTAATTGCACTTTATGACAGCGTCGCTTCAATCAGGCCTTGAAGCAAGGCGGCAATCGCACAGTTTGCTTCTTGGATTTTCCCGTTTACATCCGTAACAAGGTAGCCATCCGGCGCAAACTCAAAGAGTTCCTGATAGCGTTGGCGTTCTGCTTCTACTGCCTGGCGAGTATCAAGTAATGCTTGATTCTGATAATGCAGTTCTGTTTCGGAGGCTTGCAATTCTTCTAAAACGGCCTGAAGTTCTTCTAAAGCAGTGACAAGTACGACTTTCTGCGCCTCAGGAAGCTCATCCATGCGTTGTTGTAGAATCCATGCCCGTTGGTAGACCGCCTGTAGCTGTGGGGACCGTATCATTTGAATGACCCTAGCTTGCCTGAAGGGCGGTTATCGTTCATGACATTCTACGCAATCTGCTGGACTAATACGCCCACTCCCCTGCTGACTTTTTCCTGGCAGTGATCAATGAAGGGATGAAATGGAGAATCTAGTGGTTTGTCAAGGTTGAAATGAGGGGTAAAGCCGTTTGAGTTCAATCCGCGCATCATCGGTCGTAAATTGCCAATCGATGGTTCGCAATTGGGTATTTCTACGCTCCTCCCAAGCCAGGATTTCTCGTTGTAAAGCTTCTTCATCGGCAATGCGGCGATCTAAACATTGCCGAGCTAGAACACTGAGTTCGGTTTCGGCCA
>NZ_JAMPLB010000115.1:0-12513 GCF_039962325.1 Leptolyngbya sp. PL-A3
CTCTAACTGCTCCAGGCTCTCCGTCACCGTGACTTGAAAAGGACGTCCTGTCATCGCCCATCACCTCAAAGAGGACTCTTCTAGTTTGGCGCAGCTTCATATTTGTTTGGTATAACAAACCTCAGTTCGGGATAAGCCGAACCGCCCATTATTGCGTGCGCGTCGCGCACGCAATAATGGGCTTTTTCGAGTGCCACGCGAAGCGCGGCACTCGAAAAAGCCCTTAACCCGAACTGAGGTTAACAAGTAAAGTTACAGCGCTTTTCAAGCGTTTAAAATCTGGTTGTTTTTGTGAGAGCCGTACGGAGCACGGCTCTCACAAAAACAACCGTGGCTGATTCAAGCTCAAATCGCTTAAATACGACTTAGGGCATAGGCTTCCAAAATATCTAGCCTGGGTTTAATTGACCTGAATTGGGGTGCAGATTGAACACTTCTGGCCTTTGAAAACGGGTTATAGTCAAACGCTGTTTCACAAAAATTTAGATTTCTAAATCCTATCGGCTGATCAACTCGTATACCTACAGAGTGGTTCACGAAACAAAGCGTTAGACGGGAGTTCTCTTATGACAACCTCTCAGTTTGTGCGTCGAAGGGTGCGAAACGCCCGCTGGAGAAAGAGCCGTCCCCAAACGGCTACTCTCGTCATGGTTGGAAGTGTGCTTGTTGCTGTGGCGATCGCCATCGCCTGGTTCACGGGGCACGACCCCATCACGACTTTTTTTACCCATCTGTATTATTTCCAAGAACAGCCTCCTACATGGCTGAGGGTACCTATAGCGGTAGAACCTTATCTGTGGGTTTTTCCTGCGGCCCTTTTCCTGCTGGTGCTGATGGTGATGAAGGTGTCGCCACAGCCTCGCCCCTGGTCACGGGTGCTCGTCGTCGGCTTGCTGGCAATTTTAACGGTGAGGTATGTGTTGTGGCGATCGCTCACAACCTTAAACCTCAGTACTCCTTTAAATGGAACGTTCAGTCTGCTGCTGCTGTTTCTAGAACTGATCGTTATGGGCAGCGGCAGTGTTCAGTTGTTTCTTATGTTGCGGGTGCGCGATCGTCGTCGTGAAGCAGATGCGTATGCTCATGATGTGATTTGCGGTCATTACACGCCGTCAGTGGATATTCTCATTCCTACCTATGATGAGCCGGAGTTCATTCTGCGACGCACCGTGATTGGGTGCCAAGCAATAGATTACTCTAACAAGAAAATTTATATTCTGGATGATACTCGTCGTCCTGAAATTCGGGCTTTAGCATCTGAATTGGGCTGCCATTACCTCACCCGATCCGACAACCGCAGTGCTAAAGCTGGCAACCTGAACCATGCCTTACCTCGGACTCAGGGAGAACTCATTGTTGTTTTTGATGCGGACTTTGTTCCCACCCGTAATTTCCTGACCCGCACCGTGGGCTTCTTTCAGAATCCTACAGTGGCCCTGGTGCAAACGCCCCAAACCTTCTATAACACCGACCCAATTGCCCGTAACCTGGGCCTGGAAGATGTATTAACCCCTGAAGAGGAGGTCTTCTATCGGCAAATTCAGCCTATTCGAGATGGTGCCGGAAGTGTAATCTGTGCAGGCACTTCTTTTGTTGTACGGCGACAGACCCTAGAAGAGACAGGTGGGTTTGTTACCGATTCTCTCAGCGAAGATTACTTCACGGGTATCCGCATCTCGGCTTCGGGGTACCGGTTGATCTATTTAGGGGAGAAATTAAGTGCTGGACTGGCTGCTGAAAATATTGCAGCGCACGCTTTACAACGGCTGCGGTGGGCTAGAGGAACCTTGCAAGCTTTCTTTATTAAATCAAATCCGTTGACGATTCCGGGTTTAACCCTACTTCAACGGTTGGCGCATTTAGAAGGATTGTTGCACTGGTTCACTAGTATTTCTCGAGTTGGTTTTCTGTTATTTCCTTTGTTTTATCCGTTCGGCATCATTCCTTTTCGATCTACTACGGCAGAGTTACTGTACTTTTTCCTGCCGTTTTATTTAGTGCAATTGTCTGTGTTTTCCTGGTTGAACTACCGTTCGCGGTCAGCGGTGCTGTCTGATATTTATGCCCTGGTACTGTGCTTTCCATTAGCGGTGACGGTCATTAAGGTGATGCTCAATCCTTTTTCAAAGGGATTCCGGGTCACACCGAAAGGAACGGTGAGCGATCGCTTCACCTATAACTGGAACCTTGCACTACCGCTGGTCATTCTGTTCGTTGCAACGGCTATAAGCCTGTGGCTGAATTTGGGAAATACCTTACTGGTGACACAATCTTCTACGAATTCCTTTCGAGGAGTTTCCTTAGGTTGGATGTGGAGTCTCTATAACTTGATTGTGCTGGGGGTGGGTCTGTTGATTTTGCTGGATGTACCTCGGCCCAGTACCAGCGCCTGGTTCTCCTTGCGACGCACCGTGCGTTTGCAGGTAAATGAGCAAACCTTTTGGGGCACAACCACCATGCTGTCTGAGGAAGGGGCTGAAGTCTCTCTCACTCAGGCAAATTTGCCCATTCACCCTGGCGAATCTCTTCCCGTCAAAGTGGATTTGATGGAGGAAGAATTGACACTGTTAGGCCATATGGTTGTCAGCGCATCAGATGCTTCCCCAAAGGTTCGTGTTTTCTTTGATCCCCTACCCCTGGCAGCCCAACGAGCGTTGATCGAAGCACTATTCTGTCGCCCAGGGCAATGGACGAGCCGTCAAACACCTGGAGAGTTGCGATCGCTCTTCCTGCTTTTCCGGGTCCTGCTCAAACCCCGTGTACTGTTTAATCGCAAGGTGGACATTCAGGCGATCGCCGTTGCTCAATCCTAGAAACTGGTTGAAAGGGCTTTTTTGTATACGAAGCACACAAAAAAGCGGTTTCTAAAGCAACCCTGGCACGAGAGAGTGTGGAGCTAAGCTCCATGCTCTCTCGCCTTAATGGTCCTGGCTCTGACCATAGCAGGACGAGTACGCTGAAGGAAGGATTAGGCGGAGATGAAACGATGGCAAGTGAACTGACCCTGATTGTCGATATGGTGACTGTGTTGGGGGCAGCCGCAGTGGGCGGGTACATCGCTAACCGAGCGCGCCAGCCTGTGTTGTTGGGATACTTGCTGGGGGGGATGGTAGTTGGCCCAGCCGGGTTAGGGCTAATTGCTCTGGAGGGCGATATTCAGGTGCTTTCCGAGGTCGGTGTGGCCTTGCTCCTGTTTGCCCTGGGGGTGGAGTTTTCTCTGAAGGATTTGCTGCGATTGCGAACGATCGCTCTAGGAGGTGGGTCTGGTCAAATCCTACTCACCATCCTTCTTGGCGGTGTACTGGCGTATTTGACAGGTTGGGTTGAAACGATTCCTAAAGCGATTTTCCTGGGGGCTGTGCTGTCCCTCTCATCCACCGCCGTCGTGCTGAAGAGCTTGATTGAGCGAAATGAGGTGCAGACGGTCCACGGTCAGATTATGCTCGCCATTCTGATTATTCAGGATTTGGGATTGGGGCTGATGCTGGCGGTCCTTCCGGCACTTACTCAACTCCCTGAAACTATTGGCATTGCCCTGTTGATCGCTTTTCTAAAAGCGTCTCTCTTTCTGGTGGGAGCTATCCTGGCAGGACGATTTATTATCCCATTTCTGGTTCGGCAATTGGCAAGAAGTGGCTCCCAAGAGTTATTCCTACTGGGGATTCTAATCCTGTGTTTGGGTATCGCTCTATTGACTGAGGCTCTAGGACTGGGCATTGCCATGGGAGCATTCGTCGCCGGTTTAATGATTTCTAATGTTGAATATGCTGATCATGCCCTCGATCGCGTTTTGCCGATGCGGGATGTGTTTGCCACGCTTTTCTTTGCATCGATTGGGCTGTTGATTGACCCGACATTTCTTTTACAAAATGCATGGGTTTTGTTGGGGCTCGTTGCGGTGACTCTGGTTGGAAAGGCCGCGATCGCCACCCTCATTGTCTGTATCTTTCGCTATCCCCTTAAAACCGCTCTGACCGTAGGTTTGGGTATTAATCAGATAGGGGAATTTTCCTTTGTTTTGGCGGGAAATGCTCAGAGTGCCGGGCTCTTTTCCCAACGGGAGTATGGGCTGATTGTGGGCATCACGGCAGCGTCCCTAGTTCTAACGCCCTTCTTGCTCAAAGTTACCCCTCACCTCCTGCAATACCTTGAACAATTGCCGGTGGTGGGGTCCTGGATCCGCACTCCAGTATCACTCTATATGGCAGGACTGGATGAGGAATTAGTCGATCATGTCGTGGTGGTGGGGTATGGCCGTGTGGGTGCGACCCTAGTACGGATGCTGTATTTCCAGGGGTACTCCATTCTGGTCATTGATAATAATGAAGCAGCCTTGCAAACCTTGCGCGATCGCAAAATTCCTTACCTGTTTGGTGATGCCTCCAGTACCCTGGTTCTGGAAAAGGCCAACTTGAAGCGGGCCAAAGCTATGGCGATCGCCCTACCAGATCCCCTGGCAACTCGCCTAACCCTTAACCGGGCCCTCAGTCTTTCCCCAGAACTCGACATTACCGTCCGGGCTCATGCCAACGACGAGATTGACCTGCTGTACCAGTTGGGAGCCCAGGAAGTGGTGCAGCCCGAATTTGAAGCGTCCCTGGAAATGGGCGCTCATATGCTGCTGAACCTGGGTGATTCCATTTATGCGGTGCAGCAAATTGTGAATCGCTATCGCACCGGACGCTATCGTGACATCCTTCCAGAACGCGCCGAATACTGGGGAGCCGCCGATCTGGAAACGGCCATCGAAGGTCTACAACATAACTGGTACGCGCTGGAGTCCTACTCTCCGCTCGTTGGGTTGAATTTAGCAGAAGCCAATATTCGCCGTCACACAGGAGCCACTGTAATGGCGATCAAGCGGCAAAAGCAAATGCTGCGGTATCCCACGGGCGAAGTTGTGATGGAGGAGGGCGATCGTCTCCTTGTTGTTGGCAATTCCACTGAACACGAAGCCTTCGCCAAATTATTAGAATCTATCCACACATAAACGCTACTGACGGGTAGTTTTCGGGCTTCAAAGCCGAGAGTGCATGCTCGTAGAGCATGCACTCTCGGCTTTGAAGCCCGAAAATCGTTATATTTTGGTAAACGGCTAGCCTATAATCAAACGTCTGGACACCGTTACCATTACCCATGATTTCGACCATCGCTCAATTGAATGCGCGCATTGAGCAGGCTTTGATTGCCGCCTTTGGCCCCGACCTGGCAGGCACAGACCCCATGCTCGTGCCCGCCAGTAATTCCAAGTTTGGGGATTACCAGTCCAATCTGGCTATGTCGTTGGCAAAGCGATTAGGGCAGGCTCCTCGGGCGATCGCCGAACAAATCGTCCAAAACATTGATGTGTCGGATCTGTGCGAGACTCCCACGATCGCAGGCCCCGGCTTCATCAACTTTCGCCTCACTCTGGATTATTTAGAGCAACAGCTCCAGGCTATTCGCACAGATTCGCGATTGGGAGTTGAGCCGTTACGTCAGGGTGTGCGGGCGATCGTTGATTACCCCAGCCCTAACATTGCCAAAGAAATGCACGTCGGCCACCTGCGCCCCTCCGTAATTGGAGACTGTTTGGCCCGTATTCACGAATTTTTAGGTTACGATCTCCTGCGTATCAGCCACCTGGGCGACTGGGGTACCCCTTTCGGCATGCTGATTGCCTACCTCCGCGAAGCCTACCCGGATGCCCTAAAAGATTCCAGTGCCATTGATCTGGGAGATTTAGCTTCGTTCTATCGGGCTGCCAAGAAGCGGTTCGATGAGGATGAAAAGTTTCAGGAAGTCGCTCGTCAGTCCGTTGTGGAGTTACAGGCAGGTGATCCTGAAACCCTCCGGGCCTGGCAGATTGTCTGCGATCTTTCTAACTCTACTAACCAGAAAATCTTTGATTTGATGAAGCTTTCACCCCTTATCTTGCGGGGTGAGTCTTTCTACAATCCCTTCCTCCCAGACGTGATCACCGAATTGGATAAGCTGGGTCTTCTGGTTGAAGATCAGGGTGCCCAATGCGTTTTCTTGGAAGGCTTCACGAATAAGGAAGGGAAGCCACTTCCGATGATTGTGCAAAAGTCTGGTGGTGGCTACAACTATGCCACAACAGATCTGGCAGCTATTCGCTATCGGGTCAATGTGGATAAGGTTCACCGGGTTGTATACCCGGTCGGAGCGGAACAAGCTAATCACTTCGCCCAGATCTTCCAGGTTGGCAAACGGGCTGGATGGATCACAGACCAAGAGTTTCTCTACGCACCTCTCGGAAGTGTGTTGGGGGATGACGGTAAGAAGCTAAAGAGCCGTTCTGGAGATGCAGCGCGGTTAATGGATTTGTTGGAGGAGGCGATCGCCCACGCCCGCCAAGATCTAGAAACCCGCTTTGCTGAAGAAGGCCGCCAGGAAAGTGAAGAGTTCATTGCCCATGCTGCTCAGGTCATCGGCATCAGTGCCATTAAGTATGCAGACCTGAGCCAGAACCGTACTAGCAACTACATCTTCAGCTTCGACAAAATGCTGGCTCTTCAGGGGAATACTGCTCCTTACATGCTTTACGCTTATGTCCGTATTCAGGGCATCAGTCGCAAAGGCAACGTCGACTTCGATACTTTGGGAGTCGATAGCCCCATTTCCCTCCAGGAAGAAACCGAGTTAGCTCTGGCAAAGCACATTCTTCAATTGGATGAGACGCTGTTAGCGATCGACCAAGATTTGCTGCCAAACCGTCTGTGCCAATACCTGTTTGAATTGAGCCAGAAGTTCAACCAGTTTTACGATCGCTGCCCTGTACTCCAAGCTGAAGAACCCTTACGCACATCTCGCTTGATTCTCTGTGATTTAACAGCCCAGACGATTAAGTTAGGGCTATCCTTACTGGGTATTTCTGTGCTAGAGCGGATGTAATTAAGGGTTGATTTATAGCAACCTTTTGATTGCCATAAGCTAGTGTTCGTGTTTCTTAGAAAGAAACCCGGTGTTTCTAAAAACACCGGGTTTCTCATATCCATAGACTTGCGATCGCCTAAAAAACATACACAACGTTAACTTTTGGTGGCTATTCCAGTAAAAGTTAACGTTGGGCACGAACTTTAAGCATCAATGGCAGCAAATTGTCGAGGAGGCGATCGAACTCCATGGGTACAATATCTCCACCATGAAGAATGTCGCGCATGATAATAAAATGTACCATCGCTCCTGTAAAAGTGCGGGCGGCAACTTCAGGGTCTGGTAGATCCAGGTCGGGATGCTCTGCCAGGTAGGTCGTTAAGCGCTTCAACGTCGGTCTTTCAACGTACTCTACAAAGGTGCGGGCCAACTCAGGAAAACGCCCTGATTCCCCAATAACAATGCGAATAAACGTCAGCACCTGAGGATCTGCCCCAAGATTAGCCATCATACTATGGGCATAACGTTTGAGAGAAACCACTGGATCCCCAGAACTGGATTGCAGAGCCTCCTGGGCAAACAATTCCTTTCGCTGCGCTAGCCTCCGAATTAACGCCTTGAAAAGATCCTCTTTTCCCTGAAAGTGGTTATACACGGTTGCCTTCGACACTCCAGCGGCAGCGGCCACCCGATCCATACTGGTAGCGGCATAGCCATGAGTGAGAAACTCCTGCATGGCTCCATCTAAAATGGCCTCTGTCTTTTCAGGGGATAACTCGCGGGGGGCCCGCTTGAGTGTATTCATCGTATCGTTCTAATCCAGCAACATACCTGTGAACTTCAATCATACGGAAGGGCATGGCACAACAGGCACACTCCCCAGAAACAGGTTTACCGAGCTGTTCCGTATTTCTTGTTCTTGACGCAATTATACTAAACTGTTTAGTTTATTATAGTGATAATGAACTGAACAGTTTAGTATTTCGTCGGTTATTCTCAGGCGCCTCTGTAAATCCTGAGTTGTCGAGCTTGGGATTTAATCTGCATTACCGAATCTCCCAACCAGAACTATGCAAAGTACCTTCCCGAATGCGCCCGCTGTTAATCCGTTTCCTCCCACTCAGTTATCAAGCCGAGAAATCGAAGTTCTAAAACTGATTGTGGAAGGCAACACAAACACTGAAATTGCCTCTGCCCTTTTTGTGAGCCCTAATACTGTAAAAACCCATGTGCGTAATATTCTGAATAAGCTGGGCGTGAGCGATCGCGTTCAAGCTGCCGTCTTCGCCCTCCGCAACGGTTTGTTGTAACAGTTAATTCATTCCAAATTCTTCGGCCTGATACAACACTGTCCCCTGTCGCAGGGTTAATAGCACATCTGCTGGCGTCACCCGGGTTAGGATTGAGGCCAGAATATGTTGGCTCGCCCTCAGGTGCGGTTGATGAAAATTCAGCACTACCAGATCCGCCGGAAGCCCCACTTTCAAATATCCCCCTGTATCTGTTGCACCATCCGGTAGGCAGGAGTCGCCCATGTGAGTGTGGCTGTTGTACATGCCAGGCATGATAACGAGAGAGCCGTGAGCGATCGCTCCACAAGGCTCCTGCAAATCCATCCGCTGCACCACATCTCCCTCCACCACGAATCGTGAGCATCGATGAGGGATTAGCTCTGGTCCTTCCAAAACAATACAATCTCTCAAGTCAAGCACAGGAATACTATCCTTCGGGAAATTGTGAATAAAAAAGATGCCAGAGATCATGATTAGAACTGGCATCCCGAATGATTTTTAGCGTACAAAATGAACAAACTAATTCAAACTACATAGACGTATCGCGAATAGGTTGAGGAATGACCTTGGTCAAAATGGCGTACGATACCGCCGCTATAATAACGCCATTGATAGGTCCAACCCCGATCCCTGTCTGGCTTGTAAAGTAAGCCGTGAGTGCTGCTACCACATAGGCAATTACACCTGCCCAGTTAAATGCAGGTAAATTGGTGTCCAACGAAGGAAACTGTCCGCGATGCCGAAACCAAAAGTCCGCCATAATAATGCCGCCTACAGGTGGGATTACTACTCCTAAAAACAACAGGAAAGGAATGATGCGATCGGCTCCTCCAGAAAGGGCTAAGGCCAGAGCCAGCGTTGCACCACCCAATACGAAGGCATGCCGCTTTGTTGTGCGAAAGAAGTTAGTCCCAGCCATTGAGAAGTTGTAAATAGTGTTGTCCTGTGTCGTCCAAACATTGAGGATCAGCAGGACAATGCCACCGGCTAAAATACCCTGAGTTGCCATTGCTTGAATCAGGTCTTCGCTGCCATATACCAGGGTGCAGAATGCTCCTGCAAATACCAGTAGACCATTGATAAAAAAGAAGGAGAGTGCGGTGCTCCAGACCGCATTTTTACCTGTGTCTGCAAAACGACTCCAGTTAGTCGCTTGAGTTCCCCCCGAAATGAAGGTTCCAATCACAACAGCCAGTGCTTGAGTAAAGGTCATTTCAGCGGTGGGTTGCAACGATGCTAAATCCCCTGCATCCCGGAAGCCTAAGGTGAGACTGATAGCAATCAAAATCAACATAGCAGGCACAGCCAAACGGCTCAACCAGTCCATGGCGTTGTAGCCGACATAGGCGGTCACGCAGAAAGCATAGGTAAAGAAAATAGTGCCCACCACATTGAACCAGATGGGTAGACCGAGTAGCTCCGTTAGGGCACTGGCAATAAAGGCATTGGTGACGGCATACCAACCAATTTGAGTGAATCCAAGAATAAAATCCACCCACCGAGAACCCATATTGCCAAAGCTAAACCGAGACATGAGCACGGTTGGCAAACCACTGCGTTGAGCAATGAACCCTAGAGCCGAGCAGTATGCCCCCAACAAGAGATTACCGATTAGAACAATGAGTAACATCTGGATGAAGGGAAATGCGGGACCAATAGCGCCTCCAGCGAATAGAGTTGTTGAGGTGAGGGCAAAACCCATTAATAGAGGTGCTAAAGACCAAATAGGTTTCCGGGCATCCATCGGAACAGGTGTTAACGGAAAATCTTCAGCCGCTTGGGAGCGATCGCCCGCCACCGGCCCAGTCGTAGTGCTCATGTTAAGGAGATCCCCCAAAACTTACCCAATGGGAGATATTCTCAGATGTTGCCCCTGAGTCAGTGGTATTGGAGACTACAGAACCCCCTTTCGCTAGAGAGCGGTACGTCATGGAACCCACAGCGTAGATTCCATGACGTACCGCTATTAAAAAACAAAATTTCTACGCTTCCACAG
Source organism: Leptolyngbya sp. PL-A3 (assembly GCF_039962325.1). Taxonomy (NCBI): domain Bacteria; kingdom Bacillati; phylum Cyanobacteriota; class Cyanophyceae; order Leptolyngbyales; family Leptolyngbyaceae; genus Leptolyngbya; species Leptolyngbya sp. PL-A3. Next base: position 10,165 of record NZ_JAMPLB010000115.1, read on the forward strand.
GGGCCTTAGATGCCCGCAATTGCCCACAGGCCGCGTCAGCCTCTAATCCCCGAGAATATCGTACACTCACTGCAACGTGCCGCTGTTTAAGCGCTTGTACAAACCGCTGAATCCGTCGCTCATCAGGCCGCTTATAATCTACTTCCGAAATCGGGTTGTAGGGAATCAAATTCACATGGCTTTGAAATCCCCGCAAATGATGTGCCAGCTCTTCTGCATGCTCTGGCTCGTCATTAAACCCAGCTAACAGAATGTACTCGAATGTCACCCGCCGCCCCGTGATTTGCACATACTCTCGACACTCCGCCAACAAATCCTCCAACGGATAGGGATGCGCACTCGGAATCAACTGCTCCCGTAATTTCTGATTCGATGCATGCAAACTAATCGCCAATGTTACTTGCAAATGCTGCTCCGCCAACCGACGAATTCGCCCCGGAATCCCTACCGTCGAAATTGTGATCATCCGCTGGCCAATGCCAACGTCCTGGTTGAGCGATCGCACTGCCCCCAACACATTCTCGGCATTCAACAGCGGCTCTCCCATCCCCATAAAGACGATGTTGCTGACCCGCTGTCCAAATGCCTCCTGTACGGTCAAAACCTGATCCACAATCTCATGCACCTTCAGGTTTCGCAGGAAGCCCCCTTTCCCCGTCGCACAGAAATCACAGGCCATTGGGCATCCCACCTGTGATGATACACACACTGTCAGCCGCTTTTCTGACGGCATTCCCACTGTCTCAATAATTTGCTCATCTGCCAACCGCAGCAGAAACTTGATAGTGCCATCCGACGCTTCAGATTGGTAGTGGATGTGCGATCGCCCTATCGGGTAATCTGCCACTTCCGCCCGCCATTGCTTCGAGAAGACGGAAATGTCGGAGAGCGATCGCGCTCCCTGCTGATAAATCCACTGGTGCAACTGCTTCCCGCGATAAGCCGGCTGCCCCCGCTCCTGTACCCAAGCCGTCAACTCCTCTAGAGACTGCCCCAGCAAAGGCACTCTCTCCCCTTTCGAGTTGTTGACACTAAGTTCCGAAGAAACAGCCGAAGTCATGGGAAAAACCAAATACACCAATCTCCATCTTAGAACCTGTTTGAGAAGTTGATTTTATGTGTGCGTCGCGCACATAAAATCAACCTAATCGCATACTCAAATCCAGCCAACTCGATCGCGTAATCGGCGCACTTGTAGACACATAATCTACCCCTGTCTCCGCTACTGCCCGAATCGTTTCCAACGTCACATTCCCCGATGCCTCAATCTTGATCCGCTTATTTGCTTCCCGAATCATCCCCACCGCTACCTGCATTGTCTCCAGCGGCATATTGTCCAACATGATGATGTCTGCCCCCAACCGCAGGGCCTCTGTCACCTGTTCCAGCGTTTCTGTCTCCACCTCGATTGCTAACGGATACGGCACCTGCGCCCGGATTTGGGCGATCGCCGTCTCAATTCCCCCCGCTGCCACAATATGGTTGTCCTTAATCATCACCGCATCATCCAACCCCATCCGATGATTTAAGGCACCCCCTACCCTCGTCGCATACTTCTCCAACACCCGCAATCCCGGCGTCGTCTTCCGCGTATCCACTAACCGCGTCGGCAAATCCGCGATCTTCTCCGCATAACGCCGTGTCGTCGTCGCGATCCCGCTCAACCGCATGGCCAGGTTCAATGCCACCCGTTCCCCAGTCAACAGCACCCCCAACGGCCCCTCCATTTTTAGGATTGGTTGCCCACGATCGCACACTGCTCCCTCCGCCACCAGCGGCAAAACCTCCACCTCTGCCGACAACAACTGGAAGACCCGTACTGCAATCGGTAATCCTGCAATCACTCCCTCTTCCTTACAAATCCACTGCCCCTTTCCTTCTTTCTGATTCAGTTGCAGCGCTTCCGTCGTGCGATCGCCCCGCCCCACATCCTCTAACAACCACTCTCGCAACAACCCATCCAACACCAGCCCCGTCGGCAACGCTGCCCCGTTCCCCACCATAAACGTCTCCTAAACAAAGAACTGCCCTCCAATCCTGCCACACCCCAGAAGGGCAAAAACAGCAACGAAGCCATAGTGCAGCACTCATGCAACAGTTCAACGCCCCCATCCAAACCTGATCCGAACCCCACTGATGCGAAGCGGCCAATATGCCCTACGTAAAACCTTCTTGCCAAGGGGACTAGGGGAACTGGCTTTGTTCCCCTGGTCGAGGGAGTTAAGGGCAAAGCACCCAGCCCTCTAAAGGTCATTTGAGAGCTTCTTAATATTTTCTATCATCCCTGTTATCACTGGCTTTCAGGCTTCTATTCTAAAAGCTGAACGTTTAACACCCACGTTTGAGCCA
>NZ_JAMPLB010000116.1:0-11453 GCF_039962325.1 Leptolyngbya sp. PL-A3
ACTGAAGCAATACCGGGGGATTGCAACCCGGTACGATAAGCTAGCGGAGAGCTTTTTAGGGGGTATCTACCTGGCAGCAACGCTCATCTGGCTTAATTGATGACACGCCCTAGGAAAATATGGACATCTTTGAATTCTCGAAGCAGAAGAAACAGATATCGAGTCGAATAGAAACTTTACAAAATCAGATCGGCCTCACAAGCGATACGAATTCTGAATTATTAGAGCAGTCTCTAGAAGAACTTCAGGTTGCCATGGAGGAACTGCAGGTTGCTGAAGAAGAACTGCACCAGCAAAATGAAGAGTTACTCGCAGCCCATATAGTCATTGAAACGGAGCGGCTACGTTATCAAGAACTTTTTGAGTTTGCATCCGAAGGCTACCTGGTGACCGATGCCTATGGCGCGATCCGAGAAGCCAACAAGAAAGCGGCTGATCTCTTGGGAGTTAGCCCATCCAAACTGCGCGGTAAACCCCTCATCTCTTTCATTGAACTGGAAGCACGAAGTATTTTCCGGAAGAATCTGCTGCATGCACTGCAACTTGATTCGGAATATGACTGGGAAATCAAAATCCAGCCACGCCAGGGCTACGCCTTTGACAGTGCTCTTAAAGTCGCGGTTGTGCGGCAAGAAGAGGGAGAGCCGACCGCTTTGCGATGGATTGTTCGGGACATTACGCCTCAAAAAGAGGCAGAGGCTCAGCTTCAAGCCCTGAATACGCAACTGATGCAGCGTAATGTTGCTGATGAAGCCCTGCGCCAGATTGGCGATCGCCTCCGCGACAACCTCGACGAAGCCCATATCCTGCAAACGACCCTGCAAGAACTTACCCTGGCGCTGAATCTAAAAGCCTGTGACATTGGCCTTTACGACCTGTCAGCCCAGACCTCTACCGTTCATGGCGCATTTACCCAAATACCCGTTTCTCCTTCCAATCGGGGAGTTGTAGCCATGCAAAGCTTCCCAGAAGGGTATCGGCAATTGTTGCAGTGTCAAACGTTCCAGTTTTGCGAATTGAATAACCCAATCCGGGGTGAGGTTTCGATCCTGGCATGTCCGATTGTCGATCACCAGGAGGCGTTAGGCGACATCTGGTGTTTTAGTGCCAAGGAGCAGGCATTAACGCCGAGTGAGGTGTACCTGATTCAACAGGTGGCTAAGCAGTGTGCGACCGCCCTCCGCCAAGCTCGCCTCTATAAGGAGTCGCAAAACCAGGTTGAACAGTTGAAAAAACTCAACTGGTTAAAAAATGACTTTTTAAGCACGATTTCTCATGAATTACGGACGCCATTAACCAACATGAAAATGGCCCTGTATGTAATAGACATCGCTAAATTTGACGAGCAGAGAGAGCGGTGTTTGCACATTTTGCGGGAGGAGTGCGATCGCGAAGCCAATTTAATTACAGATCTCCTCGATTTGCAATATCTAGAAGCAGGAGCCTACCCAGAACTGGCCCTGGATAGCCTGGATGTGAGAGCCTGGCTCCCTAAATTTGTGGAGCCGCTCAAAGCCGCGTTTACGACGTCCCAACAACCCTTCTCCATCCAGCTCTCCCGCAAGTTGCCCCGCCTCCTGACCGTTCGCCAGAAGCTAGAACGCATTCTGCAAGAACTTCTAAAGAACGCCAACAAACATACCCCTTTCGGTGGTGAAATCAAACTGACGGTTGAGCGCGATGTGGAGAGCGATCGCCTGCTCATCATCGTACAAAACCAGGCTGAAATTCCTACCGAAGAGTTGCCCTATGTCTTCGAAAAGTTCTACCGTACCCCCAACTTCAATCCTTCCTTCATTGACGGAACGGGCCTCGGCCTTCCCCTTACTAAACGACTGGTGGAATACCTACAGGGCACCATTACGTTAACCAGCGGCCAGGGTTGGACAAAGGCGACCGTGAGCCTGCCGCTCCACCTGCGCCACAAGTCCTAGGGATTCATCAAACACAACAAGAATGCAGAAGTCCTAAATAGGGAAGTCAGCTTGTGTTTGAAGGTGCAAAGCACTTTCAAACACAAGCTGACTTCCCCTGTTGCCGTGACGCGACAGCATCCGAGAAATACAGTGGTGCTTTCGTACTGTTTTAGGGAACTCTACAGTTTATGGGTTTATAACCACTGCCCTTTAATCTACCTGAGCAGGAGCAGTTAAGCCTCTTCTGCTCATACAGAGCCCTCTATAGAGTAGCCGTATGTTTTTTGCTGGGATGCCCGATACGCAGACATCCCAGCAAAAAAACGTACCGTTCTCATCCGAAGCGGAGCTTGTATTACGTGGGCTGAATGGCGATCGCAATTAGGAATTGTATGCTTTCACGAGTCTGGAGTGCATCACTCATTGGCATTGATGCGGTTAAAGTTGGGGTTGAAACGGACATTGCCGGGGGCTTACCCGGCATCGTTGTCGTGGGCCTCCCGTCTCAGGAAGTGCAGGAATCAAAAGAGCGCGTTAGGGCCGCGGTGAAAAACGCAGGTTACGCCTTTCCCATGCGCAAGATTGTCGTTAACCTCACCCCTGTTAGGTTTACTTGGAGTAAATAAATTGAAAACGGCTGAAAACCCTTCTGTTATGAGAGGTTCAAATTTTTGGTGGGTGTAACGAGTCGATGAGAGGTATGGTCCTGCTCTGGTTGGTTACGATTTCTTATAATCTTTGGCGGAAAGCGGGAACCTGCTTCCCTACATTACTTCTACTTTGTAAACACGTTTGAGGAACCCATTCGCTTTCTTGAGCAAATTGTTCATACTTTTCTCCTGTCGAAGCAATTGGGAATAGTATCATTGAGCGAACGGACAGTTATTATTCATCAAACTTCCTGTGGACAAAGCCATGAAGCTCTAACATGATTAAGCGGTGCTAAGAAAACTGCTGCCGGTTACAGAAAGACAAAGAAGTTGATCCAGCGATGGTGGAGGGAACTAGATCTTGCCCAAGAGGCTTTAGCAGACCGTGGAGGTTTTTACTATACGTTCATCTCTCTTGTTGAGAGGGGAGGGACAAGTCCTACTTGGCTAACGTTGATCGGCTAACTCAAATCCTTGACATTTCAATACAGAGCTTTTTCTTCGATATGAGGTGGAGCTGCCGTCTAATGATTCCACTGAGTAACAGTGATAAATTAGATATCAATTGATGTTTCTCTATATAATTTCAGTTTTTCTTCGTAAAAGTGAGCTGGAAATTGACTATGACGCCTGAAAAAACGATGGGTCAGAAATTAGAGGAGATACTGAAAAAATGGCGTGGCTTTCCGAACCTTACGGCAGACGGTAGATATGAATTCTTGACTCAAACTGTGTTTGCGAACTCAGTTGAAATGAAGGATTTTGTAGAACTTTATAAGGATCCTAAAAATGTAATTCTTATAAGGAAAATCTGGTCAGTAATCATTCATGAAATAACCCATTGGCTGGATCATACAAGCACTCTTTGGGGCCAAAATAATCTTGTCTCTATATATAATGCGTTTAATGCCTTTTACGTCCAGGATGAAGAGGAGTTATGGAGAATAATAAAACTATTTTCTGAGATTTCAAGAAATAATTGCGAGGATTACTATCGTGTAAACGGTCCAGCAATTCATAGTAATTCCTGGCGTAGAGTACCATGGAAATATGAGTACTCTTTTGGCTTGCAGTATGGCAGTGATGGTAGACTCCGGTCAGATCGTCCATTCCTAACTACACGATTTAAGAGCTTTGAGGATTCTCTTATCAGCCGAGTGCCACTTTCTATTGTTTCCTTAATGGAAACAATAGCTACAGCCGCCGAGTTTGAGCTTGAATATACAATTATTTTTCCTGAACTTGAAAAACAACTAGATGCGGATCAATTGCTAGTTGAATCCCAATTGTTTCAGTCTATGTGTATTGAGAAAATTTATAATCCAGAGCTAACTGCTTACTCAGTGGCGACTCATTGTCTCGCCAATTTTATGGAAATTCAGGATATTGGATTAGCTTATCGGCTCTCATCAGCTCTAGCATCATTATGCCTCAATCTTCCCTCTCAAGTATTTAGTCAGCTTAAATTACCTAAAGATTTCAAAGAACAACAGCCTTTATCAATACATAGATTTATAGATGAGAGAGCTTCTCAACTGTTATCTGGAAAAGATAGAAGCTTTGCTTTCTTTGTGCTGGCTCAATATGCTTCAAGTGATAATGTTTCAAATTTATATGAGTGGCTTGAAAGCGTAGTCACTTCTGCTGGCTTGCCTCCCATTCCAGAACTACAAAGTATGGTGGTTAGTGAAATGGAAGTTATAGAGCAGGAGATGTTAAATGGCCCCCTAACAGGTCGTCTGAGAGGAATACTAGAAATCGGTAGGCAAAACTTCATGAAACGAGGTATGAGTGGCAATCATTTAATATGCCTGGAATCACTCTTCTCCAAGAAGAAGGAACTAAAGTTACCTCCAATACTGTTAGGAGATGATCAAGTCATTGATATTGAATCAGCGTCAAATTTAGTGCCATATCCTGTTGATGAGCTTGAAAGCTGGATTTTTGAAGTATGGGATCTTGAAGGTAGATTAAGAGAATTTCAACGAGCATGTATAGCTTATTGATAGAGATACTATTTATAGTTCGTATCTCTTCGTGTTGTCTTATTTTTCTAACACTGATACTTAAACATTGATAGGAATATTAATTGAAGACTTTAAGATTTTCACTCTAAGATCTAAGAGAATCTACATTTATTGTCCCCCCCCGCAGCGGTGTAAGATAAAAGGCTATTGTGTTACTGGATGACCTAGAGATAAACATGGTTACTCTTGAAAGTCTAGAACAATGGCTACTTGCTCCGTCAGAGACGGAGCAGCTTGAATTTAAGGAAGCTAAACAGCAATACGATACAACTAAACTTTTACGGTACTGTGTGGCTTTAGCTAATGAGGGTGGAGGTTATTTAGTCTTAGGCGTCACCAATAAGCCTCCTCGTACCATAGTTGGGACACAGGCATTTCCATCTCCAACGTCTTTGAACAGTGTTAAAGCTCTAATTGTAGAGAAACTTAGATTTCGGGTAGAAGTAACAGAGCTACAGCACCCTAATGGTCGGGTGCTCGTTTTTGAAATACCTACTCGTCCTGTAGGGCAAGCATTCACTTTTGATGGCGCTTACTTGATGCGCGCGGGTGAAGATTTGGTGCCAATGACGCCAGATATGCTCAAGCGCATTTTTGCTGAAGATCATCAAGACTGGTTTTCTCAACCTGCTCGCTCTGATGCTAGCTCTGATAATGTTATTGCCCTTCTCGATACCCAAACATATTTTGAGCTGTTAGATATTCCCTATCCAACAAGCCGCGATGCTGTTTTAGAGCGGTTGCAGAGTCAAGATTTAATTAAACAAACATCTCAAGGTTGGATAATCACAAATCTGGCCGCTATTCTTCTGGCAAAAAAATTAGATGCCTTTTCTTCCAATCTGGCTCGTAAAGCTCCCCGTGTCGTTATATATGAAGGCATAAACAAGCTTCAAACGCGCGATGACAAGACAGGTAATCGCGGTTATGCAGTTGGCTTTGAAGGGCTAGTTGATTTCGTCCACTCAGCAGCCCCCAAAAATCGCTTCATTGAAGAAGTAATGCGGGAAGAAGTAAAAATGTTTCCAAAACAGGCTTTGAGGGAGTTAATTGCTAACGCACTAGTGCATCAAGATTTTCTCGCTACAGGTGCTTCAGTAATGATTGAGATGTACAGTGATCGAATTGAAATTTCTAATCCTGGTATTCCACCTATTCAAGTAGAACGCTTTATTGACGAATATCGTTCACGTAACGAGCAACTCGCTGACCTTATGCGTCGTTTTGGCATTTGCGAGGAAAAGGGTAGCGGTATTGACAAAGTAGTAAGTGCAGCAGAGATTTTTCAGTTACCTGCGCCAGATTTTCGAGTTGGTGAGACACGTACTACATCCGTCTTATTCGCTCATCAAGACTTTTCCGATATGGGTAAATCAGATCGAATTCGCGCTTGCTACCAACATTGCTGCCTAAAATATGTTAGTAATCAACGAATGTCAAACCAGTCTCTACGGGAACGATTTGGTTTTGACGAGTCGAAGAATGTTTTAGTGTCTCAAGTAATTGGTGTGACCAAAGAAGCAGGACTAATCAAAGCAGATGACTCTGCTTCTAGTTCGACTCGCTATGCTCGTTATCTTCCCTTTTGGGCCTAGTAGTGCTTAAAAGCAAATCTATATAATTGAGGCTCAAAGCCTAAAATGCTTACAAATCAAGTACTTGGGTGCTTAAAAGCAAATTATAGCTGACCATGCAATAATTTTTACTCAGAGCTTTATTTCATCCTCTTTATGATTTTATATAGGATCTTGCATAGGACGATTTGAAGGCAAAAGATGAGGCATAACCTGTCTCTATTACATATGGTCTTGGGTTTTGCTCAAAATCTGCTGATGTTTAGAAAACCCTCCGTCTGGTTCAATCCCTATAAATTTCTATCAAGGAATGATAATATTAGGCTGTTGCGGCTGCACCAACTCGATCGCACCCAACTTCTCTCCCAGCTCGGCCAGGTGGTCGGTGAATTGGTTGACATTATCAGCAACAGTGGCAGCTCCAGCCGTTAGCCCAACTACAGCTGTCCTATTAGTCATCAGACGCTTTAGGCGACGACCTACTTTGTTGCGACCGGGTAGCTCTAGGCTTTTCAGATTCTTCTCCAGATCCTCCAGTTCTATAAGATCTCTTTATATGGATTAGTAATTTCTTTTGGAAAAGTTTTAGATTTGTTCTTTCAATAGCTTAACAAGTCAAAACAGTTGGGTAATATTAGCTTAGTGTTCTGCGAATGATGACAGGCGATGCGAGTTAGACTTCTGTTCTTGGAGAACTTTAATGGAAGCCAGAGACTCTTACCTGTCAGGAGAGCCGCCATCGTTAGATTTGACTACCGTCCCGGATATTCTTTTAACCCAAGCCCGAGAAAATAAAGCTTCCATTGCAAAGACCTTGCAGAATGTTTTAAGGCTTATCCGCTCTCATCTAGACATGGAAATCGCCTTTATATCTGAGTTTCGGGATGGAAGGCGTTTCTTTCGGTATATCGATTCAAAACATGAAGAAACTCCAATTCAAGTTGGGGGCTCGGGCCCTTTAGATGAAAGCTATTGCCAGCGAGTTGTCGATGGACGCCTACCTGAGTTAATTACAGATGCCTTGCAATGTCCGGCAGCTCTGGAATTAGAAGTCACGATAGCTCTGCCTGTTGGAGCCCATCTCAGTGTTCCGATCCGTTTAGGCAATGGTCGTCTCTATGGTACCTTCTGTTGCTTTAGCCGTGAGCCTGACCCAACTCTGGTCGAGCGAGATCTTTCCCTAATGCGGGTATTTGCAGAATTTGTCAGCCAGCAAATTGAGCAAGACCTTGTCGCAAATCAAGCCCGCCGTGAAGTAACCGAGAGAATTCTTTCAGTCTTAAACACCTCAAGTATTGGTATTGTCTACCAGCCAATCTACTGTGTCTCCCAGGACCGTTTTATTGGTTTTGAATCCCTCACCCGATTCATAGCTGATCCACCTCAAGCCCCAAACGTTTGGTTTGATGAGGCCCAACAGGTAGGTTTGAGCGAGCAACTTGAAATGCTTGTGATTAGTAAGGTTCTTCAGGACATGCCTCAATTTCCTGACGATGTGTATATTACGCTCAACGTAGCCCCCGAAAATATCCTAAGTGGAGCAATTACCCGGTCTCTAGTCAATGCTCCCCTTGAGCGGATTGTTTTGGAAGTTACAGAGCATGCGCCTATCGATGATTATGAAACCTTTGAACGCACGCTCTTCCCACTCCGAGACCAAGGGACACGATTAGCTGTAGATGACGCAGGGGCGGGATACGCCAGCTTTCGACACATCCTGAACCTGAAGCCCGACATCATCAAACTGGATATGAGCCTTACACGCGGTATACACCTGGATGCTGCCCGCCGTGCACTTGCCACAGCTCTCATTACATTTGCTGGAGAAACAGAGAGTCAAATTGTGGCCGAAGGGGTTGAAACCATAGCTGAATTGGAAGTGTTAAAAAAACTGCGGGTTAACAAAGTGCAGGGGTACTTGATGGGCCGTCCCATGCCGAGTTCTGATGCGACTGCATTAGTGCAGACGTCCAGCTAAATTTCCACCGGCCTGGTAATCATTAGAGCAATTAGCTAGTGGGGTTAAGGCAGAGGGGTGAAGTCCTTCTTAAGACTTGGTAAATTAAGCGTGCCGTATCCTGACGTCAAGCCCGTCCACGGAAAATTCAAGTGGTTGTGACACCCCGCCAAAACCATCTGAGGGGCGGGATTTTTTTTGAACAAGTGGAGGCGAACGCCCTAGGGGACAAATTTCCTGTCTCTCTGCTGCGGTTCAAGGGAATATTCTAGGGAGGGAGCGGGAGGGCGATCGCTATGTTTGAAACGCACTATTTTGTGACGGGCTCTTATGGAGTGCTTTCAAACAAAGGAGAAGTTTCGTTCTCGTTCCGCAAAAAAGTTTCGTTGCAGCACGACGGTACACCCGAAGGCGAGAGCGAGGAATTGCATAGATTGATTGAATCGCTGGAGAAGGAAGCGATCGCACAGCATGGACAACACTGGCGTGCTCAAGGTTTTACAGATTCTGATGCTAGGTGGCAGCTATTAACCATCACACCCCTCGCTACTTCTAGAAGGAGCGAGCCATGACTGAAGCAATCAAGCGGTTGAGTATGGGTGTGGGGTTACTGCTCATTACTGCTCTGCTCATCTATGCAGGGATGAGTGGAAGTCGGGAGCTGCCTGAGAAAATACTCATCATTCTCGTGGCTGCTATAGGTGGATTCGGGGCAGGTTATGTACTTGGGAGAGGGTAGGGGTGATCGCCCCTCGCTGTTGATGGAAAAAGGCCCGGAAGAGGTGCTACCGAGCGCGACTGAATTAGAAAATCTATTCCAAATCCTCTCACCATCCACGGCAACAACCTACAGCAGATCCACCAGTAGGCCGGGGGGAGTGGTCAGGGGGATAGGTGATGATGCGGTAGTGACAGCAGGGTGCTTAACGTTGCCCAGGTTACAGTGAATCGGTTGGGGACGAGGTAAGGCGGCAGCAAAGAAGAACTAGGCACTGCCCCTCTCTCGACTCCATGGGATACTTTTGACAATGATAGAAGACCGATCGCATGCCTAAGACCTACTACCAAGACTGCTTTTACTGTGACGTTAACAACTGCACTTGCGAACATCCTCGGGGCTGCGAGTTTCTGGCTTATATCGTGCGGTGTGCAGGGGCAGGGGTAAGGATGGATGCCTCAGACTGTCCTGGATTTAAATCAGTGGAGGGCACACGGTGATTGAAAGCTGTTGTTATGACTGCATCTTCTGTGACCCATTGAATGAGGAGTGCGGGGGGTGCATTCATCCCTATGGGCCTGAATTTATGGCTTACATGGATAGCTGTCAAATGACAGGAATAGTTGTCAGCCCTCTAGACTGCCCTGTGTTTAAACCAGTAAAGAGTGAATTACTAAAGACCACACCCCAACAGCAAGGGATTCAGAGCCATGACCGACGATGAACTAAAAGCACAGGTTTCCGAACTCGTTCCTTTCATAGAAGCGCTAACGGATGAAGAATTCGTGAATCTGCTACATACAGTCAGCAGAATGCAGATTAGTCGAGGACTGCAAGCGGAAGACGTAACCCTGTACCCTGCAACCCCGGAGGAAATCATAGCCATTCTTGAAGCTATTAAGAACCCAGGCGCTCGCCCCAAGCAATGAACCAACTGCGGAGGGCAGTTCATCCGTGAGTGACAATCGCTCAATGCCTAATTTTTCCCGTCGCTAAACTGCTTATATAGGCCTATATTTTTCCAAAATCACGTCTACCGCCCATGAAAAACCCGCGTCGTCTGCGAGTACGACGCGGGAATCAAAACTTACGTGTTTTGAATTGTGCCACAAGTGGCGATCGCAATGCCTTAAACAAAAATGCCCGACCGCAGAAGGCAGGGCGAAAGTAGATTAATGTTTGAGATCTTTATAGTACACCTGAGCTGAATGCCCACTACAACTCCACCAGCAGAGCGGCGGCAGTCATTGTGGGAAAAAGTGGGGGTGGCTTGGGTGATTGGGTTATGCCAGAATGAGTGCCATTCCATCACCCATCCTTCGGGATAGTCGATGAGGGGTGATATACCTTGCCTAGATCTGGTCATGGAAGGGATTACCCTTGAAAAAGCTGAAAAAGCGAGGCAGTTGCGATGCTTACTAATGAAGCAGAGATCAAATTGCAAGCCCGAATGATAGCAGCTCGTTCCCCTCTGTCAGCCGATGAGGCTGAATGCCTTATCCGCTTCACCGACGAGGACACAAAGCTACTGGAGCAATGCGAGGAATTGGCAAAAAGGAGCGTAAGCTTTGCCTCCATAACTCAGTGGCTTGAGGGCAAGATAGGACGGGTTGAACCTGGTTCTCAGGCCTACACCTTCTGCGAAGCGGTTCTAAACCTCGTCTCCAAACGTGAGCGGCAGCGCTAATAGACCGATGCAGGGCTGTCCAGCTTGAATACCAAGCCGGGAGATAGCGGTGTGAAATTAGAAACCGATGTACAACTGAAACAATGACTGCCATCAGGTCAGTTGGGGCTGAAGCCGGAGACAGGCGATTGCGATGCAAGGTAATGAAGCAGAGATCAAGTTAAAAGCAAGAATGTTAGCAATTCGCCATCCGATCAAGGCAGAGGAAGCCGAGCACCTGGTTCGAACTATATACGGGAACGACGCATTGTTGAATGAGTGCCTAGTGCTCCTGAGTCAAGGGATACGCCTTACTTCCATCAACGAATGGCTTCAGCAAAAGCTGGGGCTGATTGAAAGGGAATCGCAGACGTACAAATTCTGTGAAGCGGTTCTCAATCTCTCGTTAGGAGCCCAGCGCAACTTACTATGAAAAACCCGCGCTGTTTGGGGTCACGCGGGCTATGACTGTAGTTTGCTGAATTGTGACATGGAGAACAGGGCGACAGGTCTACCCAAAGGGCGAACGCCACAAAAAGCCCACCTCAAACAGCAGTAAGGTGGGTCTTAGTCCGTGATTAATTCAATTCAAATTATCCTTCGAAAAGGATAGTAGAAAAGGTTGTCTGGAATACAAAGAGCTCTAGCAGCGCAATCGCCAACAAAACTAGGGATCGCTCTGTGGCCCGCAGAAAAGACCCACGCTTGTTGAATTTGGTGCAGACGCGGGTCGGGTCATGGCACTGAATTGGAGAGTGTTTAGATTTTTGTGTAAGCCTTTAGATTTTTAATAGTTGAAGCGTCCTGGAAATAGGATAGCAAAATGAGACAAGGCTGCCTTCCAATTTTTTATCGGTCGATTCCATCGCTTAGCAATGTTGTTCATTGCCAAATACATCAGCTTGAAAACAGACTCCTCATCTGGAAACACAGCCTTGGTTTTAA
>NZ_JAMPLB010000117.1:0-11388 GCF_039962325.1 Leptolyngbya sp. PL-A3
CAATGTTTTTCGGATTAGAGTAATCTGGTTCATGAGGGTTTCGTGGATGAATGTGGTAATTCTCATGAAACCCTCTCCTACTCAATCTTTGCAAGCTTTTGTCCGGTACTTAGGTGCATTATACGTTCTGGTTGCAGTTCTGTGGCTCATTCCCGATCGTCGTATTGAAAAGGCGTTGAACTCATGAAGTTCGATGTTCGATGCAACAAAAACTAGCTAGCAAACCCTCTGCACCAGAACAAATATAGGTTGTTGATCACAGGCAAAGGTGATCTGCGTCCGGTGAGCGGGAACGTTATGCCGCTTATGGATGTACTCACTCATCCTGGCATTTAAGGCGTCACAATTAATTGCTTTCAATGTGTGCGTGTCTGATACTGGATAATCTGGGAGGTTCAGAGTCAAAACTGGGCAATGTAAGCCATTTTACAAGCGTTTTCGCGGCTAATAATTGTCTTACTGTTTGCAGAAATCATTGTGATTACACGGCAAGTGAATTCTGAACATTAGTGTCTAAATTAAAACAAGGAACACCATGAATAAGCCCAAGTTTTTTGTCACTCCCGGTTATGGAGAATACATGCTGAGTGAATTGCATTACTCGCAAGCAGTAAAAATTGGCGATCGCGTTGAGACATCAGGTCAAGGTGGCTGGGATGACAATCTGCAAATTCCCGAATCGCTTGCAGACGAGATTACTCAAGCGTTTCGGAATGTAGAGCGAACCTTGGCAACTGCTGGTGCGGGTTGGGAGCATGTTGTCCACGTCAATTCTTACCATGTTGGCGGGTTTCCCCCGGAGGTTAACGATGTGATGGTCAGGCTATTTCGTCATTACATGCCAAGCCATGCCCCAATTTGGACACAGGTAGGAGTTGCAGCTCTTGGACTTCCAACGATGCGGATTGAAATCCGCGTTACTGCAATTGTTCCATGAGTTTTGCATCAGTGGCAGCAAAGACGGCCCCGTTAAAGTGTCCACTTGAACAAAGGAGGAATTTAGATGCCAAACAACAACAAAGCCATCTTAGAAGCGGCAAACGCAGCGATCGCCCAAGGCAACTATGAAGGATTCTTGTCGTTCTGTACTGACGACACGGAATGGACATTTGTCGGCGACAGAACCCTGAAAGGAAAAGCAGCCGTTCGCCAATGGATGGCAACGGAGTATGTGGAACCACCTTTGAATATCGTTGCGAACTTGATCGCTGAGGGGGATTTCGTTACTGCACTCGGCGACCTCACAATCAAGGACGAAGACGGGAAAGCGGCTCATTACTCGTACTGCGACGTCTGGTGTTTTCGCGACGGCAAGATGGCCGAATTAAAGGCTTTCGTGATCAAAACCAAGGTCAAGGATGAAAGCAGCAACACGGCATAAAAGAAATCGATTATCATAATTTTTTTTCTCTCCTCGCCTGCGAGAACGAAACCTGATAAAGGTGATCAAATCCGATCGGTTGCGGTCAGGCCTTCCTTTTAAGCAATGGCGATCGCTCTGGACCACCTCCAGCATCCTCGTCACAGTCATAGCCACTGTTGGTATTGTCACTGCGGTTTTTCAGTTCGGACTCCCCTGGTGGATGCAGGAAGGAGACCACAATCATCTGTACAAAAGCGATGTCGGTTCTCTGCGTTACCAGGTTCACCTTCCGCCTCAGTTTGATGGCACGACTCAACTGCCAGTGATGATGGGAATTCACTGCTGCGGGATGACGGGTTACGGATGGAACTCGATGAAGTCTACGGCGCAGTTCAACTGCTTGGGTGACAGCGAAGGCTTCATCGTCGTCTACCCAACGCAACGGATGTTTCGCAACATGATCAACTGCTGGAACTCGACTGACCCACGGGAGCAGCACCGCTACAGCGGAGAACCTGCACTTCTCGCCGGTGTTGCCCGGCAGGTGGTCGAGGAGTACAACGCAGACCCAGCCCAAGTGTATGTTGCTGGTAGCTCGCCGGGTGCGGGTGCCGCCGTTATTCCCGCTGCGACCTACCCTGATGTTTTTGCAACGGTGACATCGGTTGTGGGGGGGTGAGTACGGGTTGAACCATGTGAACCCGGACGACCCCGGCTCCATACCGGACTACCCTGCACGCCAGGCGGGGTCACAGATGGGCGATCGCGCGCGGCAGATGCCGCTGCTCGTCATCCAAGGTGAGGAGGATGCCGTTGTTCCGCCACTCGTCGCTACTCGTCTGGTTGCTCACTGGACGGTTGTGTCGCAAGTTTAATTAGGCTGCGCTACTAATAATTCAGGCAGAGTTTCTAAAATCAGCTGATCAGTAATAGGGCCACGGGTAACGCTACCCCAGAGCTGATAATCTACAAAATAAACTCGGCCCATCTTAGATGCTGGGTGAGCTTGTAGAATGGGATTTTTTTCCCATGCGGTTTTCAGATGGTCTTGAGGACGATAAATGTTAGATGGATCCCATGCCATAACGATGATATGATCTGCATTAAGAGTAGGCACAATTTCAACTGAAATAGGAATTGTTCCGGAATCCCCACCCGGAATAGCTTGGGAAGAAACTAACTCAAAACCCAGTTCTTTCAGTAATGCTCCTGCTGTACTATCTGCATGAATCATGATGTTGTTTAGTGTTGCATCCACTGAAAGAATCAGTACTTTAGGATGAGTTGCTAGTATGGATGCAAGCTTAGCTCTAGTTTTCTCAATCGTTTGTTGTTGCTTTGCAAATAGTTTCTCAACCTGGGATTCTTGATCAACTGCCTCCGCAATGCCTGAAATATCATTTTTCCAGGATTGGTGATCGCCTTTGATGTCGCTAAACAATAAGGTTGGCGCAATTTGAGACAGAAGAGGATAAATTCCTTCGTTGTTCCAGCTTTCCCCCAGAATTAAATCGGGTTTAAGCAGAAGTAGTTTTTCTAACGAGGGAGACTGCCGATCGCCTAAGTTTACGGGTTGAGTGGTGACGCGATCGCCCAAATAAGGAATTTGCTCATGAGGGCGATCAAAAATGTTGAGTGGCAAAGCCATAACCTCGGCATAGGCAAGCGGCTGTACTCCAAGAGCAAGGATGGAATCAAGAATGTGAGGGCTCAGGGCAGCAATGCGCTGTGGTTTCCCACACACCTGCGTTTCTCCCAGTTCGTGCGTTACCATCCGGCAACCCGTGTCAGATTGTAGGGTTGCTAATGGAGTGGATGGTAGGTTGGACACCGTATCCTGACACGCTGTAATGAGCAGAAATGCGCTCAGGGCGAGGAGCGATCGCACTAGCCATCGATTGAATTGAATCATCCCACTTGCCCTCAAAGATGAATCGTTAGAACGTATAGGAAATGGATGCCCTTATGTTGAACGGCTCACCTGGATACACAATTTCGGACGTTTGAGCCGTGTCATAGTACTCAATGTCGAATAAGTTGCCAATATTAACCTGTGCTCTCCAATTGTCACGACGGTAATAAAGGGCTGCATCCGTGCGGAAGTAGCTGGGCAACTCAAAATCTTCAGGATCAAAGTCATACCCAGGGCGATCGTCTACATAAAATAACCCCAGCCCGAAGCCAAACCCTTCAAGAGCACCGGATTGAATTTCGTAGGTTGTCCATAAGCTTGCTGTATGTTCTGCCACATTAGCAAAAGGAGTTCCTTCAGGAATCGTATTATCTTCGGTTACCTCTGCATCCGTATAAGCATAGGAAGCAATAACATTCCATCCCGGCAAAATCTCACCGATAGCATTCAACTCGATGCCCTGGCTACGCTGTTCACCGACTTGAACTTGAAAATCTGTGTCGTCGGGGTCAATGGTTAAAACATTAGTCTTGGTTAAATGATAGGCTGCTAACGTTAACGAAAGGGCATCGCTCAAGTCGGCTCTCATGCCAACCTCAAACTGTGTGCCTCGTTCTGGATCAAAGGCCTCTCCATTAGCGGAACGCCCTACAGTTGGGAAAAAAGAACGACTAAAACTGGCGTAGAGCGAGAGGGGTTCGATTGGCTGATAGACAACTCCTATGCGTGGACTGAATGCCGTGTCCGGTTGTTCAGTGATACTTCCGGCGATGTTTTGATCTTGCTCAACAAAGTCTAAGCGACCCCCTACTAACAGATGCAGGTCTTCAGCCAAATCAAGCTGATCTTGCAGATAGAACCCTAAATTATCTGTACGAATGTTCTGATAATAGCCTGGTTCAAGGTCCGGAGCTGTCACATCATAATCTGGGTCAAAGATATCGATGAGTGGAACTAGCGCATTACGTTCGACATAAACACTTGTATTGCGGTTTAACTCTACTCCAAATAAAACTTCGTGATCAATTGTGCCTGTGGCAAACTCACCGATGACTTCTGTTTGCAGGCCATAATTTTCCCGAATGAATTCGTCGTCGCGCAATTCTCGCTGAATGAAGCGATCGTCCACTAAACCGCTGCTGTTATCAGTCCGTGCGCCACCTTGCCAATCAGAAAAGATAGACAATGCATTGCGGAGTTGCCAATTCTCATTAAATTGGTGTTCCAGCCGATAGCCAATTCTGAACTGCTCCTGATAATACTCATCCAGGGAGGGATAGCCGAGAAAGCGATCCCTTGGGACAACGAGAGAACCATCACTTAAGGCAGGAATTCCGCGATCAAATACAGGATCGTTGTAAAGATACTCGCCTTCCAAGGTGATAGATGTATCGTTGCTAATATTCCATTGCAAAACTGGCGCAACAAAAACCCGTTCGGTATTCACAAAATCTCGGAAGCTACCAGAATTTTGATATGCCAGGTTTAACCGATAGAGTAGGCTGCCGTCTTCAGTAAGAGGGCCAGAGAGATCAATCTCAGGGCGGTAAAAACTAAACTGTCCTCCTGTGAACTCGAATGAGTAAGAAGGTTCGCTCAGGGGTTGTTCAGTAACGATATTAACAATGCCACCCGGTTGAGTTAATCCATACAGTACTGAAGCTGGGCCTCGGAGTACTTCAATACGGTCAATATTGGCTGTTTCAGTAATTGAGTAGAAATCGTTGTTGCGAAAACCATTTCTAAAGTTGTTATCCTGCGAAAAGCCACGAATAATGATAGAACCTGCATCTGTTCCGCCATATTGTCCGTCCCGAGTAATCCCACCTGCATTTTGTAATGCATCCCGGTATTCTACAATTGCTTGATCTTCAAGAACCTGCCGTGGAATGACTTGGATAGATGCAGGAATATCTCGCAATGGGGCATCAGTGCGTGTCGCTGTTGTTGCTTCTGGAGTGTAGTATCCACTATCTTGTTCACCGACAACGGTGATTTGTAGCCCTTCTGGCGTGTCTGTGACTGTTGCTGTTCCCGTAGCAATGCTGAGAAAAATTGACCCTGCATCGGATTGAATTTCGGCGGTCGGAGGCGCATCTGTTCCCGTAATTGCAATACGTACACTATCACCCCTTTGGTTCACCGCGAGCAGCGCAATCCCTTCAGCAGGGGCAATCTCTTGAACTTCGTTACCCTCCGGTAGGGACAGCACTGCATTTGGAATATCAGCGATTAAAGCATTACCAATAACGGAAGTTGCAATGGTTGGTAATTCTCCTCCAACGGTAGTTAAGACCAGTTCTAAGCCGTTTTCAGTCGAATTAAGCTGAAAGCCCGTGATCTCAACTTGCAATTGAGCAAGCCATTCTACAACAGTAGAAGTAGACGGTTCCAATTCATCAAGACTAGAAGCTTCTTGAGTATTTCTCTCAATTAGAAGGGCATCTATTGCCCGAGCTTCCGAAACTAATAATTCTTGCGCTTGAACTGGCTGTACGAGTAGTACAGCTATCCCTAAGAATGGCAAACCAGTAAGAAATTTCAGCGTTTTCTCCATTAATGCCTCACACTTTTGCACACAAATCACTAAGGCTCGATCACCTGCTGAATCCTTCGTTCAATGCAAGTTGGCCCTGACTTATTAATTGATATTAATTCTCAGTAAAGCAGGCAATTGAACTTAAGTAAACTCTTTTGTTCTAATGAACTCCCTGTTTCAATTAAAAATTCCTTATTGAAGAAAAGTGAGAACTCCTGGCTCTATCCCCACTTTGCACAGGTAGAAGCAATGGTCCTGAATGAACTACCCAAAATCCGTAATAAGAATTGGTTTTAAGACAACTACTGTTAGCTCTTTTGCTTTAAGAGTGTATTCACATCTTTTTGGCTAACTCCATCTCCTGTAATGACTTGAGTGACTTTGAGGTATAGCCACTGAGACCAATGCCGATTAATCCGATTGAACTCAGTAAGTACAGGGTCGCAATGCCTGCTCCTGGCTCACCCATTATGGAAGCAATCAGATTTGACAGGGGATTGTTGGATTGTAGGAAGGGTTCAAAAACGCGATCGCTCAGAGGGCCAGCTATAAGAGCTGCGATCGCACTCATAACCTGTACGACCAACGCATTGGCCGCAAATACGCGTCCCTGCATCTCAGGGCTAATCCTTTCCATCCAGAGGGCCGTTTCAGAACTACCTAACAGCGGGAAATGCAGCGAGGAGCAAAATTGCGCAGGAATCCAGATAGTTGGCGATCGCCCTAACCCAAAAATAGTCTTGCTCACTCCTGCACCAATAAATCCCACTAGGAGGCCATGAATTCGGCGCTTTGGCCTGCTATAGACGCTCAGGAGAATAGCTCCCGTCACACCTCCCACACCAGCAGCAGAAGCTACGCCTCCTAATACTTGAGTGCTTCCCTGGCTTCGCGCCAGAATCATAGGATCGTAAAGAGCACTGCCAAAATCATGGACAAACCAGAACAGCGCGGTAATTAGAAGAAGGGCTTTGAGGCTGGGATGTTGCCAGACGTAGCGGAAGCCAAAGGTAAGGGTATGGCAGATAGGTGCTGAGTCAGTTTGTGGCTGCGGTTGTGGAACAGGAGTAGCCAGAAGAAGGGCGATTGCGAGCCCAAAGGTGATTAGATCGATGAGCAGGATTCCATGCAAACCGATGATGGGATAAGTTGTTCCTGCAAGGGCAGGAGCGAGAATGGTAGAACCGTAATGGACGGCGGAATTCATGCTATTAGCGCGCGTGTAGTGTTGGGGAGGCACCATCAAAGCAATTGACGTTGAATACGCCAACTGTTGAATCTGTCCAAACCCACCATTAATAGCTGTGAACAGATACAGATGCCAGATGTGTAAGTGGCCTGTGAGATAGAGAAGACCAATAGCAAGGGTTGAGAGTGCAGCGATCGCATCACCTAGAATCATCAAATGTTTACGATTAAGGCGATCAACCAGGAACCCTGAAAGAAACGTTATGGGAATGCGTGGGAGTTGAAAAAAGAAACCAACGAGAGCCAGAGCAGTGGCAGAACCTGTCAGTTCCCACGCCCACACCAGGAGGGCGAACCCAGTCATGTAGCTGCCAAGGGTGGAAACAAGCTGACCAAGCCATATTAGGGTAAACGTTCGCACGGCAGGGATTACGGTTGTATGTAGGGGAGTTGCTGAAGGTGCTGTAAGGTGAGACCGTCATCGTTGGGACAACAAATCCGATGGGGCCTGCCAGAGCTATGGAACTGCCAGCCAGGAGAACAACGGCGATCGCCACTAATCCCCGAATCCATCCTGTACGTAATTCCAACCCGCAGGCAACATCTTCTCCCAAGGCTAGGGTTGTCATTGGCTTGCCCAAGCCAAAGGCTAGCAGTAAACCAATGACCGCATAGAGCAACACAATATTCAAAATCTCTATATCCCGTCCTGCCAGGGATCCGGCTAACCAGAAGCGCACTTCATCAGAGTTCGTTGATTGAGAATCAGCAACCCCGTGTACCCGTCAGTGTTTGAATTTGAGACACCAACTCATTCAGGGCAACCGTCCAGCGATTGAGAGAGATTTGCCCCGATTCATTGATGGTGATAGCAATTTTGCTTTGCTGTTGGGATCGTGCCGTAGATGCCTTTGGCAAGTTAACCGGCAACCCTTCAGAACGACTTAGGAACAACGATGCCATGATAAAAAACGTCAAAATGGCAAAGATGACGTCAATCATCGGCACGATATTGATCTGCGGAGTTTTCTCAAATTCGTCTGGGATATTCATGACTTACTCCACCGTTGCAAGAGCCGCTTGAAATCCTTCGTGGCGGCCCATATGTAAGACTTCTAGCTGCGTGCCATATTCCCGCAGGGCGGCAATTTGTCGTCGATAGAACCCACGAAAGACATTGGCAAAGAACAAGGTAAATACAGCCACAACCAATCCTGCTGCTGTCGAGACCAGGGCTTCACTGATCCCCCCCGTCACCTGCATCGCACTCTCAGAACCGACGCTACCCAGGTTTAGTGAGGCAAAGGAGCGAATCAAACCCAACACGGTACCCAGTAATCCGAGCAAAGGAGCCGTTGTTGTAATCGTGTCAAAAATGGTGTTAAACCGCCGTAGCAGGGGTAATTCGGCCTGGGTGGCACCTTCCAGGGTCAATTGAAAGGCGTGGGGAGGGAAATGTTCCACTTCCATGGCTTCCAGGAAAATGCGGGCTACAGGCAAATCAATATTCTGCTTCAGTTTCAGCAGGGTCGCCTGGAAGTCGTGGGGGTAGGTTCGCAGCACATCTCGCACGATGCGCCGTTGGCGGCGATTAATGCGCGTCCAAAAAACGAGTCGCTCCACAATCAGGGCGATCGCCACCACAGAAAACCCCAGTAGGGGCCACATGACAACTCCCCCCGCCCAGAACAGGTCAATAATCAGCATTTCGATTCTCGCTAAAATTCAGGCGAATCAACGGTTGAGAGAGATGAGGCTTTTGGATTATTGCAAACTCTTCTCAAGAAAAGAGAGTAGTAGGTGGTGGAACTGATGTCAATCCTTATGGAAAGAATTGATTTTTGATGTTCCCCTCAAAGCGCTATTCCGTTGTAAGCACCTTTGACAGGGCATTTTGAGGGCTGCAAATCTCTAGGTTCCTAATTGACAGTGAAACCTTTGACCTTTAGGATAAACAGGTTAGTTGGAACTATTCTCAATAAGCATCTTACAAATAGGTGGGGTGCATCACCTTCTCAAGCACGGTTGCCCAGTAACGGGAGGAGCAAACCGTTACCCTCAAACGGTTTATCGCCTATAGCTTGGCGGGATCGCTGACCATTCATAGATTAGGGTTGTTTCTTAAGGTGGCCCGGCCAGTGGTCAGCAATGAAATGACTCAGGAAGAAATTACCATTGTGGTGACAGAACTGCCTGTGGAATCTCTTGCTGAAGAAACGGCGATCGCTCCTACTCCTGATTTGGGCTCTCATGGAGGGGCTCCTCAATCGGGGGCGACCTCCGCGGCTACTGTTGTTGAGGTCCCGACGAGAACTGTGCAAAGTGGGAGAAGCGCCGTAGAAACGTCTGTTGCAGAACCAGAGGTGAGCCCATCCCCCGTGTGGAAGCTCCTATCGAAGAAGTTACTGAAGAAGCTGTCGAAGAGACAACGCCCGACGAGTCCGTTGAAGAGGTTGTTGAAGCTGTGGCAGAGACAGCATCTGATG
Organism: Leptolyngbya sp. PL-A3; assembly: GCF_039962325.1. Lineage (NCBI taxonomy): Bacteria > Bacillati > Cyanobacteriota > Cyanophyceae > Leptolyngbyales > Leptolyngbyaceae > Leptolyngbya > Leptolyngbya sp. PL-A3. Next base: position 9,489 of record NZ_JAMPLB010000117.1, read on the forward strand.
AGCCAGTTGAAGAAGTGGCTGAAACCCCTGCTCCTCCCCAGCGTAATTTGCGTGATCTACTCAACGACCTGCGGCAGGTACAACAGGCTTCCCAGACGGCAAGTTCCTCTGCAGTGAACACAAATTCTAGCCGAGGACCTCGGGGTTTCAACCCTAGCGATTTTGGCCGTCCTGGTACTGGAGACGGAATGACGACGGCAACTGGACCGACGTCATCGAACCCCATTTCCATGCTGACCGGCTCTGACGGGAACTCTCAAATCGGGTGCTCAAGCAGCCGGCCGGGCAGGATGCCTTTCCACGATTGACGAGTCTTGCCCAAACAGGGCTTGCCCAGCCCTGTTTGCAGGACTGCTCTTGTCTCAAAGCTACTTCATTGTTAGCCGTGCTGCTAGGCAATTGCAGTTCATGATGTTATCAAGGACTATGAGGCGGTCATGACCAGTACGGCTCACCTCAGACGACTGAATCCAGGCGGGACATGGCCCGAAGGTCTAACTTTAGAGCAGAACCTCATCGAGCTTGGCTGGCATCAACGCGAGTTTCAACGCCGAACTTCCTTCGCTTATACCGTAGTGACGCCTCCGGAAGACAGGGTACTCGGCTGCGTCTACATTAATCCCACGCTCAAGCGTGACTACGATGCCGATATTTACTTATGGGCGCGGGAGTCTGAACTTCAGGGTGGTCTCGAGCAGAGGCTGCTCACAACTGTGAAAGGCTGGGTTTCCAAAGAGTGGCCATTCAAGAACGTGGTATATCCAGGACGAGATATTACCTGGGAGCAGTACCAAGCACTCCCCGAACGGTAGCGAGAGAATGCTGAATGAACGGGCAAGTCTTGAAGCATAGCAAGGGCTAGCTGAGGCTGATGCCTAACAAGCACGTTGCAATGGCGGAATTAAAACTTTGATGTTGAATTTCTGCATGTTTACCGCCACTGAACTGAATCATTAACTTTTCTCTTTATTATCCTCTTCAACCGCCTTCAAATACATCTCAGCAGCAGCCTGCTCAAACACACCTTCGGTGTAGCGCTGGAAGATTCCGATGGCTCTTAGGAGATTTCCAACAATGAAATTACCCCAGGATGTTGGTGCTTTGCCCGCTTCGCGGGCAAAGCACCAACATCCTGGGTAGATTCTTATGCAGAAACCTCCTTAATCCTTAAGGGTGACAGCGAGGCTGAAACGTAAGCTATGTAGCAGAAATGGCATAGAGGCAGCCTAAAAAATGGGGTGAACGCTGTGACTCACCCCAGATTCATCAAATGTTGCCTCCATCCTATTAAGCTTGTTTACAAGCGCAACTCAGTTCGATTCAATGGGTGACCTTACAAATGTTGGTTGCCCTGTTACAACGGGAACGTTGCGTGAGTATCGAACGTTTGGTGGCCTTCTCGAATATTGCCGAGCCACGGGTCACCGCTTCCAAGCCTTAGTCCTGTTAGTAGCCATAGCTTATACCCCCGCAACTAACCAGAGAAAGCGGATGGTCCTCAAGCAGATTCAGCATTACGTTGGACGAGTACCTGAGCCGAAGCGATCGCAAAAACGGCGTAGCGATTTCTGAATTGGGTTGTACAGGCAGCTATGGATTGGTCCGATGAATTGGTGGTCGAATTGGGCCAAGCGATTCATGCTGCTCAAGCCGCAAAAATGCCGCTTTTTCCTGCAAGGACTACGGGCGATGAGCCTTATCCAGTCTGCTCTCTAGCTCCTCTGTCACCCCATAAGGAGTTCGATTCAATTTATAACTCTGCAAATGTTGGTCGCCCTATTGCAGGGGAACGTTGCGTGAGCATCGAACGCTTAGCCACCTTATTTGCTCAACCGATTCAGTTTGAAAGTCGTCGTCGCAACCTTCAACGATTCCTACAATTGCCTCAGTTGAATATCAA
>NZ_JAMPLB010000118.1:0-11134 GCF_039962325.1 Leptolyngbya sp. PL-A3
CGAGGATGTTCCATTCTTCATCAGTGAGGCTGCTGGAATATGGCATGGTACCTTGGTTCAAGGGATTTCAGTACCTTAATTTGAGATTGTAAAGATGTCAAATGGGTTCTATACGCATCTACTCCACCATGTCACCTCTCGACCTCATTATCCGCAATGGCACCGTTGTGACCGCCATTACACCCCCTACGAAGGGATGCAACTGCGAGGCTACCCCGACATTACCCTATCTCGTGGGGAGGTCGTATGGCGCAATGGTGAGGTGCTGGCAAAAGAGGGACGAGGGCAGTTTTTACCGTGCGATCGCTCTCCCTATGCCCGCCCCAAGGTTCGCTAATGTTTACGCTTACAGCGCTGTGCGCTTGAATCACCACGATTGTTTATGTGAGAGCCGCGCTCTGCACGGCTCTCACATAAACAATCAGAAAGCCGAGAGTTTAGCCCGAAACCCACTCGCCTCAATCGGGTGGGTTTCGGGCTAGATTCCAAAATGAGAATTGCTAAAAAGTTATGGGTTTTAATTTTGTAAGAATTTTTATGGCAATGGCTATAAAACATCGAGGAGTCTAGTTTTACCGTTGCTTAGCGGCGATAAAAACTGGACTCCTCAGGGTTGGTATAACAGGGCAAACGTTACGCAACTCCGGCCAGTAAAGCCTTGGTGAACTCATCCAGATAATGATTGACCAGGTCGCTACATTCTTTGGGCATTTCCTGGGTCACAACTTCCTGCAACATTCGGTAAGCGCGGGAAGACTGCTGCTCTTTGTGTAAAGCCACCATAATGTTTTGCATCCACAGTAGCAACTCCTGCCGGAAGCCTTCTTCATCGTCACGTAGAATGGCGATCGCAATGGAGCGTACTACATAATCCATATCGCGGATGCACTTATCTTTATGCTGCTGTACCGTTTGAGCGTCGGTTTTTGCCAACTTTTGAAGAGCCAGCAGAATATACTCCCCAGACTTCTCCTGTAGCAGTGTGTAAGTCTTCAACCGCGCCTCATAGGTTTTGATATATACATGCAGCGTGTCCAGTTCGCTATCTGTCAAATAACGACCATCAGCATTCTGAATGCTTTGCTCAAGCGTAATGTTCATAGCGGGAATGAGGACTGTGAAGAATTGTGGGAATAAATCTACTGTAGTTACTTAATGTAACAAGAAGAGCCCGTACTAACCCGGAAAAACTTGAGGGAACGCGTGAGGTGCGATCGCCAACTGATCACGGAAAGTCACAGGAGGAAGTGCCTGTGTGCGCCACAGCGCACTTCCTATAGCTGTTCTCGGTAGCTGCATTACAGATTAATTAATCAACGGTGTGACGTAACCCTCGTACATGCGTCCCCTACATTTCGCATAGTTGAGAACTGCTATGAAGCAATGTATGGTCAGGACGATTGGCCTAGAACCTGACGATTTAGCTCCAGAAACGGCTGCACTAGAGCCATCCCTTCAGCAGTTAAATGGCGGGCCATGACGCTTTCCATAACGCGATAGGTGATGTCGCAACTGGCTTGCGCGCTAAAGGCCCGCATAACGGTCTGAAACCAGGCCAGAAACCGTTCCCTTACAGTTTTAGGGTCATTCATGAGCATGGCGACCGCCGTGTAGCGCAATACCCGGATTGTGTCCGTTTTCCATTTATCCTTAAGGTTCTTACTGCCACGAAAAACCTCCGGATGCTTGGCCTCGATCGTCTCAAAGACCTCCTGGATGATTTTACCTTCAGCTTTTACTAAAGCTTCGTAAACCTCCACTCGGGCATGAAAAGCCTGCATGTACTCCGTTATGATTGCCAGCTCGTCATCCGTTGCATATCGTCCTTCGGTTTCAATACTTAATTTCTGAAGCTGACTCAGCATAAAGTCACTCTCAACAGTAAAGCTATGTAAAGTCTTCCCAAAAGCTTGGCAAAAATTAATACAAATTAATATTTCTGTTTTGCTCAAGTAACTCAGGCTGATGAAACACAGAGCCAAAAGGCTATGTCCCGCCTCTCAAAAACTATTTAGGGGTTCTCCATCATCATGGACCCTTCTGCATGAATCGGTTTTTGAGGGCGTGAATTATTGCACAACTTCGCCACAAACAATTGGCTCAGAAAGTCTATTTGTTATCTCAAGAAGCCATCCGAGAAGGCTGATCTTTCGCTCTCATTAACGATAAACCGTCGGAATCAACCTATGTTTAGAATTGGAAGATGCTTGGTATGTCCAATTGTAAACATAGGAATTTTAAACATAGGCAAACTTAAGCCATCCGGCACTCGGTATTGTGCAGTTCTCGTCTGGTCATAGCACCAGATATTTTGGGAGAGCTGTGAAATATTCCACTCAAAACATCTGTTTCTGAAAACTGTCTGAAACGTTATTAAAAAGTTGATTTTCTGTGTCCTTTAGGTCTAGAAGATCAACTTTTTAGACGGGCTTAGGACTTACGCATTTGTTGTGTGTGGGGTGCAAAGCACCCCCACACACAACAAATGCGTAAGTCCTGAGTTTCAGAGAGCAGTTTGAAAGAAGCATAAAACGACGAGAGAGTGAGGAAAAGCTCACTCTCTCGTCGTTTTATGCTTCTTTTAACTCTCGGTTAGATGCCGCTGCTCTGCGAAAAATAGCCTGCAATATTGAGGTCTGTGGAGTCTTCAATCTGCTTCAAGGTGGAGCGGGTAATGAGTTTGCCTTCCTCTACCAGCACTTGACCGGTAATAGGGTGCAGCAAATTTTGCTCGGCCCGTCGTCCAATTAACACCTCAATATCCTTAATAGAATTGATGTACATACCGGGAGGTAGTTCTACAACAACTCCATTTGCCTGGACTCGAGCTTGGCAGGCAAGCCGAGAATTTGTCTTACAAGTTGTAATGACCTCTAGAGTCCGCTGCTCTCGACGGTTAATTGGGGTTAGGGCCTCCATGCCGTCACGGACATACACATGGCAGGTGGCACACATTCCTCGTCCACCACATTCACGTAATACATCAAGGTCCTTGTTAAGCAGAACTGACAACAAGTTGCCATTGGTTTCAATCGCCGTCTCCTGGTTAATCGGCTCAAGCTTGACCATTTTGACCATTACAATTCTCCGAAATAAGTGTTAGGGAGGTGGCAGTAGAGCTTTTTGGCGAGTGTCCAAATCACTCTGCTGTAAAATGTCCTGAAAATCTCGAATTACTTTTGAGCAACGGCTCACAAACGCTGCTATCCAATCACGAATCCACTGCTCTTCTTCAGAACTAAGAAGGTGGGAAAGATCTGTGGTAGTTGCAGGTTTAAATGTAAATTGGGCCGAGCGATCGGCCTGGAATTGTAGAAGCCATTCCACACTGGGGCGGCTAGACTTCCAGTAATTAGCCACCACAATATTGCCCAGGTAGTGCGTAGCAACCTGACTCATCTGATTCAAAGCAAGCACCACCTCTTTCGCACTCAGGGCAGGAGGAGGTGCCGCCACAGGAGGAGCGGGAGTCACAGGGGGCGACGGGAGAGGGCTGACAGGAGGCTGAACTGGCCTACCTGTGCCATTACGGGTAGTGGTTGAGGGGGCAGCAGTTGGGGCAACGGCAGCAGGGGATGTAGACACTGAGTCAGGAATACCCAATTTTGCTGCCCACTGATTCTGGCTGGTGAGGGTAATGTTTCCCGCCATCAACCGAAAAGTGGCGATCGCATTGGCTGCATCCTTTTGCAACTCCCCCTGTAATTGGCTAATAGCCTGGTGATAGTCCGTCTGCACAAGCTTGTCACCTGTGAGAACAAGCAGGATGATGCCATGTTGCAGTTTGTAAATGTAGACCTGATGGCCCGTAAACTGAAATTCGAATGAACCAAATCCTTCCGGGGTTGTATCAACGACCTGCTGGATGCCCTGTGCTAGAGCCTCTTTCTGCTGGAAGTTGAGTGCTTGATCGACCCCAAAGAAATAGGGGCGCGATCGCCCATCCATGAGGGCAACACCCGCAATTCCTGGTAAATTCAAAAAATCCTGGATAACCTCCCGCTTCATAAGATGCTCTAATACATAATTAGTGCCCGTGAAAGGAAGACTAAACGACCGTTCTACGCCCGACGCAAGTTTCCTGTCTTCATTATTCCCTTTCAATCTTGAATATTAAGGATAGATGCCTAAATGAATCGCCTTTCCGTTAAACTTACCCATTTATCCCCGGTTAGGGCACGTTTCGGGCAAGCAAGGTTGACAAAACTTTGGGAACAGGTGGGCCTATTGCAGACTAGGATCGCTGGAATGTAGTCCTTCCCCTATAATTCTGGCTCACTGGTGCGTAAAGGCCTATCTCGGTTCTACTGAAAATATCAATACAACCCGGATGGTTTTAAGGGTGTGCCTCAATTCTCGGCTCTAATTCTTGTTGGGCTTACCACTCATGTCTGACCTCCCTTTTACTTTAGACCAGCTCCGTATTCTCAAGGCGATCGCTGCCGAGGGAAGCTTTAAGCGAGCTGCCGACAGTCTGTATGTTTCACAACCCGCTGTCAGCTTACAAGTACAGAATCTGGAGCGCCAGCTCGATGTTCCCTTATTTGACCGAGGGGGGCGTCGGGCTCAACTGACAGAGGCTGGCCATTTATTGCTGAGCTATGGCGATCGCATTCTTTCCCTATGCGAAGAAACGTGCCGTGCCATCGAAGATCTCCAGAATCTCCAAGGCGGCACCCTCATTGTTGGGGCCAGCCAGACTACAGGTACTTACCTGTTGCCCCGCATGATTGGCCAGTTTCGCCAGCGCTATGCGGAGGTGGCGGTGCAGTTACATGTCCACTCCACTCGACGCACAGCCTGGAGTGTAGCTAATGGCCAAGTGGATTTGGCCGTTATTGGTGGGGAAGTCCCTCCCGAACTGCAAGAATCTCTGGACATTTCCCCCTACGCTGAAGACGAGTTGGCGCTGATTTTGCCCTCTAACCATGTGTTCGCTCGTCAGGGCATCATCCAGAAAGACGACCTCTACAAGTTGCAGTTCATCACCCTGGATTCGCAATCCACCATTCGTAAGGTGATCGATCAGGTGTTGACCCGCTGCGGCATCGAAACCCGTCGGCTGAAGGTAGAGATGGAACTGAACTCTATCGAGGCCATTAAGAATGCTGTACAGGCCGGATTAGGAGCCGCCTTCGTATCCATCTCTGCCATTGAGAAGGAACTGCAAATGGGGATGTTGCGACGGGTGCGTATTCAGGATGTGGTGGTGAACCGTATGTTATCCGTCATCGTGAATCCGAACCGCTACCGTTCCAAGGCTGCTCAGGCGTTTATGGATGAAATTCTGCCCCAATTTAGCCTGCATAAGGGCCGTCCGGAGGGAAGCTCTGCGGGTTCCATTCCAGATACCGTAACCAGCGGTTTGGAAGCGACACACCATCTCAGCCCGGCAGAAGCTACTGAAGCCGTCCCACTGGAAAACTGGTAAACGTCTATCCTCATCAGAATCCCTTCCTTGCTGTCGTATAACGATGGCAAGGAAGGGATTCTGTGCTTACCACAAATTGTTGTGTGCTTCTGCAGACAGAACTCCCCTGTTCTCTAGCGATGTACACTGAGAAAGTAGGCCGAATCCTGTCAGAAGACACCGTTTCGGCGTATGCTTATTAAGCAACGTAACGGTGTGGACCTATGGTGGAACGTCCTATTAAACGGTCTGAGCGACAGGCCAAAGGTGAGTCTGAGCAGACCGCAGCCAAACCTGCATCCGGTGGGTTCGAGCGAGGTGGCGATCGCCCCGGTGGTCGTCGTCGCGATCGCAAAGGTGGCAAAGATCGCGATCGGGATGCAGCACCAAAGCCTCCAGCAAACCCAGCTCTAGCCCGTGGCCCCAAGCCCTCGCCCAAGGTAGAATTGGCCGTTGAAGAACCCGTAGCGGAAGCCCCTACTGAAGAAGTGGCTGATGTCGCAGAAGTGGCAGCATCTGAAGCCGATGAGTCGGCAACGTCTGTCGCTGAGGAGTCAGCCTAGGCTGAGCCACCCTTTTGGTTATGGAACTGTCTTCGACTCCCCTAACCTCGCTTGAGGAAGCCGATCGCCTCCTCAAGCAATTTGATTGTTTAACCCCTGAGCGATCGCAGAGCCTCGATCATACGCAGGTACAGGCTGCCCTACAGCTGGTGGCTCAGCACTCGGATTACCAAATGTTGGGCGTCTGTGCCGATTCTCTGACCCAGGCTCAGTCAGCTCTTCGGGCGTATGCGACGGCATTGGGTTATGCCCCCGATCTTGCCGTTGAAGCTCCCGCAGGGCCTGTTTATCTCAAGTTCAACTCCCGCTCCAATCGGTGCTACGCCGATGGCTATCCTGGCCAGCATCGAGGCGTTCTGGTGTCCTGTCAATCTGCAGATGCAGATGGCATCAATCAGATGTATGGACATTTGCCCTTAAACTTGTTTTCGGCAGAATAGGTATGGCTGCCTAGAGTTCAGCGCTTTTCGATACCCAGGCAGAGCCTGGGTATCTTGTTCTTTCTACCTGTGGCATTTTTCTGTTTTTCCTATGGCCGTTGATGTCACCTTACAAGCCGCGTTTGCTGGCGATCGCCTTGACCGCTGGCTTTCTGAGCACCTGCCAGATCTCTCTCGGGCTCGCATTCAAAAATTGATTGATCAGGGGCAGGTCCAGGTCAACGGCCAAATCTGTACATCCAAGAAGATGGCTATTCAGGCTGGCGATCGCATCGACATCACGATTCCCGATGCAACTCCCCTGGAACTAGAAGCACAATCCATTCCCCTCGACATTCTCTACGAGGATGACTCTCTCCTGATTCTCAATAAACCTACTGGTTTGGTCGTTCACCCGGCTCCAGGCCATGAGGACGGCACTCTGGTTAATGCTCTCTTGGCCCATTGCCCTAACTTAACGGGGATTGGAGGGGTACAGCGCCCAGGTATTGTGCATCGGTTGGATAAAGATACGAGTGGGGCGATTGCCATCGCGAAGACAGACCAGGCCCACCAACATCTGCAAGCACAATTCAAAGCCAAAACAGCTCGTCGTACTTATTTGGCTGTGGTTTACGGTGCTCCTAAAGAATCGAGCGGTACCGTTGATGCGCCCATTGGTCGGCATTTGGGCGATCGCAAAAAGATGGCCGTTGTACCCCTCGAGAAAGGGGGGCGTCCCGCCATTACCCATTGGCAGGTGCAAGAACGGCTTGGGAACTATAGCCTGATGCAATACGACCTGGAAACGGGACGAACACACCAAATTCGGGTTCACAGTGCCCATATCGGCCATCCCGTCGTGGGCGACCCAGTGTATAGCTCGGGTCGCCCCATTGGCATTAATCTACCGGGTCAGGCTCTGCATGCTTGGCGGCTACGGTTGCAACATCCTCTAACGGAGGAGTGGATTGAGGCGATCGCACCGCTCCCTGACTACTTGACAAAGCTGGTTCAAGTTCTACGCCAACGCATGGGCCACCATCAATGCCATAAAGATGATTACCTTAGAGTGCATCCTGACGAAAATGGCTAGTATGCTGAGGCGGAAATCCACCACCTATGTTTTTGTGTGGGGTGCGAAGCACCCCACACAAAAACATAGTATGTAAACTTAGGCCGCAGCCTACTAGGAGTTTAGGGGCAAGTTGTTGGCTAATGAAAACCGAGGTTCAAGAAAAATAGTTTTCATGCTTCTTGTCATTCAAGAATTAAGCCATTATTAAATTGAATTTGGCATGAAAATCTCAAAGAAAAAACAAATTAAGTGTGTGTATTGTTGATGACTCCGTATCTATACAGAAAAGCAAAAACAATACACAAAGATCTACTTGAATATTCACCTTAGAGGAAATTTCAGTATCCGCATTTAAAGGACAAAAACCTTTCTGTGAAGGCTTGACATATTTTGCAACACAATTCCAGAAACAATAACTGAGTCAGATCCTATAATGGCTCCTTGGTGTTTTCAGCAACCTCTGTGTATTACCTGAATACTCTGAAAGTAGGCCTGGATCAAAATTAGGAATCTTTCTGGGCAAATATGCCTCATTTCTAAATAGGCCTGATTATTCTCTTAAAAAATTGGGCACTTTAAACCTACACAATGGCAGTGGAGATCGTCGTCATGGCAGATGCAGGAAATAGCTTTCGGCAAGCGAGAAGTATTTCACCGAAACCAGGGCTTACCACACTTCGTGAAAGGCTAAGCTCTGGGGATAGGAATGACTACTACCGCTTCAACCTTCGAAGCGCCAGTAGCTTCGATGCATTTGTATCTGGCATTCAACGGGGGAGTAATTTCGACCTACTCCTCTTCAATGGGAGCCAGCGTCTTATTCGCCGCTCTGCTAAAGCCGGCAATGCTAACGAAGCACTCAACCTGAGACTTGCACGGGGCACCTGGTATCTGCGGGTTCAATGGAAAGCTGGCAACAGCGCTTATAACCTACGATTCTCTGCCAATCCAGATCGCGCAGGTTCCACCCTCGGCGCAGCCCGTAACTTGGGCACCCTGCCTGCGACGGCAGTCTCCTACAACGACTATGTTGGGACTTCTGACCGATTAGATTTTTATAAATTCAATGTCACTAACCGCACGAGTTTAAGAACTACTCTCACACCATTCGCTTCCACAACGAACTTCAGCCTATACAATTCTGCTGGCACGGTTTTGGGTAGTAGAAGTGGGGCAGGTACAGCAGCCAAAAACCTTATACGTACTCTGGCTCCAGGAACTTATTATGTGGGAGTTCGTGCAGGGGGGGCAGCGGTTCGTTATTCCCTTCGCTTGTTAGGTAGTCCAATTGTCGATACTGCAGGTAACACTATTGAAAATGCCAAGGTACTACCGGTCAGCTTTGCGCCATCTAGCTATGCAGAATTTGTGGGAACCGGAGATCCGCTAGACCTTTACAAGTTTGAGACAATGGGTGGCAATCTGGTACTCAGCCTGACTGGATTAGAGAGCGGTACCAATCTAAAAATTGACCTGCTCAACAGTAGCGGTATCTATGCTGGCATTAGTAGCGATCTCGTCAATGGGGTTGAAACGCTTACTGCTGAAGACTTAAACCCAGGCACCTACTACATCCAGGTCAAACCGAATCCCTCGACAGCGAGTTCAGTCTATACGTTGAACTACCAGTTGCTTCCCCCCGATAATGTGGAGGATACACAAGAGCTAGCCACTCAAATTACAGCCCCTAACAACAGTCCCCTTTTCCCGGCACTGGGTGCTCAGGCTCAGGATTATAGAGATTTTGTTGGTGGTGGTGACGAGGATTGGTACAAATTTGACTTTACGGGTCAGGCTAGCAACTTCTTAAGCATCCGCTTGAACGAGTTAGCATCCACCGTGAATATGGAATTTTTCAAGGCTGGTAGCAGTAATCGGATTTTCACCAGCAGTGGTAATGCAGGGCAAGGCGCTTTTGAAGGCACCGTAGGGGAGGGTATTTACTACCTGCGGGTTTACGCTCCGGGCGTCAACACAGGCTCGACCTATAATCTGCAAATGTCAGTCAACTCTGGCAATAATCGCCCCAGCATTACTCGAGATATTTATCCTGATGGTGATTCTGGAGCCCGTCTGCTACAAGAAGTCCGAACGCTTAGCACCTTATTCTTTGTCGCAACGGATGGGCAGCAGCTTGGTCTGTGGAGAACGGGTGGTACTTTGGATACTACGATTCGAGTGGGAGTCTTTGACTCCATTGATCGTTTGCAAGCCGTAGGTGGCACCCTCTATATTGCTGGCGATTTAGCACAGGATGCCTTTGGCTCGGAATTGTATAAGTGGACAACTGTTGCTTCTTCTGACCCCAACGTAGCCTTGGCTGGACAAATCTCCCTGGTTAAAGATATAGCTCCAGGTACGGATCCAGGTAACGAAAACTTACCCCTGGGTTCTGGAGTTACTGGAATGACGGCTATCGGGAATTACCTCTACTTCTTGGCCAGCCCGACAGGGGCATCTGTTGATCAAGTACTGTATCGGACCGATGGAACGGGGGCTGGAACCGTACAAATCGCCAATGCTGGAAATTCATTTGGTGAACTGACGGCTGTTGGCACTACCCTCTATTACCAGGCAGCCGGCGCTGTTATTAATGGATCCCCTAGCACTAATTCGGTGCTATGGCGCATAGCTAACGCAACAAGCACAACAACACCTACTGCGACAGCATTACCCTCGCTACCCCAAGGAACTACAACTGTTAATCTCCGAAGTGTCAGTGGTTTGAGGGCGATCGGTAATGATCTCTACTTTATTGCTTCAGAACCGGCAAACCAAGCAAACCAAACGAACCGAGAATGGCGGAGATTAACGGGAGCAGGGACTCTTCAGACCCTTGATGCCAGTGGTGACTTCAATAGCTCCTTGACAGGGGTTGCAGCGATTAACCAAACACTTGCTGTTGTCGGCAACTACGCCTACTTTACAGCGTCTGCAGGCGAAGGTATTGAGTTGTTCCGCACAGATTTAACATCCGGAAGCACGGAACCATTACCTCAAATCAACAATTTGCCTAATCAAGGTGGTAATCCGAGCAGCTTAACTGTCTACAACGATCAATTGTTCTTTAGTGCATTAGATACGGAAGGTGATACTGAGCTTTATGTGATTACTGAACCAACTATAGCTTCGCCCACTATCACGAAAGTGAATCTTTTTGGAGGAACCGACAACTCCTCCAGTCCACGGGATTTCAGAGTGGCTGGTGGTAAGCTTTACTTCGTAGCAACAGGGACGAGTGGTACGGAAGTCTATAGCTACGATAAGGCCAACTCTTCTACGACTGTTGGTAGTTACTCCCTAGTCGTTGATATTGCTCCAGACGCAAACAGTTCAAATCCTCTGAACCTGGTTGTTGTTGGAGACACAGCCGGCGATGGCTCTCAAGGCCGCATCTACTTTACTGCCGATAACGGCATTAGTGGTCGTGAAGTCTGGGTCATCTAGTAGACAATAGCCAAACAAAAAGAGAGAGGGATACCCCCTCTCTTTTTGTTTGGCTTGAATTCATTCAACCTCAGGTTGATCGGAAAAGCTCCTAAGCCGAACTCATACCGTTTTAATATGAAGCTGCGCCAAATAGGGCTTCGAGAATGAAATCGTAGGACGTCAATGACGCAACCCTTTCAGGGGAAATCTTGTCGAGTTCCGAGGTCAGGAGTTT
>NZ_JAMPLB010000119.1:0-11124 GCF_039962325.1 Leptolyngbya sp. PL-A3
TTTCCTTTATTGACTACTTCAACCAAACGATGGCAAAGCCCTTTCAATGGACATTCAAGGGTAAGTTACTGGCGTTCTAAACCATAGGCTTATTTATGCCGCCGAGTACTAGTTATTGCTGATTACTCCCAGATCGAGCTTCGAATTGTCGCCGAGATCAGCGGTGATGAGCGGATGATTACGGCTTACCAGCAGGGTGATGATTTGCACCAACTAACGGCCAGTCTGGTTGCCCATAAAGCGATGCACATGGTTACGAAATCAGAGCGACAAGCGGCAAAAGCCATTAACTTCGGCTTGATTTATGCCATGAGTGCAGCAGGATTGAAGAGTTACGCTAAGAACACCTATGGCGTTGAGATGAGCGCACAGGAAGCCCAAACCTTCTGCCGTCGCTTCTTTGAGGCATACCAGGGCATAGCGAACTGGCATGAGCGGGTTAGGAAAGAGCTTTACACACAAAATGCCTGCACAACTCGTACTCTTAGCGGTCGGTTGCGGTTTTGGAAAGACAAACCAACCCTACCAGAAGTACTCAATACGCCAGTTCAGGGAACATCCGCAGATATCACAAAGCAAGCACTGGCAATGCTTCGAGCAGCATTACAGGGAACCAATACAAAAATCATTGGCACGGTTCACGATGAGATTTTGTTGGAATGCTCAGCTAGCATAGCCGATACAGTCGCCACTCTCCTGGCAGATACGATGGCATCTGCTGGAGGAGTTTTTGTCCACCAGGTTCCCATCATTGCAGATGTAAAAGTAGCAGATTCATGGGCGAACAAATAGAAAAACGCTGTTTAATCCTATGAGTTGGAGCAGGCAGTGCATCCAATAGTCCACACAATCAATGCCCTATTGTTTTCCCACAACCAACCCAAACATCTAAGTTCTGGGAAAAAATTACAGATTGAATCGAAAACCTTCCCAGAACTGGTAGGTGCAGTAGTCCACCGGTGGAAGCGAACCTCCAACTCCACCTTGCCGTAGAATTTGAAAAGACGCTCACCCAGTACTCAAAACGGCTGAAGAGAGCGATCGCGACACATGGTTGTAGCACGATGCAAAAGGCCACCAATTTTCCATGGCGAAGCTCAGTCTGCTTTTTGCTGGCGATCGTCCCGCTCCTAACGACCTGTAGGTTGAATCGGGCGATGACGTTTGATGAAATCTATCCTCCTCCTTGGAAGGAAAAATCAAACGGCGACATCAGCAATGCCCTGACGGCTCATAATGTTCCCTGCCCCCAGTACCGATGGCGTAGACACATAAATTTTGAACAAACCGGTGAAGTTTTCGTACATTGCTCCACCAATGGTTCCAATTGGAATGCCTATCTGGTGTTCATACCGACCTACAAAGTAATCGGCCCCTTGATGCCAGATCCATCTTTACCTGTGTCCAATTAGGGCAGAAGTATGAACAACGAACCGGACCATTTCAAACGCGAGGAGGGATTCCCATGAAAGTTAAAGCGGCGATCACAGAGACAGATGGTAACTTTTATCTAACCGTTCTTGCGACAACTCCTTTCATCGGGTGGGGTTCTGGGAAAACAGTAGAAGAAGCAGTCCAAAGCTTTTATCGCGATCGCCGTATCCGCCAGGGTGAATTTGAAATCAATGGGAAGTTAGCCGATGTTCCACCGCGATCAGAGCAAGAACGGGTTTTCGAACTCTATCTCTATCAAGGTCAGGAGAATTATTTAGGAGAAGTTCAGCCCTTTGAACGGCAAGCTTTTGAAATTCTGGGAGCTTTTCCAGGCGCAAAGGCGGAAAGAACACAGGACATCATTCAAATTGAGCTTGGAGAGTACGGGAATGAAACAGGAGTGATCATCGTTTTGGCTCACGATCTTCTGGAAGTCAGGTTTCCAGACATTGAATGGATAGGATCTCACTCTCCATTATCCATTTCTAAAACCTGGCGAAGACTGGAGGGAGAACAAGTTCAAACCATTCATTTGCTGAACTTTATTCATGAGGCACAGGCAGAAAGGCGAAAAACATTTCAACAATGCAAATACTGCAATCAGCTGAATCCACCTGGTTGGATGTATCAATCGGATGTCTGTGATAGTTGTGCTGAAAAGCATTTAGGAGTTGTCCACTAATCTTGCTATGACGTCACCCCCTGAAGAAATTATTGTTGAATGTCCCAATTGCAAACGCTGGTATGAGGCTTGGCACCGGCCTTCGATTAACCGCTTGATTGATAACTTTAGCGATGAGTTCATCGAGAAAGCGTCAACGGCGATCTGTCCGTACTGCAATTGCAAGGCAGCCCTTGGAATTTGGCTCACCAATAGCGTAGAACAGATCACGATTAGAGTTCCACAAGCACGATTTAGGCGTAAAAGCGATCGCCCCCTGTACGCACTCACTCTTGATCACATTGATCCAACCTGCCGCTTGAGCATTATGGAAGTGATTCGTTCGATTACCAACTTAGGCTTAAGTGACGTCAAGGAGTTGCTCGAGCATCTGCCTCAAATCCTTATCGAGGACAGAGATCAGAAGAAATTGGAAAGCCTCAAGACAACGCTGGAAGCTGCTGGAGCACAAGTTACGATTGACTACAGTTCGAATCAATAATAGTTGATTTCATTACTTTTCCCTGCTCAATCCTCAAATGGATTTCTTGCTCGTAGACCTTAGCACCTGAGCGATCGCAATACACCAGTTTCCCTTGCGGCACACAAATCAAGCCGCTCACCCAATGGGCGAAAATTGGGGCGTCATTGACCATTTGGTAGCAGCCCACAATGCTAACCAGGTAGAGTCGATCATTTTGAATTTCCCATGTGCCGATATAGCCTCGCCAACAAGCAGTAGAGCCAATGACAGAGTCAGCAATTTTGCTATCTTCTACTTTCATGATGCCTGGATGTGAACTTGGCAAAGGTGGATGAAATGCGATCAATGTTTTGTTGCCATTAAAAATAAGGATCTCATCGACTTGAGCAGTCATAGCCGTCTCTTTAGTACATCTCGAATTAATCTGACTTTGAAGGATAATTCCTCAAGATTTTTTAAGTGGATTTCAGATTAGTCCGGTTCAGATTCATTTTTAGCCTTATAAATTAAATAGAAAGTAAATGCAAAGACGCTTGTCATACCTTTACCGATAGAAGACTGAATATGATAATTTTGCCTGAAAATTGAGCATCACGAACATGTTTCTCCTGCTGAGCCTCAGGTATCTGATAAAAGTCTTGAAATGGGAGTGAAAATGGGTTACTAACGGATGTGAGAATGAATACTAAAAAGCTCACTAGCATTAGAAGAAATGAGGTATTTCTTATTCTGGCTATAAATTACATCTATTCACCTGACTATGAGACTATAGTTGTTCAATCACTGTTGTGATGCTCTTTGCCTGTGTTTATCCGGTTTATTCAAGTCATAATTTCTCCTGGTTTAACTTGATCATGGCTTCTATCATCGGGTGCAAAGTACAACCAGTGTGAGACTTGGCTCACAAGCTCCTCTAGGGAATGAACAATCGCCACATCCGGACGCACGAGTGCCGTTTGAATGTGAACGTCCTGGCAGCGTTGATACTGAGGATGAACCCCTACAAATAGGGGTTTAGCCGTCATTGACCAGGCTCCTAATTCATAAAGCACAATAGGGCAAAGTGTTTCACACGGAAACCAGAACAGAATTGCATCTGCCTTTCGCAAGTGGTCATATTCCCATCGGATCTGGAAGGCTGAGGCGGTTGGATCATCCATCGGAAACTGCTCACGCCGAGGGTTAAACAGGGTCAGGGATGTCTCTTTCAGTTTCTCAACCACGATCGCCTGCCAATTGGGACAGCCTGTAATTCCCCCTGCTAGAAAAAGGCTAGGGGAAGTTTCAGCGGTATGAGGGCATTCAATGTAATTCATAGGCCTAATCGAGCCAGATTATTCCTCAAGGTAACTCCCGTATCAGGAACAGTTGGATCAGTTCTTGCTTCACGGATTCGTAACCCCATTCCTGTAAGCAAGGGAAGTATCCCACTGGAGCCTGGCGATGAAAAACTTGATTTTGAGGCACGTTGAAGCGCAGTAACCGGATGATTTCTTTACGCGGGTCATCATCCTCTAATGTCCAACCAACCTGAGCATCAAATCGCTTCCAGGCTTCCTGTTCAGTGCGATCGCCCGTTTGACCACCACACTCTAAAAAGATGTGTTTCTGCACACTAAAGCCAAATCGCCCTTCGCCATGAGCCCTCCAGAGGCGATCGATTAATTGCAAATCGGCAGTAGGAATCTGTTGCGTCCACTTATTCCCCAGCCAGTAGGCTTCGTCGCGATCGCTATATTCTCCACCGCCTAATCGAAAGATCAAATCTTTTGTTAGTTCATCGGCATCTCGCCATTTTTGCTGCCGCAGAGCGTTCTGTAGTGGGTAATAACGGGGATTTTCAATTACAGGTTCAACCAATAACGGTAACTCATTAGCTGGTATAGCAGGCTGTTCGGGTAATGTGACCGCTAACACCTTGGACACCGCATCTTCTAATGCGAAATAGGCAGCCATCTGGTAATAGACCGATCGCGAGTCTATTGGTCGTTCAGAACCATCGATGATGCGGATGTTGGTATTTTCGTAGGGAAAAGGGACGTAGCAAATCCAATCCTGGCGATCTACACCTTCTGTAATGGCAGTCTGTAAACCCCAATAAACATCGTCTAGAAACGTAGTCGTTAGCGGCAGGCGATCGGTGCTCTCTGAATTGGCGGACCACAGCATAAAACAGCCATCGTTGTCTGGATTTGGTTCCAGTTGCAAGATCACATGCCCATACCCCCGGTTCAAATGCCGTCCTTCACCACGAACAGGGATTGTAATTTGGGGCTGGCTGACGGTTGGCTTTTTCGGTTTGTGAATCAGCGGGTACTGTTTGGGGTCGTGTTCAACAGTCATTTCATGCAATACCGGGATTACTTCAGTTGGTGGCTCAGGAGATTTTTCGGCGATCGCTTCATTGGACACAGGTGAAGGATTGCCGGGCAGGGACATATCTTCTGGGCGATCGCTGCCCAGTTTAGATATGGCATCTTCTAACGCCAGGTACGCTGCCCTCCGGTAGTAGTGGGATCTGGAATCGATCGGATGCTCAGACCCGCCGATGATTCGGATATTCGTATTCTCATAGGGAAAAGGTATATAGGAGATCCAGGACGAACTTTTTTCATCGTCTGTCATCGCCTCACACAAGCCCTGATAGACATCGCTCAGATAATCTGTAGTTAACAAGTAATCTGGATTAATGTGTGGCGTAAACTCCACCGTAACCGACCACACCATATAGCAGCCATCATTTTCTGGGTTCGGCTCTAACTGCAGAATAACGTGCCCGTACCCTCCTTCTGCCATTCGCGCAAAACGTCCCTCGCCAATTACAGGGACTGTAATTTGAGGCTGGCTCACAGGTTGTTTCGGCTTGTGAACGAGAGGATAGCGTTGCATAATTAGCTTGCAAAGAAATGAGTATCCTTGCCTGGTTGCAATGAGATGTATTCTGCCCGTAACCCCTCCAGCTTACTCATGTTATTAAAGTGACTGCAACCTGATGTACACCTGGCTCCAATTCTTCTCCCACGACTTGGAAATACTCTAGTTCTAATCAAGTTTGTGTTTATAAGGTTTCGCCGTTCCACGGCCATTGCAGGAAGAAGCAATCAGGAAGTTGCGTAACCAGTTATCGTGATAACGGAAGCCATTGAGGTCTTCAAAGGGAGACATCGAATGTGGCTCCAGCGCCTGAACTTTGCAACTGTAGGGATGGAAATTCCACAGCAACGCCATCGCTCGTAACCCTTGCCTTGCCGCTTCTAGCGTGCCATGAAAGTATTGCATGGCATACAAGATACGGTCTTGATAATTCATCAATCGGTCTACTTGATTGCTGGTGAGATAGGCATCTGGTAACGCAAAGGTGATCTTCAGTTGAGGAGCTTTGTTGGGCAAGTTCGTCAGCTTCTGTCTGTCTTTATCGGGTAAGTCGTGTTCCGGGCATTTTGCCTTGAGAACAGGGCCTTCCATGCCTGTTGGCTCGCCTCCCACCCATCGATGCTGCTGCGATTAGCGTACCTAACACAAGTTTGGTAATCACCTGCTCTCTGCCACCACCCCGTCGATATTTTTGACCGTGATGCTGTGGTCAAAGATGCTCCTAACAGCCGCACGATCGCCGCTCCAAAAGAAGCCACACTCAAGGCTGTAAAGCATCGGCAGACTGCAACCAAAGGCAGATGGCTTCCAGTCCCAGAAAGAACTACCGAGTGTTGAGCGAATCTCAGAAATACTGACCGGGGTGATGGGACCAAGACCAACAAAGGCAGCCATGGTTTTTGTAAAAAGCAATGTGGCTCCGCCCAGCAACATCAAAAGTACTGCTGCTATGCTGGGAGCAATCTGAATCAAAGTTTCCACAAGCACAACAGAATGAGAACTATTTCTATTGGATTGATTGAAATTGAGGTAGGCTACTGTCCATTGGTAAAAGTTCTGATGCTTCCTGTGTCTCCCTCATGTTTCACTCCGCCCAGTTTCAATCTATTGTCGGTATCGTTGCCAGCATCCTGCTCCTGCTCATACCCTTTCAAGAGGTAATTCCGATCGAACTGAATGTGCTGGAGACGGTGGCTGTCATAACCTACGCTTGGAGTGTCTGGTTACTGGCGAAGAATAACTCCCTCGGATGGTGGATTGGGTTGATCGGGACAGCTCTGTACGGGATTGTTTTCTACCAGGCAAAACTGTACGCAGAGGTTGGGTTGCAAGTGTTTTACTTCATCACCAGTTTGCAAGCTATCTACATCTGGTTACGAGGCGGGCGGAACCATGCTGAGAAACCCGTGGGTCATGTTTCCAGGAAATGGTTGATCCTGACAGCTATTTTGGCGATCGCCAGCATATTCGCCTTGCGATCGTTCCTGATTGCCATCCGAGGAGCCGCTCCCTTTTGGGATGCCCTCACAACGGTCATGAGTTTGGTTGCTCATCTCTATCTCATGGGTCGTCTGGTAGAAAGCTGGTATTTGTGGATTACGGTGGACGTGATTTATGTTCCGCTCTACGCCTCCCGACACCTGTATTTAACCAGTGTTCTTTATGCCGTTTTCGGATTGATGGCATGGAGTGGGTTAAGGAATTTCCAACACATTGATCGCGAACAACAGTTAAAGGCACTTGAGCAGTAGGATGATGCTTGGCATTACGATTGGGAAGTTTTACCCGTTTCACCTGGGGCATCACCACCTAATTCAACAGGCAAAAGCACAAGTCGATCACCTTGTGGTGCTGGTTGGGTACAAACTGACTCAAACAATCCCTGGTACTGTTCGCGCCAACTGGATTCGTTTTCTGCATCCCGATGTCGAAGTGATCGAAGTGCTGGAAGATATTCCAGATACACCAGAACCCTGGGCAAAACGAGCGTTAAGCATTCTACAAGGACGGCAACCGGATTTCGTCTTTACCTCTGAAGCGTATGGCGAATCCTGGGCAGCGTTGATGAATGCAGAACATCGCGCGATCGACCCCCAACGTACCCACTTTCCGATTTCAGGAACCCAACTACGGCAGCATCTCTCGGCTCACTGGCATATGTTAACTCCCCCTGCCAAAGCGTATTTCACGAAACGAATTTGCCTTACCGGCGTGGAGTCCAGCGGCACAACAACCTTAGCTCAATCCCTGGCACAGCATTACGAAACAGTATGGGTGCCCGAATATGGGCGATGGTATTGGGAAGGTAGACGTTACACTCTTGGAGCGGAGCAATGGGATACCTACGAGTTTGTTCAGATTGCAAAAGGGCAGGCGAACTGGGAAGATGACCTGGCGATGCGGGCGAACCGGTTGCTCATTTGTGATACCGATCCACTCGCAACTCATGTCTGGCACAGACGATACACCGGAACTTATTCTAAAGTAGTGAAACAAATTGCTGACTCCCGTCACTACGACCTGTATATTCTGACCGCTCCTGATTTTACCTTTGTGCAGGATGGCACCCGAGAAGGTGAGCATATTCGACTGGAGATGCACCAGTGGTTTATTGAGGTGCTCAAGCAGAAAGGAAAACCATACATCACAGTGAAAGGTTCTCATGAGCAGCGGATGATGGCTGCGATCGCAGCCATCAATCCCCTCTTGGTATTCCCGATTCTGGACGCCCCATAAAATAGTGGCATCCCAGTAAAGCAAACTTCTCAGGTGCGATACCTTTGTTGCCTTGCCAGATGCAACCGTAAATGACTCCGTTATTTTGGGCAAGAATAGCGGTGCGAAGCAGTTCCCCTGCGGGTAAATGCCCCGAAGGGGAGATCCAGGATGTGGTGACTATGCATGGGCAGTTTGAAACATGAGGGAGCCAAATCTCTCGATTAACGCCTCAACAGAACAAACACTGGTTGAGCGATACCCTTTACCCTGCAAGCAAGAATATCAACAGGTTGTATTACCGGGAATAGTAAGGCGTGAACGTCACTCCCTATATGCCAACCCATCAAAATGAAGACGCGGAATTTTCAATAGTGTAGTACTATCGTTTCCGCACATCGCACCCTGGGTAGAGCATCATGAACCAATTCACAGGTAGCTGCCTTTGCGGCAACGTCCGAATTGTAGCGTCGGGGCTCCCATACCGAGTCGGACTTTGCCACTGTCTCGACTCATGAACAAAACAAAACGATGTATATCTCGGCCTTTCCTGCTCGCTGTACAAAGACTTCTAGGTTTTGAGGTTGAGCTGATCGTTCCAGTACGGCTTCGTTAACGGGCACCAATTGGAGGAAATTTTTTAATTCTTCAATCACAGGGGTTGGGCTGATGCCCAACACTCTTTCCCTATCTCAAATGTCACTGCCATTGACAGCCATATGAGTAATTTGCTGTTTAACCTCCATTAATTGTTGCAAAATGTTTTGCCAACAGTGTCTATGTTTCAAATATCCCAAAACGCTCAAATTGGCGTGTACTTTGCACACGCCAATTTGGGTATTTCAGCTTATCTCGAGCTAAGGCTACTTAGCGAATAGGTGCCGCTGCCTGCTCGGTTTGATCCAGCCCAGGTTCTACTGCCAATTTTGCTTTTGCCTGCGAGCCGTAAGTAAAGTAGAACAAGCTACCGATGAAGACTCCGCCGCCGATGATATTACCGATCGTAACAGGCAGAAAATCCCAGAACACCATGTCCATGCCAGAGATGGATGCTCCCAGTGCCTTACCGGCCAGCAGGAAGAACATATTCACTACAATGTGCTCCATCCCTAAGGCAACGAAGGCCATAATGGGCCACCAGCAAGTGAGGAGTTTACCCGGTACCGACTTGCTTACCATGCCAAACATCACCGCCATGCACACCAGGAAGTTGCACACAATACCTCGTACGATGAATAGCAGGAAACCGTTCAAGCCCATCTCTTTAACTGCTACCGACTTTGCCGTAGCAATTTCCATGAGCTTTTCGCCTACAGCGTTAGGTTCAATGGTTCCGGCGTTAGTAAGGGAGTAACTCATGAGCAATGCTGCTATTAGACAGCCGAGGAAGTTGCCTATGTAGACCCACATCCAATTCTTGATCGTGTGATTCCAGTTCACGCGATTGGCAAGGAGACCGGCAGAGAATAAGGCAAAGTTACCTGTTACCAGTTCCATGCCAAAAATGATGATGGAAACAAAGCCCCAAGGGAACAAAGCAGCACCTAGGAAGGGAATGCCCGATTGAACGGCAATAGTGACCGCCAAGGTTGTTGCAACCCCTAACGCCAGGCCAGAATAAAAGCCGCGAATGAGTAAATCTTTGATCTTGAGTCGAGCCTTAGTCTCACTCGCCTTAACGGCAGCTGTCATTAAGTCAGCAGGTGCGATATAGTCCGCCATCTTTATTTTTCCTGATTGAATGTTGATTAATGTATATTGCTGAACTGTCGAAACGCTGTTTCGAGAAGCTTTGGTATGTTTAGGTGTGGCTAAGCCTTGGCGAGCACTTTGGCATCCTTAGGAGTGGCTCCAAAGGGGTCGCGACTGCCTTCTACGGCAATATTGAGTTTGCGGGGAAGATTGGAGAATTCTGGATTTCTCTCACTATTGCTGGTCATCAGGTTCTGGAGTTGTTGCACTAGAGGGCGAGTATCAATGACCTCAGCGGCATTAATGCCCGCTACAGGCGAGCCGGTAATGTTCCGGACATTATCAAAGCCTAATTGCATGGTGGTCATGCCCGCCGCTTTTAAGCACCGAAAGATGCCCGGTATACCTTCCAGGCATACTCCGCGCAGTTGAATGTTTTGATGGGTGGTAATGTCGCCACTGCCGGCATTGCCATAGCGGTGAATAATGTTAGCAAGAATCTGCATTTGCTGGCTGGTGAGCTGACCATTAGGAGTACGCAGACGCAACATGAATTGACTAGAAGTAATGGGTCGAAGGAAAATACCTAGCCATTTTAGGCGCAATTCTAAGTCCGTCTTGTCAACATTTTTCCAACCAACTTCGGCAAAATAGTCGAGCTTGTTCTTAACAATAAGCCCATCTTTTTCAGCTTTAGCTCTCTCAATCTTATTGAGTTTTGCCTCGGCTTTGTCTAAAGCAATCATTGCTTAGTCTCCAGAAATGGGAGCAGCAAAAAGCACTTGACTACAACAGAGGGCCCTCTCAGAAGTCAGTCAAAGTAGCTTAGCTAGCTGCGTTATTTAAGTAGTAAACAAACTCGACTAAGCGTTACTTTTTGCTACGCCTTTACGACTGTAGTGAATAGTAAGCAGCCAAAATGGCAAAAATTGTATCCTCTGAGACGTTTCAAGAAGTGGTATTCGTAAAACGCATAATATCTATGCATATATCGCATATTTAAACCTTCTCTAATTGCTTGGTAACGAAATACATAAAATCTGATCCATCTCAATATTTCTGCAAACAACAAGTTGAAGAAACTCTTAAAAACTAGGCATTGCTGATCCAGGTATGTTTATTCGATGTGAAAAAGGCCGCCTAGTAAACTGATACCGTTTTAATATGAAGCTGCGCCAAATAGGGCTTCGAGAATGAAATCGTAGGACGTCAATGACGCAACCCTTTCAGGGGAAATCTTGTCGAGTTCCGAGGTCAGGAGTTT
>NZ_JAMPLB010000012.1:0-184517 GCF_039962325.1 Leptolyngbya sp. PL-A3
AAACTCCTGACCTCGGAACTCGACAAGATTTCCCCTGAAAGGGTTGCGTCATTGACGTCCTACGATTTCATTCTCGAAGCCCTATTTGGCGCAGCTTCATATTAAAACGGTATAAGTATCAGTAAAAGTATGAAAACCTCAGTTCTGGATAAGCTGAAGTGCTCATTTTGGCGTGCGCTTTGCGCACGCCAAAATGAGTGTTTTCGAGTGCCGCGCAACGCGCGGCACTCGAAAACACCCTTAACCCGAACTCAGGTTATGAAATGTGTCTGAAACTTCCGTTTCAGACACATTTCATTTAGAAGCAGCCTACGTAAGGCTATAGAAACAGGGCACTATTTTTTCTTTTTCTTCTTTTTCTTGGAGCCACCAATTTTGGGAGTTCCAAATCCTTGAGGAGGTGACTCCTGACGTTCTAGCAGCTTGAGCATAGAACCAATTTCTTTGAGATAGGGGGGCGGCTCCAGACGAAGTTCTTGTGGAGTGAAGTCAGATTCTTTCTTCAGCCCCAAATCAATTTGTACTTGAGGCCAGTTACCAATGATCCACTCATCGATAGCACCTGAGGCGAATGCCTGCTGAATTAGAGGTGCAGCTTCGGTAGCTTTAAGGTCGATAAGTTCTCCAGCTATATAAGTTGACAACGGCCCAGGATAGCGGGTTGGATCAGCCAGCAGTGCCATGAGAGCCTCAATCGCTGCTGGCCGGGCCGCAGGTTGTTCCTGCCCAATGGCTCCTAAGGCAGCAATCGCAAAGCCCCGTGCTGACTCCTCTTGCTGGTCATCGTTGATAAATTCGGTGAGGGGAGCGATCGCCCCGACGCCAATCATCCCTAAAGCCCGTGGGACATTGATCTGAATGTAATCATCGTCTTGAATGAGTAGCCCCATGAGAGGGGCGATCGCTTCCTCAATCTGAAGCTGGCCTAAGGCGCGAATGGCATGAATAGGGGCCCAGAGTTCACTTCTGTCGGCTTGTAGTTCATCGAATTGAGTATCGGTTGTTAAGCGAATTAACTCCGCTGCGTGGCCCGAGGTAAAGCCAAACTGGGATGGATAATCAAGCCAATCATCTTCCAAATTTGGAGACTCGTTGCCCAAGGAAAGGAGTTTAGCGACCGGATCGGTATAAGTTGCCGGGCTCATACGGTAGGTGCAATCTGAAGAGTTTCAATGCGTATAACATACTCCGAAACATCGCTTAAAAGGTCTCTGAAAAGACAGTAATTCTCATTTTGAAATCCAACCCGAAAATAGCCCGCCTTCGACGGGCTATTTTCGGGTTTCAAAGCTGAGAGTTCGTGCCCTTCGGGCACGAACTCTCAGCTTTGAAACCCATACTGAGAATTGCTGCTGAAAAGACTTATTTTGTTTTGATGCAGCTATCTCATGCGACCTCAAAGGAATGGCATTCAACGTCCGCTCTTGCATGAGGGTAGGAGGTTTAGTCCATCGGGCGAGAATTTTTGTGAGAATGTTAATGAAATACTCTTACAAAAGTGATTGGAACGGATGACAGCAGGTATGAACATTAATTTACCGGAGGTGCTGGCTGAAGTCACAGCAGCTTTTGAGCGTTATGAAGCAGCCCTGGTGAGCAATGATGTAGCCGTATTGGATGAATTGTTTTGGAATAGTCCCCATACCATTCGCTATGGGGCAACGGAGAACCTGTATGGCTATGAGGCGATCGCCAACTTTCGGCAGGGGCGATCGCCCCTCAATTTAACTCGTACTCTCCAAAACACAGTCATCACAACCTACGGGCACGACTTTGCCACAGCCAATACTGAATTCGTACGCTCCGGTAAAAGCGGTCGCCAGAGCCAAACCTGGATGCGTACCCCGGAAGGATGGCGTGTGGTCAGTGCCCATGTCTCACTGTTAGCCTCATAGCTATCTTGGGGCGTTTTAGACGTGTGAATGGGATGTGATGAAAGGAGCACCAAGTGCCCCTTTCACCACATCCCATTCACTATCTTCATGTTGAAAAGATATGAGGGCGTGCTTTAAAGGTTATTTTTTGTGGGCTTCGCCCACGAAAAATAACCTTTAAAGCAGATCTTAGAGGGAGCTGAGGAACCCGGTGGTGCGATCGCTCAGATCCCATTCCAAAAAATTCTTGAGATAGGACGGGATCAAGGTGTACAAGTTGGCTGCACAGGCGATTGTATCGGCAGGTTTTCCCTTCTGAATATGCCGGGTGAGAAGTTGTAACTGGGGCCAAGTGAGACTGCTTTCTACGTAGGATTGCGTTAGCGTAATCAACTGGTCTTCGTAGGGGTTGTCTTCTATCCGAGTCGTCATGCGATGACCGATGCCGAGGGATTTGTCGAAGCAGTAGTACCAGGATTGCGGTTGCCGCACCTGAACTGCCTGAAACAATTGCCGATGGGTACCTGGATCTGTGGCCATATCCGCATCACTGCTGACCACTAGCATGGGGGCCGAGCGGCGGACTTGTGCCTGGTTTAGAACTGTTTTTCCTAGCTCTAAAAATAGACGGAGAGCTGGAATACGAAACCCTTTGTAGCCAAAGTTGCCGGGAGCATCTTTGTTGAACCACTCGTAGTAGAAGGGTAAGACGTTGATTAACCAATCGAATAAGGGGTTGCGGCCTTTGAGAAAAGGGGCGAAGAGGAGCGATCGCCCCACCTGTTCTGGGTGCTCCAGTGCTGCCCAGGCCGCCAGGTTGGCCCCGCTCGACAGGCCTCCCACGATGATCTCATCTCCCAGCTCTTGAGCTCGCCCAATCCACTCCAGCACAAATTGTTGGTAAACTCTCACATCCGTCGGTAATGGTGGAGTGTTGTGGCGACTCCACTCTCCAGCTATTCCATGCCCTGGTTGCAGAGGCACGAGTACGTTGTAACCCGCTTTATGAAACGCGTTGCCTAACGGTTCAAATTGGTAAGGGCCTGCTGTAAACCCATGAAAAAAAAGAAAAACTTTTTTGGTAATGCGCGAGTGAAGAAAAAATTTAGACCGACACGCTTCATTTCTCAATGGCAATTCAGATTCTGATTGTTGAATTGCTCGCAATGAAGCAATGCTTCTATAGATAGAGTTTTCCATTGCATTGAATGGGGAGAGCGATCGCCCGATAAGGCTACCAGGACTTAGAATCTAACCTCTTCTAACCCCAACCGACAAGAACTGTAGGATTATGTTTCAAATCTATGGAGGTGGACCCCATACCTCGTCTCCAGGTCTTACACCAATTTAATGGAAGACAGCAATTCTCAGTATGGGCCTCAAAGCCAAGAGTTCACGCCCGTAGGGCGTGAACTCTTGGCTTTGAGGCCCGAAAACCGCACGCCAAAGGCGCGCGGTTTTCGGGACTGATTTCAAAATGAGAATTGCTGAATGGAAGACATGTCTAATGCTCTACGTTCTGCTTAAGTAGAACGTAGAGCATTAGGCATGTCTTACGGGGTGAACCATGGAACCGTTGAGGGAGTGGAAGGCAACTGCCCTCCACTCCCTCATATACAAGAAATGTGAGTTTCTTGGTTTAGCTATTGAGCTCAACCTGGGAGATCAGCCCCAGCACTTCGGAGGGAGTTTTTACCGGAGTTGCAGGTGGGTTTACCGCAGGCCAAGCGGTTTTCAGTTGGGTAAAGCTATCAGTAATCGTCTTATGTTGATCCGCTTTCTGCTGGCTCATTGTGCCCTCAATTCCTTTGTACAGCTCCTCGGCATACAGCACGAAGCCTCGGGAATCCTGGTACTCGACTAGTTCGACAAATTTGCCATCTGCGATCGCCGCTTCGTATTCTTCTCCAGCGGTCTTCAACATCTGGTTGATCACGTCCATGACAAACTCAGGAGATTGGCGCTGGCTTTCGGGGAGGGCTGCGATCGCCGCATCAACAGCCTGCATGGATTCATCAAAAGCTGCTTTGGTCTCTGGGCTATCAGGGCTGGATTGTGCAAGATCGTGGAGCTCAGTCAGAGTTGACTTAAATTCCGGTACGTTACGGGCCGTTAGATCTCCTTCGATGCCGCCGTACAATTCTTCAACGGGGTGCCCAATGTGAGGTTCGGCTTCTTCATATTTTCCCTGCTCCATCAACTCCTGAGCCACCATGAGGTGTCCTTTCATCAACCCCAGAGTTGTCATGTAGTTAACATCAGGATTACCGGTGGCTGCTGCACCGCCTTCACCGCCTTCACCGCCTTCACCACCTTCTCCGCCTTCGCCACCCTCGCCGCCTTGGTCGGCTGCTGAATGAGTTGTGGTAGCCGTATCTGCAGCTCCACTTTCATGTTGGTCGGTACTGGTATTGGCCGAAGGGGTGCCACAGGCTCCCATTGTTGCGGCCAGCCCCAAGGCTAGAAAAAGCTCAACCGATTTCGACCGTTTCACTGTTATGGAATCCCTTGCTGAACAACTATACAGTCCTCAGACTAAGATTAGTGAGAAATAATGTCAATAAAGTCGGCAAGATATTTTTGCCGGTGCCAGCCTCCTGAAAGTACATTGCTCTCAGAACCTTACGTTTACAGGACTTACGCATTGTTGTTGTGGGTGGGGTGCGGAGCACCCCACCCACAACAACAATGCACTGTAGGTAGCGGGCTTGCGTAAGTCCTGGTTTAGTAACCTAAAGTTCTTTATAGGAGTAACAGCATCGCTGTCACCCTTCCAAAAGAGTTGTAGATTGTTGATTTGTAGGTTGTTGATTTGCAGGCTCTCTGCATAAATTAGTTTTTGAGGGCACGAATCGTTGTGCGCGGAGCCGCGCAATGATCCATGTAGGAGATCTAATGTTTAGGGCAATGATTGACAAGGCTTCATCGCCTCAAGGAAACACTATTTTCAAGTGGGAAGCACGTCAAACACCCCCATACAACCAAGATCGGCAATGCCATCTTGATGAGGGTGAAACATGTATTGGCCTGGTAGAGAATAGGAAAATTCTAAAATATGACGTTCGGCTGTACCCATTGTGATAACGTCAGTTTCTTCCGTCGATTTTAGGCTTCGTCCTGTTCGAAAGATTTGAAAGAAATTAGCGTGGATATGAAATGTAACGGCTGGATCAAACTCGATCATGTTCAATAAATAGACACGAACGCGCTGATTCTGATAAATGGGAATGGGATGATCTCGGTAATAGTTTGGAATACCATTGAACGCATAAAGTTCATTGCGGTCATCGTTGTTTGTGTCATAGCCTCCCATGACCAAAACCATTTCGTCAGCCGGGGGACGGCCTTCGGGCGGATCGATAATAAACATGCCATATAGCCCTTTGCTGATGTGGCGTGTAACGGGGGCAATGTGGCAATGGTAGAGGTGTACGCCGTAGGGTGCGGCATCAAATTCATAAACCATGGTGTTGCCATGACGGATGGGTTGCGTGCCATCCATGTCGGCCGGGTGGGTTCCGTGGAAATGCAAACTATGGGAATGCCCATCTTCGTTGTGGAAAATGACGCGAACGCGATCGCCCTCCCGTGCTCGTAGAGTTGGCCCAGGCACGCGCCCGTTCAAATTCCAACTAACAAATGAAATGGCTCGGTTGAGTTGCAGGGTAGTGCTGTTAGCCGTTACTTCAAATTCTCGAACAGTGCGTCCACCTTCGTGTTTGACTGTTCCATAATCAAAATCTCGCAACACCTGCATCGGGTTAAACCCAAACTGCAGATCATCCGTAATATCTGGCAACGGTGGAATGGCGACAGAGGAACCGAATTGGGAGGCTTGACAGGCGATCGCCACTCCAGATACCCCTGCCGCCGCTACACCCAACCGAAGAAACTGACGGCGACTCCACAATACTGAGCGACTCACACCACTAACCCCAACACAAATAGCCAGCAAAAAAGGAGTTTGAAATGTTGGTTATGCATGGATTAACACCACGAAAAAACAACGTTTCAAACGTTTTCCATTAGGAGCATACATGCATTGCTCGGCTTCTTGCAAGTTATTCGCAACATACTGGGGTCGTGTAGTCTGGGATGATCATTGATGAAGCCAAAGGTTGGATTATAGTTCAATGCTGATGCAGGGTGGGATACAGGGGCTCAGAGTGCCCTTTGTATCCCACCCTGCATCAGGTTGAGGAGTGTGTTTCAAACGTGTATTTTTTGTTGTGAAAGGGATGCTATACCCCTTCCACAACAAAAAATACACTCCCAGAACAATATTCAGTCCGAAATACTACCGGAATCAGTCTCTACTGGAGGAAACTATTAGATTCCATTTCGGTTAGGGGTGTTTACGGAAATTCATTCAATCTTGAACTGAATTTGAGCTTTTGTCGAATTTTTGTGAACAGAACAGCGGTTTAAGAAGACCAAGGCTTTGATAGATCAACCACGTCTGCATTCCTCTTTGTAAGAGATCACTATGGGAAAACCTGATGACGATCCTGATCTAAAACTACCAATAGGCTCAGGAGACGACCTCCACAATTTTGACGACGACTATAGTCCGCATAGCCGTGATGAATGGGATAAGACCGATCGCCCTTACACGGCTGATCGCCCTTATACGGCTGACTCTCACCATCCATCTAAGCGGGATAGAGGGCGATCGCAGCCCGCAGATACCCACGCCCGGTTTCACTACTCCCAGGCCGAAATTCGTTCCCTACGGGAAGCACTTCAAAAGAGTGGCCTGGTACGGCTGGCTTTTTACTTTTTGGACTATATCCTGCGAGCGCAGACGGCTCTATTCGAGCAAATTCATAGTCAGCAGCAATTGCCTCGCATCATTGCGGCGATGTCCATTCTCTGTGCCTTGCTCTCTGGGTTCTACGGCCTGGTGATGGGGATGTATAACGGGCCATTGCAGGCGCTTTCTTCTGCGGTCAAACTTCCTATTCTCTTTTTACTGACAGCCCTCATCTGCATTCCTTCGCTCTACACCTTTAATGTTCTCTTAGGGCAGAGTTTCAAGTTTCTACAGACTGTTGCTCTGATGGTGATGACCCTGGGCACAACGACGATTTTGCTGGTGAGCTTGGCTCCCATCGCTTTCTTTTTCACCGTCACCACGCCTGATAACTATCAATTTCTGCTGTTACTGCATGTCATCATTTTTGGCCTGTGTGGAGTGTATGGCGTTCGTTACCTGTATCGTGGCTGTTCCTACATCGCCTTTCGAATGGAACAACCCCTGAATAACTTACTGCTGCGCATCTGGATTCTGATTTACGCTGTCGTCGGAATGCAACTCGGCTGGCGACTCCGTCCCTTCATTGGTAATCAAGGAATGCCCTTCGAACTGTTGCGCAGTGAGATCGATGGCAACTTTTATATTGCCGTGTGGAACTCCTTGATGAATTTGCTGAGCGGTTCTCAGTATTAACGATTCCATACTAATCAAATCGGTAGCTCAGCCTAAGGGCTGTTTAAAAAGTTGATTTTTCGTGCCTCACGCGCACGAAAAATCAACTTTTTAAACAGCCTCAAATAACCATGATATGGGGCCGTACGGCGCACTACCCCATATCATGGTTATTTGACCGGATGTCACATTACTCCAGGAAACCCTATGCGCGTACTCATTATTGGCGGCACCCGCTTCATCGGGGTCTATCTCACGCAATTGCTGGTCAAACAGGGCCATGAGGTGGTGCTGTTTAACCGGGGCAACCATCCGGCCCCTGAAGGAGTGCAGCAGATTGTGGGCGATCGCACCGATCCCGCTCAACTAAAAGAAAAACTATCGGGTGAGTCTTTCGATGCTATTTTCGATAACAATGGCCGCGAACTGAGCGATACCCAACCCCTCGTCGAAATTTTTAACGGCAAAATTCAACACTTCGTCTATGTCAGCTCTGCGGGGGTGTACCTTAAATCCGACCAGATGCCCCACATTGAGGGTGATCCAGTTGATCCGAAAAGCCGTCATAAGGGCAAGTTTGAGACGGAAAACTACCTGATGAGCCAAGGAGTGCCGTTCACGTCAGTGCGTCCGGTCTACATCTACGGCCCACAAAACTATAACGACCTGGAAGCCTGGTTCTTCGACCGCATTGTGCGCGATCGCCCCATCCCCATTCCTGGCAATGGGATGGCTATGACGCAGCTGGGCCACTGCGCTGATCTGGCAGCGGCGATGGCAGCAGTGTTGGGGAACAAGATGGCGATTGGGCAGATTTACAACGTGTCAGGCGATCGCCTGATCACTTTCACAGGGCTTGCAAAAGTCTGCGCTGAAGCGGCCGGGAAAGATCCCAGCACATTAAAGATTGTTTATTACGATCCTAAAGCCTTTGACTTTGGCAAACGCAAAGCTTTTCCGATGCGAGTTCAGCACTTTTTTACCGACACGCACAAAGCGAAATCTCAGCTTAACTGGGCACCTCGCTTTGATCTGGTTGCGGGGCTCAAAGATTCCTTTGAGAACGATTACCTGGCCAGTGGTCGGAGTCAAAAGGAAATTGACTTTTCCACGGATGATGAAATTCTCAAGGCCTGACACCCTATCCGCTTCAATCGTGTAACTAAAAGAGGTGCGGAGCTTTGCTCTGCGCCTCTTCTGATTTGATGCGGCAAAATAACCTGTCTAGAAAGTGATGTGGTTATTGAATGGAAACTGCTATAAAACTTTAGTCTGGTACGACAATGTAGCGATCCTGAAAATCCTCTGGAGGTCAACCGATGAGTTCTGCAATTACAGACCGTGCCAGTGCTCAGTCTACTGGAACTGTTGTCGTAGACATTTCGAGCGATCGCATTGCCAGTGGTCTGGAGCAGCCTCTCTACGTCACTTCACCTCCAGGTGATTCGCAGCGGCTCTTCATTGTGGAGCGAACGGGCAGCATCAAAATCCTGAACCTTCAGACTGGAACGGTTCTCCCGACGCCATTTCTAACCATTTCTAACAGTGAGTTACTGGAAGACGGTGGAGAACAGGGATTGTTAGGGTTATCCTTCCATCCCAACTTTGCTCAGAACGGCAAATTCTATGTGAACTATACATCGCCAGGCGGCGGGGCAGCCGGGCAAACCAAGATTGTGGAATACACCGTACAGGACGGCAATGCCAACCTCGCTGACCCAAACTCCGCCCGCACCATTCTCACCATTGACCAGCCTTACGCGAACCATAACGGTGGCTGGCTGGGTTTTGGTCCGGATGGATACCTTTACATCGCCACTGGAGATGGCGGCAGTGGTGGCGACCCCGACGACAATGCGCAAGATACTACCAATAACCTACTGGGCAAGATCTTGCGGTTGAATGTTAACCGGGATGCCTTTGCCACAGATCCAAACCGCAACTACGCCATCCCGGCTGATAATCCTTTTGTTGGAAGGGCGGGGGATGATGAAATCTGGGCCTACGGTTTGCGCAACCCCTGGCGACCCAGCTTCGATCGCCTCACAGGGGCGCTGTACATCGCCGATGTGGGCCAGGGCCAGCGTGAAGAAATCAACGTTCAGCCTGCCAACGTCGGGGGACGGAACTATGGCTGGGATCTTTTCGAAGGAACTGAGCCCTATGAACCGGGAACAGCCCCTTCCAACCTGGTTGCCCCTATTTATGAGTACAGTCACTCTGTCGGGGAGTCCATCACTGGAGGATATGTGTACCGGGGTCCGGTTGTGGATCTGAGTGGCACTTATTTCTTTGGCGATTTTGTGTCCAGCCGTATCTGGTCATTCCGCTATCGCAATGGACGGGTGACGCAGTTTCGCGATCGCACGAGCCAACTTACCCCTGATGCTGGCTCCATTGACAACATTGCTTCTTTTGGAGAGGATGCTGCCGGCAATCTTTACATCGTTGACCTGGATGGCGAAATCTTTCGGCTGGATGTGAACAAAAGCATCATCGGTACCAACAACCGGGATGCCCTGACGGGAAACGCCAGTCCTGAAACCCTGGACGCCCGTGGCGGTAACGATCGCTTACTGGGCAACAATGGCAATGACACATTGCTTGGAGGTAATGAAGGTGATTACCTGAATGGTGGCAATGGTCGAGATCTGTTGCGGGGTGGTTCTGGCAATGACACTTATGTTCACAACCTTGGCGATGTGATTACTGAAGCACCGAACGGGGGTACGGATACGGTCTTGTCGAACCGGACCTATATTCTGGGGGCCAATCTCGAACGCTTAACTTTAACTGGAAGCCGAGCGATTAACGGATTGGGTAATAGCCTGGGTAATCGGTTGCAGGGTAACCGTGCGAACAATAGTCTGCGGGGAAATAGCGGCAATGATGCGCTCATCGGTAGCCAGGGCAATGATGCCCTCACCGGGGGAAGTGGAGGCGACACTCTGACAGGGGGAGTGGGGCGCGATCGCTTCATTTTCGACATCAATGTTGCGTTTGATGTGGCGAGGATGGGAGTGGATACGGTTACAGACTTTGTCTCAGGGCTCGACAAAATTGTGTTAGACAAAACCACGTTTACGGCTGTAAGTACGCTGAGCTTTGCATCGGTTAGCTCGGCCGCCCAAGCCCAAACGAGCGCGGCTATTATCACCTATGTCACAGGCTCGGGAAGCTTATTCTATAACGCCAATGGCACGGCCTCTGGGTTTGGAACGGGCGGTCAGTTTGCGAATTTAACGGATGGTCTCGCCATTAATCGAGCAGATTTCTCGCTTCAAGCTTGAATATCAATGCAAGTTCACTAGGTTTAGTGCTTGTTGCAGCGTGCTTCGCACACGACAAGAATGCATCAGCTCTGCATTTTCCACGGCATTAGGGAAACTGTGCCAGAAAAACAGCCATTAATAACAGCACATACCAGGCTCCTAAGCGAATGATGCTAGAGTGCAGAAGCATGAGATTGCCCTGGAATAACTTGCGTTCTAGATTGGGGATAACAATAGCGATCGCCCCCAATAACATCAACCCGTTCACAACATTGATCGATGTCCTGAACGTCAACGCCAACAAAATTAATCCTGTTAAACCAACTAACATCCATTGCAAAAACTGGAGCAAAGCTTTCATAAAACCTACCTCGCGGCACGAAAGCAGTAGACCTTTATTGTTGAACCAGAGCCAGGAGTGCGATCGTTTCTTTTAGGCCAAACTGGTTTCAGAAAACTGCCAAGTTTTGCATCCTACAGTGCTTTGCGCTTGAAGCAGCCACGGTTGTTTTTGTGAGAGCCACGCTCCGTACGGCTCTCACAAAAACAACCAGATTTTCAGCGCTTGAAACGCGCTGTGTGATTTATGGTGCGCTGAGCTTGTACACCATGAATAATAGGAGTACGCTACGGCTCAACGATTATGTTCGCACTCACTCGTCGTTTGTTGATTATTTGCCTGGTGACATTACTGGGCCTCACAGGATGCCAAAACCCTCGGGCTAAAGAATCGGATGTGATCCACCTGACCTTGTGGCAAGGGGTCAACCCGCCTCCCAACCGGGATGTGTTGCAGCGGTTAGTCGATCGCTTTAACCAGGAGCATCCTGATATTCAGGTGGAATCTCTTTACGTGGGGCAGTCAGATCAACAGACGCCAAAGGTGCTGGCGGCGATCGTTGGTAATGCCACTCCTGACCTACTCTGGTTTGCCCCTATGTTTACAGGGCAATTGGTCGAGTTAGAGGCTATCCGCCCTTTAGAGGATTGGCTCACCGAGAGTGGGCTGAAGGAGCAGATTGGACCCGCTTTATTTGAGTCTATGACCTGGGAGGGGCATATCTGGTCCATTCCCTTCGGTACGAACAATGTGGGCATATTCTATCGACCCACTCTGTTTGAGGCAGCGGGTATTCGTGAGGTGCCACATACCTGGGAAGAACTGCGGGCCGTTGCAAAACAACTCACAGACCCAAGCAAAGACCAGCATGGGATGCTACTACCGTTGGGGAAAGGAGAATGGTCGGTTTTCACCTGGCTTCCCTTCATGTGGAGCGGAGGTGGTGAGCTGACGGAGGCCAACCCATCGGAACCGGGTGCAGAACCTAAAGTGACATTGAATAATGTGGGGGCGATCGCCGCTCTTCACCTCTGGCAAGACTTGATTTCGGATGGCTCCGTCGTCCTCTCTGGTCCGGAGCGTGGCTACGAGGTGGATGGTTTTCTGGCTGGAAAGGTCGCCATGCAACTCACGGGCCCCTGGACGTTGGGTCAGCTACAGGCTACTGGGGTCGATTTTGCCGTCATGCCTATCCCCGAAGGTGCCCGTCGCGCTACCAGCACGGGTGGCGAAAACTTATTCCTGCTCAAATCCACTCCAGAACGGGAGAAGGCCGCTCAAACTTTCATGGCTTATGTGCTGAGTGAGGACTTTCAAACTCAATGGGCGATCGAAACAGGATATTTACCTGTGAATGTGCGATCGCGCGAAAGCCAAGCCTATAAAGATTTCATGGCGAAACAAGCGGCTGTCGACGTGTTCTTGGAACAAGCGGAGTACGGGCGATCGCGCCCCATTTTCCCCGGATACAATCGCATCTCGGATAGTTTGGGACGGGCGATCGAAGCAGTCGTTCTGGGTAAGGCTACTCCAGAAGAAGCTTTAGAGGATTCCCAACGCCGTTTGGATTTGGCTTTAGGGCAATAGTAGACTTCCTGCGTGAATCATTGTGTGGCGAAACCGCACAACGCACGTCCTGAAAAATTGATTCATGCAGGAGGTCTAGTGGTGAGTCAGGTAATGGTGTGCTTACACACGATTCATCTGGATTAATAGCGAATGCGAGGATCAACCCAGGCGTTGAGGATGTCAATCAGAATGGAGGCGACCGCCACAATCACCCCAAAGAACACCATAATTCCCTGCACGACTGGATAGTCTCGCGTATCGATAGCCTGGTAAAGCCGATTGGCTAATCCTGGCCAGTTAAACGTAACTTCCGTGAGAATTGCACCGCCCAGAAGCGAGGCGATCGTCAAACCCAACACTGTAATCAGCGGAATTAGAGCATTTTTAAGGGCATGGGCAAAGACAATTCGTCGTTCGGGAATACCTCGCGCACGGGCTGCTTCTACATAATCCGAGCGTAAGGTTTGCTTCAGGTTAACCCGCACGATTCGCTCAAAGATACCGCTGAGCAGAATGCCCAGCGTGAGGCTGGGTAGAACCAGGTGATAGAGCGATGTGAAAAAGGCATCAGGGCGGCCTTGCAGTACGCTATCTAACAGATACAGTCCTGTTGGCCCTTGAGGCGGAGTCATGCTGATGGGAAACCGGGTGCCAATGGGAAACCAACGCAACTGCACCGCAAACAGAAGTTGCAGCAGCATCCCAAACCAGTACATCGGCACGGCGTAGGTAATGATGCCAAACAACCGTCCCCCCGCATCCAGGGGTGTATTAGGCCGCGAAGCCGCAAGCGAGCCAATCAGTACGCCGACAGTGACTGAAACCACCATGCTAATGAGCGTTAACTCCAAGGTGGCGGGGAAATAATTGCGAATGATATTCACTACAGATTGCCCCTGAGTAGTCAGGGACGTACCCAGATCTAAGTGGAGCAGTTTCCACAAATAGGTCAGGTATTGCGTCCACAGGGGAGCGTTCAGGCCCAGCCGCTCTCGCAGGGCTTCTTTCGCGGCATCGGGGGCGCGCGCACCCAGTAGTGAATCGACGGGATCCCCCGGTGTTGCCCGCAGCAGCATGAAGACGACCGTGGCGATAATCCACAGCATCAGCGGGGCCAGAAGCAACCGCGACAGAATGTAATAGCGCAGAGCGCTGGAACGAGAGGACATTACTTCTGAATCTGCCAGAGCAAGAACAGTTGAGTGGGTTCGATGGCTACGTTATTCACACCGGACTGAGCAAAGACGAAATCCTTGTCCTGCCACAGGGGAATGTAGGGAACATCCGCCACCACCAGGTCTTGAAGTTCCTCAAACATCTTATTCCGGGCTTGCGGGTCGCGCTCGGCACGCTGATCTTTCACCAGTTGGTTGGCTTGTTCACTGTAGTAGAAGGAGCCGTTCCCCTGGCTGGCCCCTTTTGTACAGAGTTTTTCGGGGGAGCCTTCATCGCAGGTGACGAAGGGCTGCATGAAGTTATCGGCGTCGTAAAAGTCGGGATACCAGTTGAGCAACACGGTTTGATAGAGGCCGCTATCCACTCCTTTGGAGAGGGTTGCCCGTTCCGCACTTTGAACGCTAACAGTGACCAATCCAGGGAGGGCCGCTTCGATGGATTCCTTCAAGGTGTTGGCAACGATGGAGCGGGTTGTGGAGGCTGAGGGATACCAGATTTCAAATGTGAAGGGTTTGGATTCGGAGTAGCCCGCTTCGGCCAGCAGTTGTTTTGCCAGGTCGAAGTTGCCATCACCATAGGCTTCTTTAAAGCCGGGTTTGTAGATGTCGAAGCTGGTGGGAATCAGGCTATAGAGCGGTGCGGCCTGATTTTGGAAGACGCGATTGTTGATCAGGTTGCGATCGATCATGGCGGCGATCGCCTTCCGTATCGTCAGATCATTGGTCGGCTCGATCTTCTGATTCAGGGTCATGTAGTTGACCACATTGCTACCCGCTTCAATTACCTGCCAGCCGCCCTGTTGAGATTCTCGCTGCAAGCTGGCAACCTGGTCGGGGTCGAGGGTTTGATAGGCGACATCAACGCCCTTGGTTTTGAAGGTGTTGTAGAGGTTCGCGGGGCTGGCAAAGATTTGGATGTCGATGCCCTGATTGGCGGGTTTATCACCCCAGTAGTTTTCGTTCACATCCAGCTTGATGAAGTCGGAACCCAGAGACGCTAGTTTGTAGGGGCCGCTACCGACGAAGGTTTCGGGTTGGAAACTACCTTCAGCAATTTTGTAGGACTTGGGAGAAACGGGGGTGACGCCCCAGAAGGAGAGGACTGAGGGGAACGCCGAAAAGGGGTATTTGAGTTTGAGGGTCAGTTCGTATTCGCCGCTGGCGGTTACAGAGTCAACCAGATCGCTCAGCAGGAAGGAGGGGCCGCCGCCGTTGGTCATGAAGCGATCGATGGAGAATTTCATCACTTCGGCGTTGAAGGGGGTGCCGTCGTGAAGGGTGACGCCTTGCCGCAGGGGAATTTTGTAGGTGAGGCCGTCATCGCTGACGGTGGGCATTTCGGTGGCGAGTTGGGGGGTTAGCTCGGTGGTGCCGGGTTTGTAGGTGTAGAGGCGATCGCCCATGTTGTACATGAGGATGCCGGTGAAGATGGTGTAAGCATCGGCGGGGTCGAGGGTTTCTACTTTTTGGGTTGTGCCCATTGTGATTCGCCCTCCGGTGGTTTGAGCGGCTGGGCTGTTACCCTGTGAGGCGGTGTCTTGGGAGGAGCCGCAGCCGACGATGAGTGCAATACACAATCCGCACAAGCCGACAAATTGGAAGAACCGGCGCCATTGGCGAAGCGAAAAGCCCAACATTTGCGTCATAAGGAGATTAAAGAATTCTAAATGGCGAACCCATTCAGAACTTTATAACGTTTTGGTTGCATGTTGGAAACCCTGCTTGAGGGCGCGTCGCCCCTCAAACTCCCCGACTGGAGGACGGGGTGCCGTCCCCCAGACCCCCTGGCACAAGGAGTTATTGGTGGGAGGTGAATGTGGCGCTTCGCATCGGTGGGTTTTAAATTAGGTTTATGCGCTTGTTTGAAGCGATCGCCCTGAGCCCATACCCCCGGTCCCTCTCCCAGAAGAGGGGAGATCAAGCCGGAAAACCTTTTTAACAACCATTGAGCTGTTTTTCTCCGATCCCCCCTCTCCCAGGAGAGGGGGTTAGGGGGTGTGGGTTAGCCGTTCTTAACCCAGCAACCCCTTCATATGGACATTGGAAAAATAGGGCTTCAGGATTTGGTGCAGGATCTAAGGAGATTTCTGCATAAGAATTTACCCGTGATATTGGTGCTTTGCCTGCTTCGCGGGCAAAGCACCAATATCACGGAGGTAATTTTATTGCTGGAAATCCCCTAAGACAGGCTACTTTTTCTTCTTCTTATCTTTCTTTTTGTCGCTTTTTTCAGTTTTCTCTTCAGCTTTGGGTTTGCCGTCGAGGAAGCCGTTTATCAGGCCGTTGAGGCCGTAAACTTCGCGGGTGCCGACGAGGGTGACGAGGGTGACTTCTTTTTCGTCGCCGGGTTCGAAGCGGACGGCGGTTCCGGCGGGGATGTCGAGGCGCATGCCGCGAGCCTGGTCGCGATCGAAGGAGAGGGCTTTGTTGACTTCGAAGAAGTGGAAGTGGGAACCGACCTGGATGGGGCGATCGCCCGTGTTTGCAACGGTCAACGTGACGGTTTCTCGCCCTGCGTTCAGTTCAATCTCGCCGGGCTCCACAAACAATTCGCCTGGAATCATCGCCTTACTCCTTACATCACATCATTAATGTGGCGGGAAAATTCATTAACGGATGGGGTCGTGTACAGTGACCAGTTTCGTTCCATCGGGGAAGGTGGCCTCGACCTGGACTTCGTGGATCATCTCGGGAATGCCTTCCATGACGTCGTCTCGGGTCAAGAGAGTCGTGCCATGGGTCATCAGTTCAGATACAGTGCGTCCCTCTCGTGCCCCTTCCAAAATGGCAGCGGAAATGTAAGCGACGGATTCAGGGTAGTTGAGTTTCAGTCCTTTTTCTTTGCGGCGTTCAGCTAGGAGCGCAGCAGTAAAAATTAGAAGTTTGTCTTTTTCCTGGGGAGTCAGTTGCATAGTTGTGGTTTCGACGGAGTCGCTAACTGACTATAGAGCCAGTTGGCCAGCGGAAGTAAATAGAGGTAGCACGCGTAGGGAATGAAGCCAGCATCTGTACTCAACACAGTGGCGGGCACCAGCCCCGCAATATTCCAGGGAATTAACGGCGAGATTACAACTACTGTATTTTCCAGGTCAAGGGCTAGAGCTGCATTCCCTGTTGGGCTTTCTTTATATTTCGAGCGCATGAGTTGTTCAGTAAGCAGGATCGCAATGGTCTGGGTGCAGCCAAATGCTGCTGTCCCAACGCCCACCAAGCCAGTCGTCAGGAAGCGGTTACGAGTTCCCGTACGCCGCATCAAAGGTTCCTGAATCGACTCCAGCATTCGGGTTCCGGCAAACAAGCCCACAAAAGCGGTGGAAATCATCACCACCAGGGAAACTTTTGCCATGGATAGCATCCCGCCTCCCAGCAGTAAAGCATCCAGCGAGGTGCCTGTTTCCAGATGAAAGCCCAGGCAGAGGAACTGTAATAGTTGTAGAGGGGAGTGATGTTGGTAGAAAAGGGCGATCGCGATCGCCACTCCCGTACTCAGCAACATCGATCGCTTCACCTCCACCTGGGCCACTGACAAGCCCAAAATCAGCAGCGCAGGCAATAGCAACAACGGCTGAATATGAAATACTCGGTCTAGATCCTGGGGGAGGGACGGGGTGGTTAGATGAATGGGGTGTTGTAGGGATAGTGCCAGGTAGATCAGTGACGATACCAGCAGAGATACTCCAGAGGTGCGCCACATGCGCTTCAGGTTGCCGTAAAGATTCGTGCGGGTAATGGTGGCGATGAGCAGGGCACTGGAGGACATGGGAGAGCAGCGATCGCCTACATAGGCTCCCGCAATTACTGCCCCTGCCAACAGATGCGGGTTTAAATCACTGCCCTGGGCCATCGTCATCAATGCCAGGCCGATGGTGCCGACTGTCCCGAAGGAGGTGCCGATCAACAAGGACACCCCACTGGTGAGCCAAAAAGCCATCAGCAGAAAGGTGTGGGGATGAATCCATTGCAAGCCGTAGTAAACCAACGCTGGCACCGTTCCTGCTGCCATCCAACTGGCGATCACCAGACCAATCAACAACAACACACTCAGCACCGGAAAGGCCCGCTGAATCCCCTCCACGCCAAATCGAAACAGTGTCTTTAGGGCAAAACCCCGATGCCAACAAAGCCCGACAAAAATTGCCAGAGCCACCCCCAACGGATAGGCAATAAAAACTCCCTTAAGGGAACTAAACAGCAGCAAAAGAAAGGAGAGAATCAGGGCAAGCAGCAGATCCATCGCAGCCTTCCAGGGATTCAGGATATAAATGTCAGCCTAGACTGCCTGCTCCGTTGAATCAAAATAATCGATAGATACGTCCCATCGAATTCCTCGATAGCCACAAACTGGGGGACGAGGTGTAGGGTATAGGAACCTCATCCACTCCTGCCCATCCACTCATCTGCCCCTTTTCTCTGTCTCCTGCCTATGAGTGCCGAAACTCGCATCAAAATCTCCCAACTCCGTGCCTTCATCACCGTGGCCCAACACGGTAACTTTAGTGAAGCCGCTCTGGATCTGGGCTTGTCGCAATCGACCGTGAGTTATGCGATCGCCGCCCTCGAAGAAGAACTGGGGGTCGTTCTGTTGAACCGGGGGCGTCACGGTGCAGCGCTGACTCCCTGCGGTCAGGAGATTTTGCCGGAAGCTCAGCAGATGATGAGGTTGGTGGAGACGATTCATCATAAGGCCAACCGCAATCGTGGCTTACAGGGAGGTGAAGTGCGCATCGCGACCCCTCGCAGTGTGGCGACTCATTTGCTGCCGAAGGTTATCGCGCAGTTTCGCGATCGCTTCCCTGAGGTCAGCATTTCCATTACCGAGTATCCCTACTACACCACCGTCACCGAGGCAGTACGAGAGGGCCAGGCCGACATCGGCTTTACGCTATTGCCCATTGAGGATGGTCTGGAAACTCAAACGGTTTTTCAGGATGAATTCGTCGTGCTCCTCCCTCCGGGCACCCTTAGAGGCGACGAAGAACTGACCTGGCAACGCTTGGGCCAAATGTCTCTGATTATGACCCCGGTGGCTCCTCCCCACCGCCATGCGCGCACGATTCTAGAGCACATTTCTCGCTTCGGGCAGAAACCGACGATTGCCTACGAAGTGCAGCAAGACTCTACAGTGATCAGCATGGTGCATCAAGGTTTAGGCGCTTCGGTTATGGCTCGCCTGGCGGCTGAACCTATACCATCTGATATTCAAGTGAGGAGTTTGCCAGAGCCGTTGTCGCGGGCGATCGCGATCGTCACGGCCGAAGGTGCCCTGCTATCCCAAGGAACGTTTGCATTTCTCGACCAGTTACGGGTAGCCCTGCCTACCTGGCAAGCATCGCCAATACAAACCCTTTCACCTTCCTAAAAAACAAGACTTACGCAGTTACAGCGCTTTACGCTTAAAATCTGGTTTTTTGTGAGAGCCGCGCACCGCACGGCTCTCACAAAAAACCAGATTTTAAGCGCTTGGAAAAACGCATTGATGTTGTGTGGTGTGCGTCGCACACCACACAACATCAATGCTGAACTCAAAACACCCGGTGTCTGTCATCTACAAAACCCTTTCCCTCCAATTACGCCTTGCTATTGCGCACGGCATACTCACAGGCACGCGCCGTAATCGCCATCTCTGTCAGCGTTGGATTCTGCCAACCTGCTGAAGGCCAGCAGGCCCCATCTACTACCAACAAATTGGAGGACTCCCAGCACTGGTTATAGGGATTTAGCACCGAGTTTTGAGGAGACGTTCCCATTCGCGCCCCACCCAACTCATGCACATAAAAGCCGGGAGGGGTACCCGTCATCGACTTATCCTCAATCCAGCGTAAGGGCGCACCCATCAGGGGGGCCCGGAACAACTCCGGCAATTCTAAGCACTGCCCGCCCGCCTTGTCCACCAGCGTCTCAATCTGTTCCAGCATGTGAACCCGCATCCGGTGTTCGTTATCGGTCCACGACACATCGATGTGAGGCACCGGAATCCCCCAGGCATCCACCATGCGACCATCCAGGCGCACCCGGTTGTCGTACTGCGGCAACACCTCCCCATGTCCCACCAGGAAGCCGATCGCCTGATTCCCCACTCGACTCACAAGGCCAGGAATGGCCACTCGCTGAATCCCGCCCCACAATCCATAGCCTCGCAAAAACGATTCCTGCTGAGAGCCGAGATTGCTGAAGCGCGGTACAAAGAAGCTGTCACAACCTGATAAATCGAACGCATGGGCAGGTTGCTGAAACTCGGGCAGGGTGAAGAAGCGCATGGTGGAAATGTGGTCGGTCACATAGCGCCCCAGCAGGCCGGATTCGTTGGCTAAACCCCCTGTTTGATACTGCTCGGTCGAGTGCAATAGAATCCGCACCGATTCCAACGTGGAAGCACACAGCACAACAAGACGAGCCTGCACCTCATGGGCCGTGTGAAGG
Source organism: Leptolyngbya sp. PL-A3 (assembly GCF_039962325.1). Taxonomy (NCBI): domain Bacteria; kingdom Bacillati; phylum Cyanobacteriota; class Cyanophyceae; order Leptolyngbyales; family Leptolyngbyaceae; genus Leptolyngbya; species Leptolyngbya sp. PL-A3. Next base: position 20,079 of record NZ_JAMPLB010000012.1, read on the forward strand.
GTGCGATGGATGTATCCCACTCCTCGCGCTTGCCGCGTATTCGGATCAAACACAACGTGGCTGACCACGGCATCGGGTTGTATCGTTACCTTTCCTGTTTGCAACGCGGCTTTCAAAGACGAGCCCAGGCTAGAGGAGCGGGGCCAAATATTTTCTGGGGTGGGGCGATGGAGGCCAAAACCGCGAGACACGATGAGGGCGCGATCGCCCCCCTGCTCCACGACATCCTTAAAATAAAGTTCTGCTGGCGTCAGTGAAGCAGGAGCCGCATAAGGGCCATCCGGCAACTGCGGCAGACTATCCCGTGCCCCTTTCACTTCAAAAAAACGCTCCAGACGCTCGTAGTAAGGAGCCAGTTCATCATGGGACAGCGGCCAGTCCTCGCCAAATCCATCCTGGCTGGCAGATTTGAATTCATAATCCGACAGACGAAGCGTGATGCCGCCCCAGGTCAGGCTGCGACCTCCCACCTGTCGCCCCCGAATCCAGGAGAAGGGGCGATCGCCCGGTGTTGTATAAGGGTTCTCTTTTTCGTTAACAAACAGGGTTGGATTTGCTTTCCAGTAGCCTGGATGCAATGCCTGGTAAGACTGCTGCCGAGTTGCCAGGTTTTGAGCCCGCAGTACGCTATCTCGGACAATATTGGGCACCGCCACATCAGGAGTGCGCTGTGGCCCCGCGTCTAATACGAGAACCGTTAAACCGCGTTCGCTCAATTCCTTGGCGGCTACCCCTCCGGTCGCCCCGGCACCCACCACAATGGCATCGTATTCAGGAGAGGACATAGGATTCATGGATAGTGGCGATCGCCTGCTGACTAACAATGTGAAATCTGCCATGGCTCAAAACCATCGCTCAATCACTAGTCAGCCATTATCCTATGGATGCGACATCCTGCAACGATTGGGCAGGCGGTTTGGGATTAACCCACCTCTTCACCAGGAATCGTTTCGACTTCAGCGTTAGCAGCCTGCACCCAGGCTTCGATGTCGCGATCGCCCTGTACAGTCTCTGCATAGGTCTGCTCGACCGTACCCAGGGAAACGCCATAGGTGACGAAGCGAAAGACGACGGGAGCATAAAAGGCATCGGCAATGGAAAAAGCGCCAAAGAGCCAGGGGCCTGTGCTGCCGTATTGCTCCCGACATTCGCGCCAGAGGGTGGTGACGCGGGTAATATCCTGTTCCAGAGCGGGAGTGCTGGAAACATGGCGATCGCGTGCCCGAATATTCATCGGTAGCGATTGCCGCAGGGTCGCGAAGCCGGAATGCATCTCAGCGGTGATAGAGCGGGCGATCGCTCGGGTCTGTGGGTTTTCGGGCCAGAGGGTATGGTTGGCGTGGGTTTCATTGAGGTACTCGGCGATCGCTAGAGAATCCCAAATCAATAGATCTCCATCTCGCAAAACCGGGACTCGACGGCTGGGCGAGTAGGTTTCGATATTAGCTTCAAACTCGGGAGTGTCCAGAGGAATGCGCTTCTCCTCAAAATCCAAACCTGCTTTTCGGGCGACCAACCAGGCTCGTAGCGACCAGGACGAGTAATTCTTGTTGCCAATGACCAACAGCGGTTTCACCATATCCTTATCCTTCGTCGCGTTCGTTAGGACAGGAGCGCTTGGGATCTAGTGCTCTCACTCGCTCCTGTCCTAATTGCTGAAAGGGTCATTTTTTCGTGCGCGAAGCGCACGAAAAAATGACTTTAAAACAGACACTAAAGCATGAAAAGGTTGTAATTTTCTGGCCGCTGGATACGGAAAGCAACCTTTTCAAAAAATCCCAGAACAAACCAATTCTGCAACTTCTTAACGGCTGCTAGGGAGTAGAGGTTTTACTAGCAAGAACCCTGCGCCGAAAGCTGTCGCAATAATGCCAATAACAATGAGCCAGAGCCAGAGCCCGTTGATGTCACGGGAACTGGAACCCTGGCTGGGAGTGAATGCGGGAATAGGCTGACTTGTCAGCAAAGGATTGGTGCTGTCGTCCGAATCAGGCAGATAGGACGAGGAGGATGCGGGTGATGTTGCTGCTCGATGGGGTCGAATTTGGGCTGCCAGAGCTTCAGCCTGAGTCCGGGCTGCATCAGAGGGAAAGCTTTGCAGAACATTACCCGCTGGAACCGTTCCGCCTGGCATGTATTGCTGCAACGTCAGCGCTGTCTGTACCAGCCGCTCCATGTCTTGCCGCATCTGTTGATTTTGCTGTGTTAGCTGCTGGTTTTGACCATGGAGGGAATCCAGCATCGCTTTGGTGGCTTGTAACTCCGCCGCCAACTCTCGATAGACCTTGAGAGGAACCGTTGCAGCACCCGAGGCATTCTGATTAGGGCCACCAATAGGATTGGTAGGCAGGGAGTTGGAACCCGAAGATGGTTTCATTCTGAGATGTTGAAGGTAAGTCTGCTTTGATGCCTACAAATATAGGTCTGAACGGCAAAAACGGGGATATCTTTTCAAAGCATTGTTATAAATTTTGTCTTCTAGTTCGGTGTTTTTCAGCACTTCCCATTTCGAGCTTTAGAGGCGAGAGTTCGTGCCCATCGGGCACTCTCTCGCCTCTAAAGCTCGAAAACCAATTGTTCCATGCAAGTCGTTTCTAGGCTTGATGCCAGCAATTCTCATTTTGAAATCAGGCCCGAGAACCGCGCGCCTTTGGCGCGCGGTTCTCGGGCATCAAAGCCAAGAGTTCACGCCCGTAGGGCGTGAACTCTTGGCTTTGATGCCCATACTGAGAATTGCTGGCTTGATGCCCAGAAGGATAATTTTCTGTGCAACATGACAGAAAATTATCCTTCTGGACTTTCGTTGGAGAGGGGAGAGGAGTCATGGACGGTTCCGTGCACCATAACCCAACAACACAGCTAGGATCTGCTTGAAAGGGATGTTTTTCGTGCAGGAAGTACACGAAAAACATCCCTTTCAGCCAGCTTTAAAACCCGGTTAGAAGACCGCCAGGTGGATTACAGTGAAGGCAGATTCGATTTGGGATGGTCAAGGCCGTTATGGGTAACGAGATGAACGAGATGGAGCAGGGCTGGTTGTGGAGATGGCGAGGCCGCCTATCTTCCCTTCTAGCCCTGCTTTTGGTGGTGCTGGTGGTTGCCTTACAAGGGTGCAGCTCTGCCCTACTTCAGAAGGAATCTGCCCACATTCCGCGTCTGGTTAGCAGCGACCTGAGCGATCCCAAAACCTTCAACAGCGTTATGAGCCAAGAAGCCAACGCAGCTCTGGGTCTGATGTATGAGGGGCTGGTCTTCCAGAATGGCATTACCGGAGAGCTGGAGCCGGGGATTGCAGAATCCTGGGAAGTTTCTGAGGATCAGCAGCGCATTGTCTTCACGCTGCGCCCGGATGTGCGCTGGTCGGATGGAGAGCCCTTGACCGTAGACGATGTCGTCTTCAGTTTTAACGATCTCTATTTCAACGAAAAAATTCCCAGTGGGGAGCGCGATATTCTACGGATTGGTGCCAAGGGTGTGTTTCCCCGGGTGACAAAGGTGGGCGATCGCCAGGTCGAGTTTTACGCCCCTGAACCTTTTGCCCCTCTACTCCGCTACGGCGGAGGCATCCCAATCCTGCCCAAGCACGCTCTGGAACAGTACGTCAAAACCACGGATGAGAAAGGTAATCCCAAATTCCTCTCTATCTGGGGCACCGAAACTCCTCCTGAGCAAATCGTTTCCAATGGGGTTTTTCGTTTGGCCCGCTATCAACCGGGGGAACGTACCATCCTGGAACGCAACCCCTATTACTGGCGAAAAGATGGTTCAGGTAACTCCCAACCCTATATTGAACGGTTTGTGTTGCAAATTGTCGAATCCCTTGATACCAGCCTGGTTCAGTTTCGATCTGGGGGTTTGGATGTCCTATCAGTTCCCGCCAATTACTTTGCTCTGGTGAAGCGAGAGGAAAAACGGGGTAACTTTACCGTCTATAACGGTGGGCCTGCCCTCACGACGACATTTCTAACCTTTAACCTCAATCGGGGCAGCCGCAACGGTAAACCTCTGGTGAATCCAATTAAATCGCGCTGGTTTAATACGCTGGAGTTTCGGCGGGCGATCGCCCACGCCATTGATCGTCCCAGCATGATCAACAGCATCTACCAGGGGCTTGGCGAACCTCAAGACTCGCCCATTTACAAGCAAAGCCCCTATTACTTATCCCCCGAACAGGGGTTGCCAGTGTACGACTATGATCCCGAGAAGGCGAAAGCTCTTTTACAGGAAGCCGGGTTTAAGTACACCCCGAAAGGGCAATTACAGGATGCAGAGGGTAACCCAGTGCGCTTCACCCTGATTACTAACGCGGGTAACAAGATCCGCGAAGCAATGGGAGCCCAGATTAAGCAGGATCTAGCCAAGATCGGTATTACAGTGGACTTTCAACCGATCGCGTTTAATACTCTGGTCGCCAAACTGTCAGATTCACTGGATTGGGAAGCCCACATTCTTGGCTTTGTCGGCGGAAGCGGTGTCGAACCCGATGGCGGGCGTAACGTTTGGGCCGTCAATGGTACCCTCCATGCCTTTAACCAGGATGCCACGGGCGGAGACCCGCTCGAAAACCGCGTGGTTGATGATTGGGAACAACAAATCAACGATCTGTACGTGCAGGGTAGCCAGCAGTTGGATGAAGCAAAGCGCCGGGAAATTTACGCCGAAACCCAACGTTTAGCTCAGGAATATTTGCCTTTTATCCATCTGGTTAACCCTCTCTCACTATCGGCTGTGCGCAATGACATCGAAGGCGTTAAGTTCTCAGCTCTGGGCGGTTCTCTATGGAACGTGTACGAGTTAAAGATTGATCGTTAACAACCTTATGTAGGGTGATTGAATGCACCGTACATAACGTCAATATGATCGTTAGAGAGACTGGATCTTGAATCTAGCCTCTCAAAACATATTCAGAGTATTGATAAACTGGCGATCGCCCCCAATACCCGCATAATAGAGTCTGACCAAATGGAAGGCTTAACAACTCCCTGACTCGTATCCACCGTTTTCTCAAAGATGACCCATACCCTTGCCTTACGCGATCGCATCATCGTTCCCCTCGATGTCCCCAGCGAAGCAGAGGCGATCGCCCTGCTCGATCGCCTTCCTGATGTCAGTTTCTGGAAAGTAGGCCTGGAACTCTTCGTCAGCACTGGCCCCACCCTTCTCACGGAACTTCAGAACCGGGGCAAGCGCATTTTCCTTGACCTCAAATTCCACGACATTCCCAACACCATGGCCGGAGCCTGTCGTGCCGCTGGACGCTATGGTGTAAATTTACTCACCGTCCATGCCACTGCCGGAAAAGCCGCCCTCACTGCTGCGGTAGCGGCCGCTGCTGAAGGAGCCGCCGAAGCCGGATGCAACCCTCCGGCCGTGATTGCCGTCACGGTTCTTACCAGTATCGATTCTCAGGCTCTTGCCTTCGAGTTAAAGGTGCCCCTCGAATTACCCGACTACGCCCTACAAATGGCTCTGTTAGCGCAAACCAGTGGTCTCAGCGGCATCGTCTGCTCACCCAAAGAGGCCAGCCAGATCCGCGATGTATGCGGCGGAGATTTTCTACGGGTATGTCCGGGAGTACGACCTGCATGGGCTGAAGCGGGAGATCAGCGGCGATCGCTCACGCCCTCTGCCGCTTTCCAGGCTGGAGCCAGCTATCTGGTCATCGGTCGTCCCATAACAGCAGCCCCTGACCCCGCCGCTGCCTTCGCCCGCATCTGTAATGAATTGGAAGCTTAAATTCCTACCCATACCCATGCCCCTTTTCCCATGGTTCTGGATGCCAAAGACAAAATTTGACCTCTTCATCCATGGGTTGAGGATGGGAATGGCTGTGGGGCTACTAAACGGGATGGCTGGGGTTGCGATCGCCGGCTCATCCCAGTGCTCCAATGACTTAGCAACCCTCATGCCCGCTCTGTTGGATGCCCTACCCAGCTATGCTAATCGGGTGATCCAGCGATCGCGGCTATCGGAGCGCCAGGATGATATTTCTGGCTACATTCTCTTAACCAGTGCCCCCGACTTTGATCCGTTGCCCTTAGAAGGAGAAGGCCCTGACTCGGCTGATTCCCTTGACGGTGATGTGCAGCAAGTCTTCTTTACCACTCTTGAGCGGCAGTACGGTATCAGCGGCTTTCGGCGCATCCAGGCCCATCACTGGCTGTTTATGGTGCCTACCCAGCAAGGCTGGCAGTTGGCCCTCATGCAAACCAGCATTGAAAATTATCCCAGCAGCTATCTTCCCCCCGAGCCCCCTCGAGACAGTAGCAATGGTGTCGTAGCCCAGGCCATTCGTCTCTGGTTACGAGACTGTCAGGCTGGAGCCCTGGTCGTTGATCGTTAATGCAGTAGTCATATCAAACCCGGTTGAAGCGTAATATGCAGTGGTGCGGCACCTTGCGCAGCATGTACTCAGTTTTTTGGGTGTGATGTGTTTCAAATACTGTACTTATAGCAATCAATACTCTGGACAGTTTTTCTGAAACCCTTGATTTTGCGTGCGCTTCGCGCACGCAAAATCAAGGGTTTCAGAAAAACTGTCCGAACTAATGAGCAATGTGTAAGTGCATTAAGTACGGTGGTATGGGGCACGGAGTGCCCCATACCACCGTACTTAATCAATGCGCACAGCACTATATAGCGCTGTGCGCCCTCCTCAAAAACGCCCTTAGTCCAAATTTGAAGCGATATTTAGACAGCAGATAGTGTGTAGTGCCTGGCCACACACTATCTGCTGCCATTAACAGCGCCTTAGATGAATAACTTCTGCATATTCAGTGACATAGGCCAATTCTTCGCATAGATTTGGAGAGATTTTATTCACCTGGGTTTCCGCGTCAGCAGATCAGGGAACCCTCAATTTCAAGTGCGTGAGAGCTAATTAGACGTTCATGAATCAGAAATTTTGTGCATCCCGCTCTAGCTTTTTTTGGCTGACATCCTTAAGTATGGTGGGTCTTGCAGGGATGATCGTGCCTGCCGGTGCCCAGGCTGACCCTCCCCCACAACCAGCAGACCCCATCCCATTACCGCTAACTCTGTCCCTGAATAAACCCACGTTCCCGAAAGCAACATCTCCCACCGACGAGAACTTACTCCCCTCTGCCACGTTCATCAGTTCCACCACCTCTGAAGCAGAATTACCTCATCTGGAGGCTTATCTAGAAACACAACCTTCTGATGCGGCAGGTGATTTGGCACCGGTAACACCGTCGTCAGATGAACTGGCCCAAAGTGGCAGTACCGAGGACTCCCAACCAACTCGCGTTGCTCAGACCTCCGACACCTTTGGTCAACCTGGGCTTCCTGGCGTTTTTCGTGAAGCGCGTGAGGATATTGATTCACCGACCTTCTCGCTGTTCAATTGGCTCGCCCCAACGAGCGCCCTCCGAGGGCCAGAAAGGCGTCGTGTCGTATCGACCTCCATCAAGACAACAGGGTTGGCCCTCGTAGGGAGTTTTGTCACACCCCTTGGTGCCAACACTCACGCAGGTCTTGTGGTAGAAGCCGGGACCAGTATCCTCGCTTTTGACCTGGGGTTTATCAGCGCTACCGAGCAACCTCGCTCTGGGTTTGGCGCAAATATCTTTGGGCAACGTTCCCACCTGGGCACCTACGTCAACGGCGACAACGAGATTGATTTGCCCAACGGAGATACTGCCTGGATCCATCGCTTAGGCGGTGGAGTGGAATATTACCGTCCCTTTGCTGACAACCTTGAAACCGCCATTGGCGTTTCCTACCAGCGCGTCTCTGTGCGAGATGATTTCTTCTCGGACAATATCTTTGCAGAAGACGACGAAGGCAATGCTCTGACCGTTGACTCCGATGGGATCGATGACCTGCTTACCCTCAACTTTGCAGCAACCTACGATACCCGCAACAACTCTGACCTAACGACCAGCGGTAGCCTTGCACGCTTTGGGATCAACCAGGGCTTCAACCTTGGCGAGGAAGACAACGCTTACACCCAAGTGATGGGGTATTACACCCAGTACATTCCCGTGAATTTCTTTGGGTTTGATGAAGGTCCACAGGTTCTCATCCTGAATGTGCAAGGGGGAATAGGCTTAGGGGATGTCCCCTCTTATGAAGGCTTTAATCTGGGCGGTCGTACCTCGGTCCGGGGCTACTCCGGCGGGGAAATTAGCACCGCGGCCAGCTTCTTCCAGGCCACAGCCGAGTATCGCTTCCCTGTAGCCCAATTCCGCTTCCGTGAAGATTCCGTTCGGATGCGTGGTCTTCTATTTGCCGACTATGCCACTGACTTTGGCACGGCTGATCAAGTCATCGGCCAGCCCGCGGAGGCCCGTGATAAACCTGGCGATGGCTTCGGCTTTGGTGTGGGCCTCCATACCACTGTGGGTAATTTCTACAACCGCTTTGAACTCGGCATTGCCGATAGCGGCGATGTCGATGTGATTTTTACCTTTGGCGATCGCTTCTAGTTCCCAGCCCGTACTACAGTTGATTTTTCGTGCCTCTCGGCACGAAAAATCAATCCATAACAAAATCGCAGATTTTTTTTGAAAAAGCGTACACAACGACGCACTCCGTATGGTAATTTAATAAAGCGGTGGCAAGGGCGCCTCAATAAAGAGTCGCTTGACTGCTCCGAAAAAACGGCTCAGTAGCTCAGTGGTTAGAGCAGGGGACTCATAAGCCCAAGGTCGCAGGTTCAAATCCCGCCTGAGCCATCAAGAAAAGTAAAGCCAGATGAGGGTTTCAGCCATTCATCTGGCTCTTTTAATGGGTGTAAAATATCCCAAAATAGACGGCTTTACACCCGAAATTTAGATCAAATTTAGTTCAGTGCTAGACGAGATTAACGTGAAGCGCATTTAAGAATGTGATCACAGACGCATGTAAGTTTGTGATCACATTTCTAAATGCGTATAACGGCTTTCTATTCAACTTGGAGTAGAAGCTCCAGCTTTGTAAAGGTTTCGGTCAAGCTTCTATGGACCGTTTCTGCCCAATATGTTTTTGGGTTGAAAAAGCCTGGTTAAACGTGAGCGATCGCCCTTACCTGTTTTCCCGCTGCAACTGTCCACCAATCCGCCATTCCTGAGCAATTAATCCAGACCACAGCAGAAATGCAACAAGAGTCAAGCCAGCAACGGCATCAAGCAAAATGGAACCATGCATCTTGACGGACATAGGCACGACCATTGGGTACAGGTAATGCACGGGACTTGAAAGGCTGGTGATGGAGTACACGCTGAGAATTAGGTAAGCCACTCCAAAGTTACTTCTGGTATAGAGCCAATAGCCCAACAAGCCTGCAGGAGTCATCGCTGCAACCGTGGCAAAAATCCCCGATGGTGTAATCCAATCTGGGCCTGGGTACTGCTCCAGAAACAAGGCATTATCGGTGTAGTGAAACCATGTTGAAGCAATATTCAGGGCCAGAATCGCCAGGAGAACCCGTTGAGAGGATTTCTGAGGAAGCATAATCATGTTCTAGAACAGCTTTCCTGAGATTCTAGCGAGCAGAACACTATATTGCCTTTGGCGCGCGGTTCTCGGGCCTGATTTCAAAATGAGAATTGCTGTTTTTATATCAATTCAAATAACATCAACAAACGTACGTTCAACTTGGCGGAAATAAACAATACCGGTAATGAGTAAAGTGACAACCAGCAGTAGTGACAGACAAAACCCTGGTAAGTAAAGCGATGCTTCGCCACCGAGAATAGCCCAACGAAACCCATCAATCACGCCTACCATCGGGTTGAGCGAATAAATTAGACGCCACTGAGCAGGGACAATACTGCTGCTAAAACCTACTGGAGAAATATACAAGCCGAATTGCACGATGAACGGAACGATGTAGCGAAAGTCTCGGTATTTTACATTTAATGCAGCAAGCCACAAACCAGTTCCCATCGCGGCAGCAAAGGCGATCGCCACAAACAAAGGTAACGTTACAATTCGCCAACTTGGGACAAAGTTGTACCAGGCCATCAACCCGAGCAGGATCATGCCTGACACTAAAAAATCAACAAAACTAACGATGACCGCACTAGTCGGGATAATCAAGCGAGGAAAATAAACTTTTGAAAGAAGGTTCGCATTACCAATTAAGCTATTGCTGCATTCCGACAACGCACTGGAAAAAAATTGCCAGGGCAACATCGCAGCAAATACCAAAATTGGATAAGGGGCTCCTCCGGACGGCAGCTTCGCCAATTTCCCAAACACAACGGTAAACACAATCATTGTCAAGAAAGGCCGGATCAAGGCCCAGGCCATGCCGATCGCTGTCTGCTTGTAACGCACCAGAATATCGCGCCAGGCCAGAAAGTAGAACAGTTCCCGGTAACGCCACAAATCTTGCCAATACTGATACTCAGTCCGTCCCGCCGTAATGATCAGCTCATTAGAAGCGGATGAGGCTGGATGGCGTTGCGATCGCATAGACAAATACCAGTATTACGGTGGGACAAACCATCAATCTGAAATGCCGAAGCATTGGATGTAGGCAGAGAACAGGCAGCCTCATTGCCCGCGAATGTTAGGGGCAAGTTGTCGTCCCTATATCGATTGCAGGGGCACCGCTACCGGGCAGGCTTTTTCCATGCAAGTTAATCAAGCAGATTGGATTGATTGCTCAGCCTACCCAGCACATTCCACTGAATCCTTCAAGCCTTACCAGACTCGTCGGACGCGGGCCTGTTCAAAGTTCTCTTCCCATTGCTGATTAGCAGAATCCAAAACCCCATCGGCTTGATCTATCAGTTCTTCTAGATGGTCACAAGGGTTATATCCTGCCAGATGGGCTTCGGGCTCGTCGGTCTGGTATAGAGCCAGGCAGGCTTCGTAGGTATCGCCAATTTCATCAGCCAGTCCGCCTGCAGCCTGAATTGTATCGGCCCCAGTGGGTATCCCGGAGTAATCGACCGGAAATGGATAGATGACATCAGGGCTAGCCCCGGTGACATCGGATTGGTTTGTCACCTGGGCAATCGCTCCAGGAGCACCCATTGCCCCCAGGATCAGGATGGCGATCGCCCCCATCATCGGTTGCAGATAATGAGAGTGAGACATAGAGATATGGGTTGGTTTCATGGTTCTTCCCGAGAAATGCAGTTAGAAGCGGAACGAAACGCCTGCACCCAGCACCAGACGAGGATTGTCACCCGCCCCGGCTACATCCCGCAATGCAGGAGTAATCACCAGAGGAAAGTCACGGAACGGCGTAATGGACAGCCCCAGCGCCAAATCTTGCCCCGTCCATTCCACAATTGCACTCACCGGCTGCGCTATCCGGACAGCGGCACTCCCAAATACACCGATGGTATCGTTGTCATCCTCAATATCCTCAACGGTACGGAAGCGTCCACTACCTACCCCTGCCGTTAGAGCAACCCGACTGAACGGATCATTAATGTCAGGTGTGGTTCGAGCCACATAGGTCACCGCACCATAGAGGCTGTCCTCAAAATCCACCGGGTCATCCCCCGTGATCAAAAAACCTTCCCAACCAGCGGCAATACTCCAGTTATCCCCTAACCGGCGGTGAATCTTCGCGTTGAAGCCCCCCGCACCAAAATCTCGATTGGCCCCAAAACTGGCCAGGGTATAGGACAGTTGAACGCCAACTGCCTCATCGGCATCTCCGAGGCCAATCCCAATATTTGCAGAGGCATCTGCTTCGTCATTGTCGCGCACGCTGGTTTGGAAGCCAAATCCGAAAAAGCCGATTCCATCATCCGCCCCATAACCCGAAGGCACCGCAATGGTGATCGCCGGAGAGCCTTCATAGACATCACCAAATTCGGGGGGCGGTTCGTTAATATTCCGGAGGCGATCTTGCAGGTCTTCAATGTCCTCCTGGGATGGAACCTCCTGCTTATTATCAGCCGTGACCGTAATAGGAGTTCCATCATCTAGTAAGGTATCGGCATCCTGTTGCGTGTTTTGGGCCATTACCTCTACCAACGTTTGAGGCACCGTCTCAGGGGGAGCGATCGCCGTAGCCGTTGAACTCACGCTCACAGGAGAGGCTACGGCTTCCGGCACCGTTTGGAGATCGGGGGGGGCAGGTTGTGCCAGTGATGTTTGAAGGGGCTCAATCTCAGTATCAGAGGCTTCCTGTTCACCATCCTGTGGGGAAACGGTGGAGGCGACCGAAGGTGCTTCCGGAGAGCTCGTTGCTGCCAGTAATGATAATTTCTTGGAGGACTCCCCTACAACCAAAGATTCAGGCTCTGTTATTGCGACAGAGGGAAGTGCCGAAATTGCGACCAGATCGTCAGCATCCTCAGTAGTTATGCTGACGTCAACAGGCGCCGAATTTGGTGTTTCAGCGGGACTGGCGATCGCCGTAGAGGATAACTCCTCTGCGGACAGCAGAGCCAGGGTACAAAGAGCCACTGTCGAAGCGCGCATAGCCTTACCGTCCAAAGATGGGAAAACACAAGCTATCTGTTGTTACATCGAAAACCTTAATGGTCAGGATAGAACGATAATTAGGTTGTATTTTTTTAGAAAAGCGCGGCAAAAAAAACTCCGAATTGGCGTTTTTTGGGCGATCGCTCTTTTTCTATAAAGACCAGTTAAAGAAGAGGCTTCTGCAAGCGATGTGTTATATGTGACACATCGCTTGCAGAAGCCTCCGCATACCGTCATTCAAATTCTTGTAGTACTGGGTCAGGCCGCTCCTGGCGTGGCATCTTTGCCTGCCGTCAATCGCTGGCTGATCCAACTTGTCACGATGTGGGATAGCAATCCCATTGGCCCAGCAAATAAACACAGCACCAGCGAGTGCAGTGTCCATACGCCAGTACGCTGGCCTTCCAGATAAATCCAGCGGCCCACAAACAAATCCATGACGAGAAAATGCACCCACCCTGTTGCAGCAATATGCTCATTGGAAAACAAACGCGCAATATCAGCCAGTTGAGTACTGGTAAACGCCTGAGCTGTTTCAGGATCCAGTGCCGTAATGAACAGGTAGAGGTACAACCCGGCTAGTGCCACAAACGGCAGAAAAGACGCCATTACCTGGCGAGTTACCCCCCAATTGGGCAGGAAAATCATCAACGCCCAAAACGGTAGAACAAACAGATTGGCAGCATTAAACAGAAAATCCAGGTTCATAGGGCAACTAGAAAGACATCAGACCGACAAGCGGTCATTTTTCCTTCAAGTGTATAGCAATGTGCAAGTGCGTTAAGTACAGCAACGGTGGTGTGGGCGCGAAGTGCCCCACACCACCGTACTTAATCAACGTGCACAGCGCTATATAGCAGTTGCCAAACATCTAGACCCGCTGGGTTCTGGTTCAACATGGGTATGGGGCTGGATGAAATGAGCTACCTATGCCTATTCCACCCAGCCGGAAAGTTATAGCAGTTATTTTTTGTACGCGATCGCGTACAAAAAATAACTGCTATAACAGGCTCCATCAACCCATGAACCGGGCGATCGCCCCCCATAACAGAACGGGAAACCTAATATAGAACATAATCCCTAACCCTGAAAATCTACTTCCAAGCTTCATGGTACTTAGCCTGGTCAGCACAATCTTATTAGGAGGCCTTGCATTCTGGTGGGGCACTCGGACGGGGCATTGGCTACTGCGGCGTGGGGCAACGGCCCGCGACTTATTTCAGGGGCGGAATTGGCTCTCCGTCGTTTTTTTGGGGTTGTACATTGGCATGATGTTGCTGGTGCTGTACGCCCCCCAATGGAATTGGTTGCCGCTGGAATGGCGCGTGTATGGCATGCGTGTGACCTGGACTGCCATGCGGGTGATTCTGCTGGGTGTCTGTGGGGTTGGCTTTATCGTGACCTGGTACACCCTTCGCAAGCAGGTGTTGGCGATCGCCCTCATTGGGGTGTTGGGGCTGGCTAGCTTTACCACCGCTGAAAACTATCTACTTGAACCGATCTACAGCACCTTGCAGGACAACTTATTGCCCAACGGAGTGTATCAGCAAACCTCTACCAGCAGTTGTGCCGCCGCCGCAATGGCGACTGTCATGCGACGTTGGGGCATTGATGCCCCTGAGTCACGGGTTGCCAAATTGGCGGAAACCAGCCGGATGGGCACGACCATGCCACAGCTCATTGTGGCTGCTCGTGAATTGGGGCTGGATGGGGTAGAAGTGAACAACACCACCTGGAAGCAAATGCAGCGCATCAATCGCCCAGGAGTGCTGGCAAGTTGGTTGATTAGCAACAATGGGCGACGCAAATCCCCTCATGCGATCGGCCTTCTGGAAATTAGTGATACCAATGCTGTGATTGCAGATCCCGCCTGGGGTCGAGTCTACTTCCTGGCCCCCGATGAACTCGCTCATATTTGGCGCAAGGAATACGTTCCCTTCTTCCGCCCCGAAGCCATCAACCTCAGTCCTCAACAGGTGCAAGATTATCTACAGCGCTCAGGTTATCTGACCCCTGGGTCAGGAGATGTGACCGCAGCACTCAAGCAATTCCAATCCGACTTTGCGGTGCGTCAGACCGGCGAGGTCGATTCCATCACAGCATTGCTGCTCAGCGGTCCCTTTATAGAAAATGCCCCTCGTTTGGACCGAACTGAGTCAGTTCAACCTAAATAAGGAGATTTCTGAGAAACAATATCCCCATTATTTGGAAAAAAGGCGCGGCGAAGCCGCGCCTTTTTTCCAAATAATGGGGAAGTTCTTATCTGGAAATCTCCTAACCTCAGTTCGGGATAAGCTGAAGTGCTCATTTTGGCGTGCACATAGTGCACGCCAAAATGAGCGTTTTCGAGTGCCGCGCAACGCGCGGCACTCGAAAACGCCCTTAACCCGAACTCAGGGTAAATAGGAAAAACGCACTGAGAATCGCGCATTGAATAACCTGCCATTCTTTTTATGGGAGTGGTGGCTTAGCCGCCACTCCCATAAAAAGAATGGTGAAGGTATTAGTTTTATTTGTGATCCTTACCATTCCAGGCGGGCATGATTATCGATGAGTAGAGTATTGCCCTCTGCATCCACTGCCGAGAAACGCCGTAGATGCTTGCGAATTGTTTCTGGTAGATGGTCGAAATCAAACTGGGCATCTCCCTCCGAAATGTCAGCCCAGAAATAGCGCAATTCTCCAACCCACTCCTCAGCTTCGGCGGGAGACAAACTCAAGGGTGGTTCTGTGAGAAAACGAGTCATGAAGTGATGGGAGCGATCGCCCATCCATTCCCGTGACTGGTGGGGTAGATTTTCCCAACCGGGGAGCGATCGCACCCGACCCGACTCCACCTGCACGTATCGCTCCTGTTTGTCCTGATGAAATTGCAAAACTCGATAGGGATGGGGATAACTCACCAGCGATCCCGTCGTAATCTCATACATTCCGGGAGCCTGGGCAATATCCTGCACATGTAAATGCCCTGTAAAAATGAGTGGCACATCGGCCGGATGTAATCGGTTCAATAACTCCTTCGCATTGGAGAGCATATACCGTTGTCCCATTCCGTGGCGCGACTGCCCCGGTAAATGCTCCAACACATTGTGGTGCAACATCAGGAGAATGGGCACGTCTCCCAACTGCGTCAGCGTTTCCGAGAGCCAATCCAATTGCTCAGTATCCAAAAATCCACTGTGTAGTTGGTTGCCCTCGTCGTCAAAGGCAATGGAATTGAGCCCAATTAACCAAACACCGGGCACAATCTCCTGACAATAGTAGGGGTGCTCGGAATCTCCATAGCCAAATTTACGGTAGAGCTCAATAAATTGAGCCATAGTGACCTGGCGATCGCTCCCCTGGGCCGTAATTACATCGTGATTTCCTGGCACCACATAAGCAGGATAGGGAAGTTGCGACAGTCGCTCCACCAACCAGCGATGATTTTGAAATTCCCCATGCTGGGTCAGATCTCCCGGCAGCAGCAGAAAATCCAGCTCCAACGACGCTAATTCTTCAAGAATCGATTCAAAGGCAGGAATACTCACTTCCACTAAATGAAATCGGTGGGCATTATTCCAAATCGTCTCCGGGAGAGCGATGTGGGGATCGCTGATAATCGCAAACCGAAAATTTAGGGGCATAGCAATCGGGCTGGGGAATGTTTGCAATGGGCAGAAGAAGCCCATTGAAACCAATTTATCGCTAATGCGAGTAGTACCGGGAGAACTGTGGCTTCTGAGGCCCCATAAGTAACTTGAATCCCGGATAAGTCGAAGTACCCAATTTTTGCATGGGAACGCGCATGCAAAAATTGGGTACTTCGAACTGAAGATCAGAATCTCAGAGGCTAAAAAACTTTGCTCATAGACTTTACAAGCAAGCGTTACCCCGCTTAATATATAACAAACGTTCGATATAAAACAGTCCGGCCTGGGAAGATCTGCTGGATTGAGATTTATTCCCTGTACGCTCTACCCTTTGAGTCGTCGTATGGTTTCTCAGTTGGCCTGTCGCAACTTGCTCCTTCAAGCGGCTTATGGTTCCCTGAGATCGTTGCTTGCTTTCGTCCCATGCCCAAAATCATTGACCATGACCAGTATCGCAAGGAGTTGTTGAGCCAATGCTTTGACCTGTTTGCCGAGAAAGGTTATGCCGCCATCACCATGCGGCAAATTGCTCAGGGATTGAAGGTTTCCACTGGCACGCTCTATCACTACTTCCCCAGTAAGGAGGTGTTGTTTGAGCAGATGGTGCGGGAAATGGCCCTGCAAGACATCCAGAATGCAATCGTCGAAATTCAAGCAAAGGAAACAACCCTTGAGCGTATTGAAGCCATTTTTTACTTCATCGCTAAACACGAAGACTATTTCATTAAGCAAAACCTGATTTGGTTTGAGTTTTACCAACAGCAAAAACGAAGTGGAGGCGATCGCCTCTCTCTGTTCTGCCAGGTTTGGAAAGAGTACGAACAGGAGATCAGCGATCTGGTTGCTATTAAAGATAAGAATCTCCTGAAACTCCTGGGATGTTTTATCGACGGCATGTTACTGCATCGCATGTTTGATCCAGAAGAATTTTCCTTGGAACAGCAAATACAACTACTGATGAATATGCTGAAACTTTATTTCGATCAACATCCCGAACAGGGTCAAACACGTTAGGAGGAAACCAATGCAACATACAATGCGGCCTCCTAAAAATCATTTAATTGGCCTGTTGTTGACGGCAGCAGCCATTACCGGAGGTTTAACTCTGTACGGCATCACGTCTGTCAACGATGCCAAAGAAAGCGTAGCTCAACCCGTTGAAACTACACCCGAAAACCGCACAATTACAGCATTAGGGCGTTTAGAGCCGGCGACCGAAGTGGTTCAACTTGCAGCACCTATGATCCTGGATGGCGATCGCCTTCTAGAACTGCGGGTGAAGGAAGGCGATCGTGTCGAAGCTGGTCAGATTATTGCTGTGTTGGGGTCACGCGATCGCCTTCAGGATGCCGTCCGTCAGGCTCAAGAGCGGGTACGATCGGCTCAGGCGCGTCTGGCTCAAGTACAGGCCGGAGCCAAGTCAGGGGAAGTACAGGCGCAGCAAGCCGCCATTGTTCGCCTTCAGGCTGAACTGGATGGAGCACGAGGGATACAGGCTGCGACCCTGGCTCGGTTGGAGGCGGAATATCAAAACGCCCAGGTGGAATATAACCGATACCAGCAGTTGTATCAGGAAGGGGCCGTTTCCCAGTCAGCATTAGACAGCCGTCGACTGACTGCCACTACTGCCCAGGCTCAATTACAGGAAGCTCAGCAAAACCAGAACCGCACCCTCGAAACGCTACAGGCCCAACTCCAAGAAGCCACTGCCACACTGGATCGAATTGCGGAAGTGCGTCCGGTCGATGTGCAGGTGGTTCAAACGGAAGTGGATGGAGCGATCGCTGCCCTCTCCCAGGCGCAAACTGACTTAGAACAAGCCTATATTCGTGCCCCCTTTGTGGGCCAAATTCTCAAAATTCACACCCGGCCTGGAGAGAAACTGAGCGAGAACGGCATTGCCGATTTAGGCCAAACCGACCAGATGACAGTTGTTGCCGAAGTTTATCAATCCGACATTGGTAACATTCAAACCGGACAGATGGCTACCATCACAGGCCAGGGGTTTGATGGAGAGTTGCAGGGCACCGTTTCCCAGGTAGGTTTACAGGTCAGCCGCCAGAACACCTTCAGCAACCAACCCGGAGAAAATCTCGATCGCCGTGTCGTAGAAGTGCGCATCACCCTCACCCCCGAAGCCAGTCGTCACGTATCCCAACTCACCAATCTGCAAGTACAGGTCGCCATCCAACCCTAATTTTTGTGCGCCCTAAATGATAACGAATGTTCGATATAGAACCTATCTGAAGCCCTCTCCCAAAACCTATGCAACCCACCCGTGCTGCAGCCCAATCCCCCCTAATTCCCCTCTCAAGCCGTGAGCAAGAAGTTTTGAAGTTGATTATGGAAGGAGCAACGAACACAGAGATTGCTCGTCGCTTGTATGTCAGCCCCAACACCATCAAGACCCACGTTCGCAACATCCTCAACAAACTTGGGGTAGAGCATCGCCTACAGGCCGCTGTAGTCGCCTTAAGACATGGCTTGGTCTAACCCAGGAGCTTTAACCCATGTTGCAAACCCTTACCAAAAAAACGCCCCTGGCGTGGCTTCTGCTAACGAAGCAAAAAGCACGGCTGGCGGTGGCGATCGCCGGAATCGCCTTTGCAGACATCCTCATGTTCGTTCAAATGGGCTTCCAGGGTGCCCTATTTGATGCAGCGACCAAGCCTTACCGGGAACTGGATGCCGATCTGGTCATTGCTAATCCTCAGTTTCAAACCCTGTTTGCCGTTCGCAGCACCCCTCGGGAGCGGTTGTACCAGGCCGCAGGTGTAGAGGGGGTTGAATCCGTTAGCCCGCTCTACATTGCTTCGGCACAGTGGCGCAATCCGGAAACGTTGCAGAGCCGCACCATTCTGGTATGGGGCTTTGATCCAGGCAGCCCGGTGTTTCAATCCACAGAAATTAATCAAAACCTGGATCAAATTAAACCCCTCAATCAAGTGTTGTTTGATCGAGCGGGGCGACCGGAGTATGGGGCGATCGCCCAAACTTTCACCGAAAACGGGCCTTTCGATGCCCAACTCAGCAACAAACAGGTGCAGGTCAGTGGCGTGTTCACCATGGGCTCATCCTTTGCTGCCGATGGTAACGTCGTCGTTAGCGACTCCACCTTTCTCAACCTCTTTCCCGAACGCACTCCCGACCAAATTGAAGTCGGTCTCATCCGCCTCGTCCCCGGAGCCGATGTGGAAACCGTACGCCAACAAATTGATGCCATCCTCCCCGAGGATGTGATGGTCCTCACCCCCGAAGGTTTTGCCGACATTGAGCAAGGCTACTGGGCCAACGGCACTGGCATCGGCTTCATCTTCGGCCTGGGTACGATCATCGGCTTCATTGTCGGCATCGTCATCGTCTACCAGATCCTTTACTCTGACGTTTCCGATCACCTACCTGAATTTGCCACGTTGAAGGCAATGGGCTATAGCGATCGCTATCTCCTCATGGTGTTGATGCAAGAATCCCTCATCCTCGCTCTGGTCGGCTTTGTCCCCAGCCTTCTCCTCGCCACTGGCCTCTATCAAGTTGTCTACGCGGCAACCCTCCTACCCATTGGAATGAAAGCAGATCGGGCGATCGCCGTCCTCCTCCTCACCGTCATCATGTGCGTCGCCTCTGGAGCCGTCGCCATGCGCAAACTTCGCAGTGCAGATCCGGCAGATATTTTTTAACGCATCCAACGCATCCATTTATGCAAACCCTCACCACCCAGTCCCACCCCCTCGAAAACGCGATCGCCCCCGTCATTTCTGCCCGCAATCTCAATCACTACTTTGGGCAAGGCGATCTCCGCAAGCAAGCTCTATTCGACATCAACCTCGACATTCATGCTGGGGAAATTATCATCATGACTGGGCCATCCGGTTCGGGTAAAACGACATTGCTGACCCTGATGGGAGGGTTGCGATCGGCTCAGGAAGGCAGTCTGACGATTCTGGGTCAGGAAATTTGTGGAGCTACAAAGCAACAGCTTTTGCAATTGCGCAAACAAATCGGTTACATCTTCCAGGCACACAATTTAATGACCTTTTTGACCGCAAAGCAGAATGTGCGGATGTCATTGGAATTACACGAGAAATATCTCGATCAGGATATCGATGCGATCGCCACAGATATTCTCAAAGCCGTTGGCTTAGAACAACGGATTGATTACTATGCGGAAAGCCTATCGGGGGGACAGAAGCAACGGGTGGCGATCGCCCGTGCCCTGGTCAGTCAGCCCCGCATCATCCTGGCTGACGAACCCACTGCCGCCCTCGACAAGAAATCAGGCCGCGAAGTGGTCAGCCTCATGCAAAAGCTGGCAAAAGAGCAGCAATGCACCATCCTGCTCGTCACCCATGACAACCGCATTCTAGATATTGCCGATCGCATCATCTACATGGAGGATGGTCGCCTGGCCGATCATCCGGACCCGGCAGCGCTTGTGCACTGACGAACCCACGCCACCTCGGCTTTTGGAAACTCGCAATCTTCGAAGGAATATCCCTATACTTTAAAGCGATAGACAGATTTTGTTGCAGGGCCTAAGCATGGTAGCCGTACAGACTGGGCGGAGTTGGCAACCCATTATTCAAGAATTGGAGGCAGTCATTGCTCCCCAAAACGTCATTCGCCGCAAGGAAGAATTACTGGTCTACGAGTGCGACGGGCTCACCAGTTATAAGCAGCGTCCGGCTATTGTGGTCTTGCCTCGCACGACAGAGGAAGTAGCGTGGGCGGTGAAGGTGTGCGATCGCCATAATATCCCCTTCGTCGCTCGCGGTTCTGGAACAGGGCTCTCTGGCGGTGCATTGCCTCTAAAAAACTCGGTACTCATCGTCACCTCTATGATGAGCCAGATTTTGGAGGTGGATCTGGAAAATCAACGGGTCGTCGTACAACCTGGTGTGATTAATAACTGGGTAACCCAGGCTGTCAGCGGAGCCGGGTTCTTCTATGCCCCCGATCCTTCCAGCCAAATCATCTGTTCCGTAGGGGGCAACGTTGCCGAGAACTCCGGTGGGGTTCATTGTTTGAAATATGGCGTCACGACGAACCACATTTTGGGGCTAAAACTGGTCACCCCTGACGGCTCTATTGTAGAAGTTGGCGGCAGAGTCCCTGAAATGCCTGGATATGACCTGACAGGGGTTTTCGTCGGCTCCGAAGGAACCCTTGGCATTGCTACCGAAATCACCCTGCGAATTGTCAAAGTTCCCGATGTAATCAAAGTGCTTCTGGCCGACTTTACTAGCGTTGAAGCCGCAGGGCAAACTGTCTCCGACATCATCAGCGCAGGTATCATTCCCGGTGGCATGGAGATCATGGACAACTTCAGCATCAATGCTGTGGAAGATGTGGTTGCCACTAACTGCTACCCCCGAGATGCTACCGCTATCTTGCTGGTGGAATTGGATGGCCTGGAGGTCGAAGTTGAAGCAAATACACAAAAAGTGGAAGAAATCTGCTGCAGGAACGGGGCCCGCAGCATTCAAACTGCCACGGACCCCGCCGAGCGGCTTAATCTCTGGAAAGGCCGTAAAGCTGCCTTTGCAGCCGTTGGTAAAATTAGCCCCGACTACTACGTGCAAGATGGCGTAGTACCCCGTACCAAGCTGCCGGAGATGTTGCAGGAGATTGAAAATCTGAGCCAGAAACACGGTTATCGGGTTGCCAACGTATTCCACGCAGGTGACGGTAACTTGCACCCGTTAATTCTCTACAACAACGCCATTCCCGGTGAGTTGGAAAAGGTAGAAGAGTTAGGCGGTGAAATCCTCAAGCTTTGCGTCAAAATGGGCGGTACCATCTCTGGCGAGCACGGCATTGGTGCAGACAAACGCTGCTATATGCCTGAGCTATTTAGCGAAACGGATATGGAAACCATGTTGTGGGTACGCGATGTGTTTGACCCCAAACGCATTGCAAACCCAGACAAAATTTTCCCCACTCCTCGCACCTGTGGTGAAGCAGGCCGCGCCGAAGCCCAAAAATCATTTCCTAGCCTAGAGCGGTTCTAACGTATAACCCTTGCCGCTCTGATGAGATACGAGAGATGGATGTGGAACAACGTCCCACATCCATCTCTCGTATCTCACTAGTTGATGCTCAACCGAACGGGCAAAAACGGCGATCCAGCGAGTCACCGAAATTGTTGCTGGCTCATCGGCAGGGTAAGACGACGATTTTGATTAGTCATCGTCCGAGGGTCATCAGCCGAGCAGATTGGATTGTGCTGTTGGAGCAGGGCCAGTTGAGATTACAAGGATCTCGGGAAAGCTTGCATGCTAAATCAGGGCCACATTTAGGCTTCTTGACACCCTGAAGATTAACCCGAATCACGAAACTTCTCAAGTCTATACAGCGCTTTTCAAACGCTTAAAATCCGGTTGTTTTTGTGGGAGCCACGCGGAGCGCGGCTCCCACAAAAACAACCGTGGCTGATTCAAGCGCAAAGCGCTGTATGCACGTTGCGGTTGAGTTTTTTCGTGCGCTAAGCGCACGAAAAACTAACCTTTCCAACGATTAAAATACATCCTGGGCCTGGTCACCGGTTTCTAGCGTTCAGCCCATGGGTTCATAGCAGTCGAGGGTTGCTTCCATTTCCCTGGCACTTACGGCACCTGCTTCGTAAGCTTTGAGAGTGCGATAAACCTTCAGCAGGCGTTCCCGGTGTAGCACACCCATACACAGCAAATTTAAGGCACGTTGAGAGAAGTATTCCAGGGTCATCGTCTAAAGCATCTCCTTGAACGGTATACAAGCACTCATGCAAAGAGTGGCGGTCATCGGGGCCGCTACACTCAGTAGACGTATATTCCTTCGTCAAAGTGCCATAAGCCATCAGAGACATGAAACGCCTGAAGTCCCCTTTCTGTTGCCGTGAAGCAACAACAGAAAGGGGACTTCGCATCCAAAAATGGCCTTTGAAACAGACCCTGGTAGTATCCCCATCAGGTCGTATTAAAAAGTACAACGATCTGCTCACCATCCTTTCTAAGAGCGTACTTTTAGGGATACCTATAAGAACAAGCTCTTGTTTAACTTCCCCGATGGACGTATTCATCACCTCTACCATTGTTCTAGCCATCCCTGCATATTTCTACACCCGGCTAATTCGCAGTATTGATCGCTTCGAAAAAGAACCAATGCCCTATCTTCTGGGGGCGTTTTTCTGGGGAGCTGTCCCTGCTGTGATTGTCGCGATTATTCTGCAAGTTATTCTGGGGCTACCTGTCGAGGCCCTGCTAGGAGCCGATTCCTTAGAAAGCGAGTTGATTTCTGGGGCGATCGCTGCCCCCGTCACAGAAGAAATCTTGAAAGGAATGGCCGTTGCCATTATCTACTTTCTGTTTCGCAAAGAGTTTGACGGGTGGGTTGATGGGATTGTCTACGGCGGTATGGCAGGATTTGGCTTTGCCTACATTGAAAATATTTTGTATCTAAGCTCCACAGAAAGCTGGGAAGAGTGGTTTACTCTCCTGATTCTCAGAACTGTTGTATTTGGAGGATTACATGGTTTTTGGACAGCCTTAACAGGGATTGGCTTTGGCTTAGCCCGCTATTCTCGAAACCCCTTCTACAAGATCTTTGTAATCACAAGTGGATTACTCGCGGCCATGTTTGGCCATCTGGTACACAATGGCTCTTTAACGTTCGTGGAGGCGGATGGCTCTATATTTTTAATCACGCTATTGAACTATGGAATGCTGGCTTTCTTCATGCTCATTCTCTGGTTTATCGCAGGTTATAACGATCGCCGTCGCCTTACGGTTTACCTGCAAGATGAAGTACCTGGAACGTTCTCAGATATCTGCTACGAGGGCTTATGCAAGCACCGTTCAAAGCACCTTGCAAAATTGGGCATCAAGAGAAAACAACGTCGTCAACTTTTTCAGCTAGCCGCTGAATTAGCGCAAAAAAAATTACAGTTGAAAAAGATGGGCGACGAAAAAGGAAATAGCGAAGAAATCACGAAACTGCGAGAACAGATCAAAGCTTTAACAACACAATTCTCCTCGTAGCTAATCTGATGAAACAGGACTGACGCAAGTCTTCCGTGTCGTATGAGTGAGAGGAGGGCGATCGCCCTCCTCTCACTCATAAACCCGAATAAACATAGTGCGCAGTACTTTGTACTGCGCACTATGTTTATTCGGGTTTACAGATTATGCAGACCGGTTAGAGCTGTTGCAGAATTTGGAGAATGAGGGGTAAAGCACTATCGCTGTCGTTATCGTCTCCCAGGCGATACTCATAGTTGCGATCGTCCGACCGATTATTGTTGTAATAATCGTCTCGATCTTCATAACGACAAATACCATTTCGGCAGACACGAATTCGTGAATCCCGATCGTCATCATCGTAGCGATCCCGATCGCGATCGTATCGATCATCATTATCACGCCGATAGCGATCATCTAAATCATTGCCGTAATCGTCATAAACATCATCGCGATCGCGGTCTTGGCGATCATCGACTCCATTGTAGAAGTCATCATCGTCGTAACGATCGCGGTCACGGTCACGGTCACGATCGCGATTGCTATTCTGGTCACGCCGATCAACCCAATCGTCATCAAAGCCTTCGTCCCAATCATCCCACTCGTCCTTGCTGAGGTCAGAGCTGACAGCAGCGGGGCCATCTGAAGTGATGGTGGGAGCTTTAGGCGAAACCTCCGCTGCTGCGACAGGCGCCGCCAATGAAAGACAAAGTACGCACAGACCAAACAAGCGATGAGATTTCATAACATTTCTCCAGGGACACAGATGAGGGATTGGCCCAGTGTAATGATAGTTAAAAGGACGAATCGGAGGTGAAGGAGTTCCCGCAGGAAATCAAATTCGAAATCATTTGGGGGAGGGCGATCGCCCCTGAATTCGACACATTCTTTCCCTGATTAAACCTGGGATTTCAGGTATCAACGTGCCTATAGAAGCCTACGTTCAAGAAACGAATGCTTTGACTAAAAGGTATCATCAAGGTCATTGTTTCCGAATCACCCGAGAGTGCTATCTATGAAGGTGTTTATCGTCCATGCTCATCACGAACCGCGCAGCTTCAACTCAGCCCTTACGCGCATTGCTCAGGATGTTTTAACGGAGGCGGGCCATACAGTTCAAGTATCCGACCTGTATGCGATGAAATTTGATCCGGTATCCGATCGGCGAAACTTCACCTCTGTGAAAAATCCCGACTATTTGAAGCAACAGGTCGAAGAGCAGTACGCCCACGAAACAGGCACCTTCGCAGCCGAC
Source organism: Leptolyngbya sp. PL-A3 (assembly GCF_039962325.1). NCBI lineage: Bacteria > Bacillati > Cyanobacteriota > Cyanophyceae > Leptolyngbyales > Leptolyngbyaceae > Leptolyngbya > Leptolyngbya sp. PL-A3. The sequence goes on from NZ_JAMPLB010000012.1 coordinate 45,353, forward strand.
ATTACAGCTGAGTTAGAGAAGTTGGAGTGGTGCGATGTGCTCATCTTTCAATTTCCTCTCTGGTGGTTCTCCATGCCTGCCATTCTGAAGGGCTGGGTGGATCGGGTGTTTGCTATGGGAGCCGTGTACGGAGGAGGTCGATGGTATGATAACGGCCACTTTCAGGGCAAACGGGCTATGGTTTCTGTCACGACGGGAGGTGGGCCGAGCATTTATAGCCCTACCGGCTTGCACGGGGATATTCATCAAGTTCTTTACCCCATTAACCACGGCATTCTTCACTTCGTTGGGTTCGACGTACTGCCCCCCTTCATCGCTTACGGGGTAAGCCGCGCCGATGATACAGACCGTAGTAATTACCTGAAGGAATACCAGCAACGCCTCCTGAACCTCGACACAACTCCACCCATTGCTTACGCCTCCCTGACGGATTACGACCCCGAGACCTGGCAGTATCGAAAACGTCGCGATCGCACCGACTAATTCATCTCAACGTCCGTAACGCTACCCCCGCAAGAAGGACCGAGCATAAAAGGTGCATGACTTGCAGCGCATAGCGCTACAGATCATGCACCTTCAACAACTGAAGTCATCAGATCAAGCGCATCCATAACAGGCGACAACACGCCCGGCTCCACGGTATTGGCGGAAATAGGCTTGACTAACGGTATCCCCTGACTCCGATAGCACATCTACACCAATGCCATTGCGCCCCTGATCCTTGCCCGAGCTATGAATATAGCGGCCATCGCCAAGGTAGAGCCCGACGTGGGTACAGCGATCCGGGCGACCGAAGAAGACCAGATCGCCGGGTTGCAGATCTTCAAAGGCGATCGCCTGCAAGAATGCCTCTTGCTGATAGGCATCGCGCGGTAACCAGATGCCCACTGAGGCAAAGGCTGTTTGCATTAAACCTGAACAGTCATAATTTGGGCCAACGGTGCCACCCCACAGATAATGGTTGGGTTGGGTCATGGCCACCTGGGTGAAGGCAATCACCTGGGGCAATCGTCGCTGAATTTCTTCAAAGGGGAGGGCGATCGCCTGATAGGACGCCTCCGCTGCCTCTAGCAAATCCAGATCCTCTACCGCGATCCAACCGGGATAATCGTCTTCGCACAGTTCTACCGTCAAAACAGGATTTCCGTCCTCCGGTTGCGCTACGATCCGCAATTGGCGACCTGCTACCGCCTGGGTTGCCAGCCGCTCTAAAGTCGGCCCATCGTAAAGATTGAGATTTTCGAGACAGCGGTATTGTGCAGGGGTTGAGCTACTGAGTTGGGCTTGAACCTGGGCGAGGGAAAGCATAGGGGAATTGTTTGGGAGACGTTATGCCATTTTTTCATCGTGATGACACATTGACACAGGTAGGCGATCGCATTCTCGAAACAACCTGGGCTCAGTTTCCCAAACTTGCCCGCAATCAGATTGCCCTCACCTGGCTGGTGTATGACCCACCCTACCCCGTTAATACTGGCGGAGCCCTCACTCCTGAAGAGTTCTGGAAGTACCCGGTGCGTGGCTATAGCTACCGGGGAGTGGAGCGTATTTATCCGGCTAGCGTCGTCAAATTGTTCTATCTGGTCGCCGTTCACGAGTGGCTAGAAAATAATATGATTTCCCCTTCTGCTGAGCTGGATCGAGCCGTACGCGACATGATTGTAGACTCCAGCAACGACGCCACCAGCCTGGTTCTCGATACCCTCACTGGCACTACCAGCGGCCCCGAGCTCAGCCCCGGCCCCTTCGAAACCTGGCAGACCCAACGCAATATCGTCAATCGCTACTACCAATCCCTCGGTTGGCCCGAATTTGAAACCATTAATGTAAACCAGAAAACCTGGAGCGAAGGCCCCTATGGGCGAGAGCGAGCCTTTTATGGGCCAGAAATGGAGAATCGCAATTGGTTAACCACTGAGGCAACCGCCCGATTGTTACATGCTGTCGTGGGTGGAGTCGCGGTATCGTCGGGGCGATCGCAGGCCATGATGCAACACCTTCACCGCAGCCTGGACCCAGCCGCTCTAGCTGCCGATCCTGAAAATCAGGTGGTCGGTTTTCTGGGCGGTGGCTTACCCCCGAATGCTCGCCTCTGGTCAAAAGCCGGATGGATGAGCCGCGTTCGCCACGATGCCGCTTATATCGAACTTCCTGAAGGGCACCCCTACCTGCTGGTGGTCTTCACGGAAGGTCGCGAGCATAGTGCTAACGACACGTTACTTCCCTTTATTTCGCAACAAGTGGCGGCTGCAATTCAAACACAACAAGTGTAAAGGAATCAAGACTGCCCCAAAACAGCTCAGTATACTGGTGGTCTGTTTCGCTTCAGGCCGCCATGACCCAGACGCACTCTTCTGCCCCTGCCATTCTCTGGTCTCCAGTCTGGGCCTTGGCCGCTATGCAGGGGGCCATCACTTTAATGTGGGTGACTTATAACCTCTACTTACCCAAATTTTTAGAACAATTTGGGTTTCCCGTGGCGGCAGCGACAGCGCTAATCATTGCCGAAAACATATTATCCGCAGGGGTTGAGCCCTTAATGGGCAGTTTTTCCGATCGCACTCAACGCTGGCTCGGCACCCGATTTCCGTTCATCGCGACTGGGGTGATTGTGGCGTCAGTTCTATTCATGGCGATTCCGGCGATCGCCCTGTTTGGCGCACAGGTTGGCACTGTCATGCGATCGATTCTAATCATCGCGCTCATCGCCTGGGCGTTGTCCATGACCATCTTCCGTAGCCCCGCATTATCGTTGCTAGGACGCTACGCCATCAACAGCCAGATGCCACTGGCAGCCAGCATTCTGACTTTGGTAGGGGCTGTTACTGGAGCGATTGGCCCTGTCGCCAACCAGGCTCTATTAAAACTGGGAGCCCCTCTCACTTTTACCATTGGTAGCCTGGTACTCCTCGGAGCCGCAACCCTACTTCGCTCTGTAGCTCCCCCCGCTCCCAACTCCGACACTGTAGCCGAAACCCATGAACCGTTAGATTGGAGCCGTCTGGGATTGATCTTTGGTGCAGGTATGGGCATTGCTATCGGCTTTCGGCTGATGCTCACCATGGTGCCTTTAAGATTGGCAGAAAGCGCTGGCTCTGGGGCACCTTCCTGGATACTGCTCGTGTTATTCGTGGCGATCGCCCTCAGTGCTCTACCTACAGGCACTCTGGCTGTACGATTAGGCAATAGCCGCGCCATGTTGATAGGCCTGGGAGCGTTGGCGATCGCCCTTAGCCTTTGCCTGATCAACCTCAGCTCAGCAGGGGTTGCCGCACTCACTGCCATTCTAGGTGTCGCCTTTAGTCTGGTATCTAATGGCACCCTGCCCTTTGCTTTATCTCTTGTTCCACCTGTTCGAGCGGGGCTGGCTACCGGGCTATTTTTTGGAGGCGGGGCACTGGGGGTATCGTTATTCTTCAGTTTGTTTCAGAAGCTGAACACGAGCCAGGGATTGGTGGGCGGGGCGATCGCCTTCCTTTTTGCAGCAGGCTGCATCGCGCTCTGTCAGAAGCGAGTGAATAGCTTAATGTATTAGTAAGTCCTAACATAATGATAATGATTCTCAATAAGATAACACTCTTGCAAATCAACAAGCAGTTCGTTATCATTCTCAATAGCTGAGCTTTATTGATAAGAATTATGACCGCCTACTCCGCTACTGCCCTGAAGGCTGAATTAAATGAGCGCGGTTGGAGGCTTACACCTCAGCGTGAAACCATCCTGCAAATTTTCCAAGATTTGCCTAAAGGTAACCACCTGAGTGCGGAAGACTTATACCACCTGCTGAAGCAGGAGGGGCATCCCATCAGCCTCTCCACCATCTACCGAACTCTCAAGTTGATGGCCCGCATGGGCATTTTGCGGGAACTGGAATTGGCTGAGGGCCACAAGCACTACGAAATTAATCAACCCTCGCCTCATCACCATCACCACCTCATCTGCGTTAAGTGCAACCGCACCATCGAGTTTAAGAATGACAGCATTCTTAAAACGGGTATGAAAACTGCTCAGAAGGAGGGGTATCATCTGTTAGATTGCCAACTGGTAATTCATGCGATATGCCCGACCTGCCAGCGATCGCTGATTCCTGTTTAAAGCATCCAAACAAGAAAACGCTTGGTGTAAAACACGTTGTATTAACTGACGAAATCGTCAGTTAATAAAGTTTGCCGTCAAGACATCGAATACTCCGTTGTTACTCATAAGTGCTTAGTTTCAAGAAATCGTAAATATGCTTGAGAATCCAGAGAAAAGGGGCGGAAAGCGCCCCTTTTCTCTGGATTCTCAAGCATACCGGGAGGGTTTTCCACAAATCAGGTGCATCCAGAAATTGACAGCTCCAGCTAAGTCTTTTTCCGTGGAACAGATAACTCGTGGAACAGATAACTTCGGTAAAGCAACGGCAACGTTTGAGAAGATAATTAACAGCGACCTGGAGCATAGCAAATAAGGAGATTTCCAGTAATGAAATTACCCCCAGAATGTTGGTGCTTTGCCCGCGAAGCGGGCAAAGCACCAACATTCTGGGTAAATTCTTATGCAGAAACCTCCTAAGTTGAATGACCTGCTGAAATTCATTGAAAAATAGAGAGAAACGGGACTTTTGGCAAGATATAAAGCTCAAATGGCAGAATAGAGCTGGGATTTATCTTCCGGTATAGTCCACAGGTTGAGCCTCTACCTATGCGGGTTCAAGCCAACGGTGTGAATTTACCGTAGATTGCATTACAAGCCCTTTTTCAATCGCCCCATTACTCAACGCCCTTATATATGCCACGGATGCCTGAAACTCCAGAGCTTGCGATCGCCCCACCTCCCACTCCAGAGTCCGCTACTATGACCCTGGATGTCAGCGGCATGAAGTGTGCTGGCTGTGTACGTGCCGTTGAGCGATCGCTCCTCCAACAGCCGGGAGTCGTCTCGGCCACCGTGAATCTTGTTACCGAAGCAGCGCTGGTCGAGTACCAGACAGACACGGTAGACCCTGATGCTCTTGCCCACAGCCTGACTGAAACTGGCTTTCCTTCCCAGGTACGTTGGCGCCCTGGGCAAGAAGCTGACAACACGGCCGCCCGCCAGGAACGGCTAGAGAGGCACCGGAGAGAAGCGCGCGATCGCGATCAACAGTTGGCGATCGCCCTCGGTCTCCTTAGCCTATCCATCATCGGCCACCTCCAAAGCTTTGGGCTGGTACTGCCCTTACTGAGTAACATTTGGTTCCATGCTGGGTTGGCCACTGTAGCCCTGGCTTTCCCTGGCCGGGGATTGCTGCTGGATGGCGCTCGAGGACTACTGCGTGGTACGCCCAACATGAATACTCTGGTTGGACTGGGCACCCTGACTGCCTATGTCACTAGCATGGTCGCCCTCCTGTTTCCGAATCTAGGCTGGGAGTGCTTCTTTGATGAACCCGTTATGTTGGTTGGGGTGATTCTGCTAGGGCGAACCCTGGAGCAACGAGCTAGAACTAAAGCCGCTGCCTCACTACAATCCTTAATCGAACTTCAGCCTACCCTGGCCCGATTGATTGGTACCCCCAAGGCCGATCAGAGCGGTGTCGAAATTCCTGCCGAACGAGTTCGGGTTGGGGAATGGCTGCGGGTTCTGCCCGGAGAAAAGATTCCTGTTGATGGCGAGGTGGTAGACGGGCAAACCACGACCGATGAGTCGATGCTGACAGGGGAATCAACCCCGGTGTTGAAGCAAGCAGGAGATGCCGTTGCTGCGGGCACCCTGAATCTGACAGGCGCGATCGCCCTTAAAACCACCCGCACGGGCCAGGACACAACCCTGGCTCAAATCATTCAACTGGTCGAAACTGCCCAGACGCGCAAGGCTCCTATTCAACGGTTGGCAGATGGGATCGCCGGGTACTTTACTTACGGCGTGCTGACCTTATCCACCCTGACCTTCTTGTTCTGGTACTTTATCGGCACTTCCCTCTGGCATGAGCAACTGCACATGCTGGGGGCAGGGCTGCAAGTGTGGGGGCACCACGAAGGTCACATGATGGCCCATCCCACCGAATTTTCACCGTTGTTACTGAGCTTGAAATTGGCGATCGCTACCCTGGTTATTGCCTGCCCTTGTGCTCTAGGATTGGCAACCCCTACCGCGATTCTCGTCGGCTCAGGCTTGGGAGCGGAGCGAGGGCTCCTCATTCGCGGCGGCGATGTATTAGAACAAGCCCATCATTTACAGACCCTCGTCTTTGATAAAACCGGGACCCTCACCAGTGGCCACCCTTCTGTTACAGATTGTGTGCCATTAACCGATGATCTTTCTGCCGATGAGTTGCTGCAGCGGGCCGCCACCGTAGAAGGGGGAACCCAGCATCCTCTGGCGATCGCCATCCGTCAGGAAGCCGACCGCCGAGAGTTATCGATGCTTGCGGCCAGCGATTTCCATACGGAAGCAGGATATGGGGTTGCGGCACGCATTGAGGGACAGACCGTACGGTTAGGAACAGAGCTATGGATGCAGCAGAATGGCGTCGAAATTCCCACCGACATTCAAGCAAAGGCTGAAGCTCTGGCTGCCGCTGGAAAAACCGTGGTATACGTTGCCCAAGACAAACAACTCGCGGGATTACTGGCCGTTATGGATACCCTGCGCCCGGATGCCATCGCGACTGTCCAGGAGTTGCAGCGGTTGGGGCTGAGCGTGAAGATTTTGACAGGCGATCGCCCTACGACGGCCCTCGCCATTGCTCAGGCCTTGCACCTCTCTAAAGAAGCCGTTCAAGCAGGTGTTTCTCCCGCCCAAAAAGCCACCGCCATTCAGCAATGGCAGGCTCAGGGGAAACGCGTTGGCATGGTTGGAGATGGTATCAATGATGCGCCAGCGTTGGCCCAGGCTGATGTTAGTATTGCTTTGCACTCAGGCACTGATGCCGCTATTGAAACGGCAGATATGGTGTTGATGCGCGATCGCCTGAGCGACTTAATTGCGGCTATCCGCCTCAGTCGAGCAACCTTTCAAAAAATTCGCCAAAATCTGTTTTGGGCTTTGGCTTACAATGTTTTAGCTGTACCCATCGCAGCCGGGGTTTTGTTGCCCAGCACCGGCATTCTCCTCAGCCCTTCCATGGCAGGAGGCTTGATGGCTCTGAGTTCGATTAGTGTCGTAACAAATTCTTTGCTACTGCGCAGAATGCGCCCAGAAGTGGGCATATTCCAAGAGGGAAGAACCTGAATCTCTGTCCATAGATGGTTTCAGAAAAGCACTGAATCCAGTCGATACGGATAGCGTAATCTTCCGCGAAACGACTAAACTAGACGATCAGAAGAAAATCCACCTGGGCTTTGCGTCCTCTACTCAAGTGTTCTGTCACTTTTTGCCGCATGACAGCTCCGCGTCACAACCACCTCCTCATCGTTGAAGATAACAAAGGCCGACGAGAATACACTCTCGACAGTTCTGTGTATTCCATTGGCCGGGATCCAAAGTGCGACATCCGTCTGGTTTCGCAATTTGTCTCCCGCCGTCATGCCACCCTGGTCCAACTTCCTAACGAAGATGGTAGCTACTACTACCGCATCGTTGATGGCAACCTGAAAGGGCGGCCCAGTGCAAACGGTTTGCTAATCAATGGTCGTAAGCTTCAAGCCCACGACCTGCAAGATGAAGACAAGATTGTTTTTGGGCCTCAAGTCTACGCCGTTTACTATCTCCTCAAGCGGGATGCCATCTCCACGGTTCCCCCTGACGAGTTTGACATCACCCTCATCAGCCCCAATATGGTTGGCGACCCCGAAGACATCGAGGACGAGGATGATGATGACGATGAGGATGAGATTACTCAACTTCGGAACGGCAATACCTCCCGCATCCACCGTGTCGAGGACGACCTCATGGAGACTGGAGGAAACTAGATCCCTTTTATAAGAAATAGGATGGGTGCTAAGCACCCATCCTATTTCTTATAAAAGAATGTGTTCAATCCGCTACCTTATGAGAATCGCAGTGGCAGGATTTCACATCATTACTTAGCGGAGTTAAAGGAGGCACCGGATCATAACCACCCGGGTGCAAGGGATGGCATCGGCCAATGCGCCGTACAGCTAACCAGCTGCCTTTCAAAGGGCCAAAGCGGGCGATCGCCTCTATGGCGTATTGTGAGCAAGTTGGCTGAAATCGACACACCGGTGGAAACAGCGGTGAGATCAAAGCTCGGTAAAGACGGATTAAGCCAATCAGAACTGTTTTCATCGACTACTGACGACATGGGTCGCGCTCATCACCCCGGCATAGGGTTGCCCCGCTTCATAATCCAGGCAACCAATCGCCTCTTCTGACAAGGCACGCCCCGGGTGAACCGTACACTTTAAATGATAGTCCCCGGTGAAGTAACGGCAATTCGCACAGGGAACCCGATGCATTTGCCTCGCCTGGCCCACACTATCGCGGAGAAAAGCCCACGTATTCCAGCACATGAGCAGCACGACGCTCCAGGCCGTAATAAAACAAACGGGAACTAAAAACGGCTGTAGAGATTTTAAGATTGGATATAGCACGGCACTCACCACTCCGATGGATAAACGGGGGTGCTAGGTGTCAGGAGAACCTGTCTCTCCAATTACACCAGGGAATCGGCGCGGCGCACCCATCCTTCGTATTTGTTTACGAACCACCCAAATTCATCCTAACCAGACGCACGAGGGCTGCCCTTCATCTGACGAATGAATTCTAAAGGTAGACCATCGGGGTCGGCGATAAACGTGACTTCATAGACGCGATCGCCAATCATCTGCTGTTGTGGCTCCAGTAACACCGTCAGTGGCGCTACTTGGGACGAGTCACGACTGGCCCTCTGGAACTTTGCCTGCAAATCTGCTAACCATCGAGGTAGGTCGTTGGTCTGATGACTTAGGTCAAAGGATAGATGGTAATAGCCTGTGTAATGTTCATCGCTAAAGGCATCAGCAGCAGGGCGAGGTTGAGGTACTTGTAGCAACTCAATCCGTCCGCCCAGCCCTTCCATCCAACAGGCTAGAGTCACTCCAGCGGTGAACCGCTCGTGCACCTCAAACCCCAATAATTCGTAGAAGGCGATTGCCCGGAAGATATCTGCCGTGCGAATGGAAGCATGATGCATGTGCCGCTCCCAACAAAATTAGACGCTATTCAAATAGCCGGAAGTAGGGATACCGCACCGGTGCCCCTGGCTCCTTCTCCAGATCGAAGTTGATCACATCCCAGCAGGGTTCCTCCGTTGGGTCAGGACTGAACTCGACCGGTAGGCCATACAGCCGGGGCCGGGATGGATCTGCCTGCCCCCGCCAGGGGGTACTGCGCTCTAAATACGTGCTGATTAAATCTCGATAGCGACGGGCAATGATCACGCGGGTTGCTCGATAGCCCTGGGTATAAAGGCGATCGAGGGCCTCGTGGATCTCAAAGCGGATGCCATCGGGATGAGTGTGCTGGCGATACCATTCGTTGTTCCACTGGCGCCAGTGGCGACCAGATTGGAGGTGAACCAGTTCGCCTGTTTTTGGGTTAGCCTCAAATGCACCGTGCCGCTGACAAAGGTAAGTATCCGTCAGGGTCAAAGCCGGAATGGTTTGTCGGCAGTGAGGGCATTGAATCTCTGGCCCAAATATTGGATATTGCAAGGCTGGATTCGTCATGCGATCGCTACCGGGAGGGTCTGCATGTGCCATAAATAGTGGCTTTATTATACTCCGTACGCCCAGTTGGGCAGGCTAATTCGCTGTATTTACTTCATTTTCCTCATCTAATCACACCACAGCCGGGTAATTTTTGCATCGACCCCAGGAACCTTTCCAAAAAAGGGTTTCTTATCCATTGCCAAAGACCGATTACCCATTCCTCTTCTCTCTTACAGTAATATGACAAACCATGATGTGGTGTGGCCCGCTGTAAAGCCCCGAACTTCTTGACATCACGCCGATGCAGCTCTTGCTAACGTCATTTTCGTTAGGACATTAGAAGCGAGTAGGGCAGTACTGCCACTCGTTTCTGATGTCCGAACGAACGTAACAGAGGCTGTAAATTGATACAAAGCTTTACCTTTTCAAGCTGACTCAGGAGCACATGAATGAATTACTGGAATACCCCTGATCTATCCGCCGCTGCTTTTGTCGCCTCCAATGCCACCGTAATTGGCAAGGTCACCCTCGCAGAAGGGGCTAGCATCTGGTACGGAGCCGTAGCTCGGGGAGACCTGGAACATATTCATATCGGACGAGGAACCAATGTTCAGGATGGGGCCGTTCTTCATGGCGATCCCGGCAAGCCAACGATATTGGAAGATTATGTGACCATTGGGCACCGAGCCGTCGTTCACAGCGCGCACATTGAGCGAGGCAGCTTGATTGGAATTGGGGCGATTGTATTAGACGGTGTACGGGTTGGAGCCGGGAGTATTGTTGGGGCGGGTTCGGTGGTCACCAAGGATGTACCGGCGCGATCGCTTGCTGTCGGTACACCAGCCAAAGTTGTCCGAGAAGTTTCTGAAGAAGAAGCCGCTGATTTGATCGAACACGCCCACCGCTACGAAAAGTTAGCCCGGGTTCATGCAGGGACAGGCACAGATGTCGGATTTTAGCATTTGAAGGAGTTGAGGTGCGATCGTACCTAACTCCTTCAAATGCACCTTTTCCTGTTGCCTTCTTGTCAACGGCTCCAGTTAATTGCAAAATAAAAACAAAGATGAGAATAGTATAAAAATCTTAAGGGGAGGATTCATCATGGATTGGCGCGTTCTCATTGTGCTGTTACCCGTGATTTTGGCCGGAAGCTGGGCGCTCTACAACATTGGGCAACTGGCCCTCAAGCAAGCCCAGGCCTTCATCAACCGCTCTTAGGGTATTGCCTACTGCATTCAAAAGCCGGGTTCTCATTTATGAGAACCCGGCTTTTTTAAGAGTGGTATATATGCTTAACAATAAGAAGTTCGTGGGAAATGTACCACGAACTTCTTATTGTATAAGGCTGCTCTCCCTAACGAACTGTGAGTTGGAAACGGCCCCGCCCTGAGCGATCCAGCGCGTTTGCTACCACTCGATAGGTTCCTGTATAAGGAAGAGTCAACACCAGGGTTGAATTGGTGTTCTGGGGGGAGACATCATTGTTCTGGTCGATGATCTGGTAGCGCTCATCAAAGAGCATCAGGTAGGTGTCAAACTCTCCGCTTTCCATCGTGATTGTCACCTGCTGCCCCTGGTTGCCCTGGAAGGTGTATTCCTGATAGAGGCTGCCATCTTCCTGCCAAACCGGAGAATTAGGCCCCAGCGCACCCTGCTCCTGCAGGATTAGAGAGCTGCTGGTCGTTCCGGCAGAAGGCGTTCGTCCCTGAGTTGACACTCCCAGTTGGTAGCTACCCACTTCACCCGCCAGACGGGTGTTCGCTAACACCGTGTAGATCCCACTGCGGGGTAGAGTTGTCACCAGACGGGCATTATTATTGCCACCACTGTCGTCATCCTGGCCTAGATTATCGCCATTCGGCTCCAGCAAAATGACGTAGGCATTCATGTCACTGCTCGCCATCTCAATCACAATCTGTTGTCCCTGTTGCCCCTCGAAGGTGTAGGCATCAAAATAGCTGCCATCGGAGGGCAGAACGCTGCTAGAGGTATCGAGACGCCCCTGCACAGCGGGAGCCCCGAGGGTGATGCGCTGTGCCTCACGACCGCCACCCAGGAGGGGCGATTGTTGGGCCGTACGGGGAGCGGTTCCATCGCGGACAGCTGTCAAGAAGGACTGCACACGGTCAACGGCGATCGCAAACCCAATTCCTGTATTGCCTCCCGGCCCGGTCGGAGCAAAGATGGCAGAGGTTACCCCAATCATTTCCCCATGGCTATCTAGCAGAGGACCCCCTGAGTTACCTGGGTTGATGGAAGCGTCGGTTTGTAGAAGCCCCCGGTTGGGGTCAACGCGGCTAATAATACCGATGGTTAGCGTATTTTGGAACTGACCAAAGGGGTTTCCAATAGCAAAGGCGCGCTGCCCCACCTGAACGGAGCTGTGCTCCGCCAGTTCTACGGTTGGAAGGTTGCGCTGCCCTTGCAGTTGAATAGCGGCCAGATCTAAGCCACCTTCTCCAAACGCCACAACCTCTCCAGGAACCCGACGGCCGTCGGCTAGCACGACGGTCACTTGCTGAGCCTGACTAACCACATGGGCATTGGTCAGAACCAGGCCATCTGGTGTAATAATGCTGCCGCTCCCGGTGCTATTTCCAGCCTCAATGGACACAACCGCCGGGCTGGCCTCAGCGTAAACTCGAACATTAACTTCCTCCTCGGTTTGGGCCTGGGCAGTTTGGGTCAGAAGGCGTCCTTGGGAAGTCAAGAGGCCCGGTAGATCCAGTAGGAGAGAGGCGCATAGGCCCGTAGCGAGTAAACCCGAGGAAACGTGACGGATGAGAGAATTCTTCATGCTGCGATCGCTAGCCAATTAAATACGCAATGGAAGCAGGTTCAAAAGTTAGCTTTTTTCTTATTGTGACAATGGGATTTCAGATCGTCATCCATTCCTACTGAAAAATGATCCGGATTTTTTTCCGGATCGTTATATAGCCATACGTAACCTGGATGACTTGAGTTTGAGCCAAGAGTTTTTTTGAGGGGCGCGATTAGCGCGCCCCTCGAAAAAACTCTTGACTATCCCAGATTGAGGTTGCTTAAGACAGTTTATTTCTGATAAGCCGCATGAAGCCGAGCTTTTCAGAAATAAACGTCCTCGGTTTGAGCGCCCAGCGCCATACAAATGGGTTTAAATTACTCACTCGAAAGAGCAAGAGGTTTACCCATACGATCGCACACCACAATATCCCATTGTCCCCGCCCGTTAGACTCAAAGGCAATGCGCTCTCCGTCGCCACTAATGGTTGGATAACGAACATCTGCCTCTAGAGTTGCTGTGAGGTTTTTCAGCGTCTGCACCTCTCGGTCATACAGGTAGATATCAGACTCCCCCTGGCGACTGCTAGCAAAGACAATGTAGCGGCCATTGGAGGAAATTCCCGGATGGGAGGCAACGCTATCGGCTGTATTCAGATTGGGGAGATCGATTAACTGACGAGCTTTCAGGTCGTAGAGAAAAACATCCTGGCTACCATTGCGATCGGAGATAAAGACGAGGTATTGGCCATTGACAAACTGCGGTTCCGTCTCGGCGTAGGGGCTATTGAGACTCTCCCCTGCCGTATCGAGGGGCAAACCAAGGAGCTGGCCCGAGCTACAACCACTGAGAAAACTGACCAGGGCGATCGCCAGCACACACACAAGCCATTTCACAGGTGAAGCACTACCAGACACATCGAGCCAATCGGTTACAACCCTCTATTGTGAGGCCAAGCAGGAAAAAACTCTCGCTTATTCGCCTTCAAGAGAACATTGATCTCGCGGGCTTAAAACGCCCACGAAACCCATCCAAATGTTACAGACGACCATCCAATACATCTAATTCGATATTAGAGCCACGATCCAATATCTGAACGTCCCATTGACCGCGAATACTCGACTCAAAGGTGATGTAGCGGCCATCCGGGCTAATACTGGGGTGACGGACCCAACCACGATATCCAGCTGTCAGCACCTGAGCTGATTGCGTGATGCGATCGTACAGCTCGACTTCGGGCCGACCGCTGCCGCTAGCAACGTACACAATGTAGCGAGCATTATTGCTCAGGCTGGGGGTTTCGGCGATCGCATCCTGTCGATTTAAGCGGGGCAACGAGATAAAGCCTTGCTCCTCCAGGTCATAGAGCAACAAGCGGCGATGGCCATCCCGATTTGAAACCAACGCTAAATAGCGGCCACTCCCACTGAGGGAAGGCTGCTCATCGGTATAAAGACTGTTTAGAACCCCAGGTTCTACAGGTTGGGGTTGATTAGAACAAGCTGACAGGGTCAGCAATAACCCTATCAGCCCCAATAAAATTCCTATACGACGCAGGACGTTATCCCGCATGGATACCCTGCTTAGTCGAAATTATTGGAATTGTCGATCTCAGAATCGCCGTAGTCCACCGGCTGATAGTCTACATAATCCGAGGAGCGATCATCGATGGGAGGGCGACGGGACGACGGCATATCGTCATCGATGGGAGGACGAGGGCGACGGGGACGGGAGGATGGCCCACGGCTACTCGAACTACGGTAGGAAGTGGAGGAGCGATCGCTGCCAAAATCATCGTCATTATCCCAGAAGCTGCGATCCTGACGAGCCGAGGGCGCAGGTGGTTCATCACCCCAATCATCAGCACGGCTAGAACGGGAAGGACGACTACTGCTGGAGGGACGACTGGAGGCAGAACGACGACGGGCCGAGCGATCGCTTCGAGATTCAATCGAACCTCGCACCGAAGGACGACGATCCTCAGAACCATAGTCTTCGGCATCAGAAGAGCGATAGTCGCGGCTGGCCCGAATGCGACGAGTCGTAGGACGCTCATCAACGGGGCTCAGTTCATCCAGCTCAGCACGATAAACGCGGCTTACCGGGCGCTCATCATCTACGAGGGGAGTATAGCGCTTGGCTTGCTCGGCAGTCGCTCCCCGCAGGCGCAGAGTCTCAAAGGCAAAAAAGCCTGCAGCTCCAGCTAGCAGAAAGTAACCAAAGGTGAGGATGGGGTCTAAACGCCATCCCTGGAAAAACAGGATGAACCCACAGAGGAGGGCAACCGCCGCCAGGGCAATGTCGTAATCCCGGGCTAATTGGGGACGAATTGAGCGCAAAAAGTACAAACCGGCTCCGCTAACAGCAAGCACAACGCCCAAAAACACCGCAGGATTAGCCCCTAGGTTTACCTGGGCCAACACCGGCTGCGTTAGCAAGCCCGATGCCACAAAATTACTCCAGTTCAGTCCGACCTCTACCATCGCCGTTCTCCGAAAACCTGTTTTAATCCTAGCGATTTATGCTCTGACTCTCCACCATATATTATGGCTAACGGAGATGAATCTGCCTTCTAGCGGCTTCATCGAGTCAGCTAACCCTGAGAGCCTACCTGTTAAAACCTGGGAAGAGTTAGCTTTTCGTGCACTATAACGACGAAAAATCAACTTTTCACCCTCCTTTTTAAGGACTCAATTATTGAGGAGGCTAGAAAATTTCACGAAAACCGCTTGACCATCTATACCAGAGTCCAGCTTGAACGTAAAGACATGTATCGTTCAAGCCCGTTTTAAGCCTGGAGATTCACGTTTTCGTACGTTGAAGGAGACCGATTGTTTTGAAAGGGTACTGATTGTCCCTTTAAAGGAATATGAAAAACAGGGAACTCCCAATATGGAAGCCCCCTGCTTACACGTTAATAAACAACCTCAGCTACCGCGCTGGATTTTGTCTTTTTGGCTGATGAAGATCAGGCCAACCGTTGCGGGAACCACAACGATGAGCACACCAGCCAGAAGGCTGTAGAAAAAGTTCATCAAAGATGGGGTCATGGGATTTGTCCTAACGTGGTCATCTCAAGTGTGTACTTATTTTATCAGGGACTTACGCTTTACTCAGTTATGTTTCAAAGCTGTCTTGAAATGTCGTGAAAGTACCGCTACGCAACCTTTTCACCATAAGCGCCCCCTGGATTGTGAATGTACTTTGCCCCTTCGTGATGAGGGGGGGGCGAAGACTATTGAGTAGGCGATCGCGATAAAATAAAGATTGAGAAACGTAACGTTCCAGGTTTACGAGTTTATGACTACCACTGCGATCGCCTCCCTGGGGTTAAGTCTGCTATTTGGGCTCATGATTTTGCTCTTTATTTTCCGCATCGTGCTGACCTGGTATCCCCAAGCAGACTTGACCAAATTGCCCTTTTCCCTAGTGGCGATTCCCACAGAACCGTTTTTGGCTCCCTCCCGCAAACTAATTCAGCCTTTAGGGGGTGTCGATATTACACCGATCGTTTGGGTGGGAATTTTTAGCCTGCTTCGAGAATTAATCGTCGGCCAGCAGGGTTTGCTGACAATGATGAATCGCTTCTAAAAATCCTAAAGCCTGACCTTGCCCGGAAGGTTGCATGCGATCTTCCGAGCAAGGTCAGGCTTTTCAACGAAAAGAGAGAGGGTGAAATCCCTCTCTCTTTTCGTTAGGCGTTACACGCAAGAGTGCGTAAACCCTGTTTGTCCTAGGATTTGCGCTGCATCATTTGCTCAACAAAGTTGGTGTAAACCTTGCCTTCGTTGAATTCCGAAGTTTCTAAAATCTTTTGGTGGAAGCCGATGGTCGTGGAAAGACCTGTAATAGCGCACTCTTGTAAAGCGCGTTTCATCCGGCGGATCGCTGCTGGGCGATCGTGCCCCCAGACAATCAGTTTGCCAATCAGCGAGTCGTAATAGGGCGGAATTTCGTAGTCTGTGTAGACGTGTGAATCCATCCGTACTCCGGGGCCACCGGGAGGAAGATAGGCACTGATACGACCAGGATTAGGCCGGAAGTTCATATCAGGATCTTCGGCGTTGATGCGGCACTCAATGGTGTGTCCGGTCAGCTTTACTTGCTCCTGAGTCAGCTGTAATTTTTCACCCTGAGCCACACGGATTTGCTCTTCAATCAGATCAATTCCGGTCACCATTTCGGTTACGGGATGTTCCACCTGAATTCGGGTATTCATCTCCATGAAATAGAAGCGCCCGCTTTGATCCAGCAGAAACTCGATGGTGCCAGCCCCGACATAGCCGATAGCCTTAGCGACCTTCACTGCGGCATCACCCATCTGCTGACGTAATTCTGGCGTCATGGCAGGGCTGGGTGACTCTTCCAATAGCTTTTGGTGGCGGCGCTGAATAGAACAGTCCCGTTCGCCCAGGTGAATTACATTGCCATAGCTATCCGCCAGAATTTGAAACTCGATGTGGCGGGGACGCTCAATGAATTTTTCTAGATACAAACCAGGGTTGCCAAAGGCTGCGTCTGCTTCACCTTGAGCTGCCAGGAAGGATTTGATCAGCTCATCTTCTGCTCGCACCAGGCGCATTCCACGACCACCGCCGCCAGCGGTGGCCTTAATCATAACGGGGTAGCCGATGGTTTGGGCGATCGCCAACGCCTCTTTCTCATCTGTTAGCAGGCCATCACTACCTGGCACCGTAGGCACACCCAAGCGATACATCGTGTCACGGGCGGTGGACTTATCGCCCATCGCTCGCATCGCATCAGGAGTCGGGCCAATGAAGGTAATCTGGTGATCGGCACAAATCTCTGCGAACCGAGCATTCTCTGCCAGGAAGCCATAACCAGGGTGGATGGCACTAACATTACGGGTCAGAGCTGCGGCAATGATATTCGGAATGTTGAGATAGCTTTTGCTGCTGGGGGGCTCACCGATGCAGACAGTTTCGTCGGCCAACTGAACGTGGAGAGCATTGCGGTCAATGGTGGAGTGTACCGCAACGGTGGCGATCCCCATCTCTTCACAGGTGCGCAGAATACGAAGGGCAATTTCTCCCCGGTTGGCAATCAGAATCTTTTCGAAACGCATCGAGAGAGCGGGTTATAGAGAATACAGTCAAGGCTTCATCCTACCATGCGGTGGAAACCGAAGCGTACATGACGCCTGTCGCGAGTGTTGTACAAAAAAAAGAACGCGGGAGCAAAGCCCCCGCGTTCTTTTCTAAAAGCGTTTACTGCAACGTAGGAATGGTGTCAGGGCTATATTCTTCCAACTCAATGGAAACTGGCGAGATTTGCCAGAAGTCCTGACAATAGTCGCGGATGGAGCGATCGCTGGAGAACTTACCCATGCGAGCGACATTCAGAATTGCCATACGTGTCCACCGCTCGGTATCCCGGAAGGCTTCGCTAATCCGATCCTGACATTCCACGTAGGATTGATAGTCAGCCATGAGCATATACTCATCGCGGTTTAGCATGCCATCAATCAGGGGTTTGAACAGGTCGCGATCGCCATGGGAAAAGAAGCCCGAGGAGATCCGATCCATCGCCAACCGCAGTTCGGCATTGTTTTCGTAGTACTCCCGTGGGTTGTAGCCCTTGGACTTCATCGCATACACTTCGGCTGCCGTCAGGCCAAACAGGAAGAAGTTATCCGCTCCGACTTCCTCACGGATTTCGATGTTTGCGCCATCTAATGTCCCCACGGTCAGTGCCCCGTTCATGGCAAACTTCATGTTGCCGGTACCCGACGCTTCTTTACCCGCAGTAGAAATTTGTTCTGATAAGTCAGCAGCGGGATAAATCCGCTGAGCAAATTTAACGCTGTAGTCCTTCAGGAAGAGGACTTTGAGGCGATCGCGCACATCGGGATCACGGTTCACCACATCCCCAATGGAGTTGATCAGCTTAATGACCAGCTTGGCAATGTAATAGCCGGGTGCAGCCTTGCCCCCAAACAGGAAGGTGCGGGGGGTGATATCGAGATCAGGGTTATTTTTCAGTCGGTTGTAGAGGGTCACGACATACAGCGCATTCAAGTGTTGGCGCTTATATTCGTGAATCCGCTTGGCCTGAATGTCGAACATGGAGTCGGGATTCAGCGTCACCCCATAATTTTCCTGAACATAGTTGGACAGATCTTGCTTGATGGCGCGCTTGATCTGACGGAACTCATGGCGGAACTCTGGCTCATCCACATAGGCTTCCAATTTCCGCAGATCGTCCAGGTTCTTGATCCAACCATCACCAATCTTGCTGGTAATCAGGTTAGTTAGGCGAGGATTGCTCGCCACCATGAAACGGCGAGGGGTGACACCGTTAGTCTTGTTGTTAAACTTCTCCGGATACATTTCAAAGAAGTCGTGCAACACATCCTGCTTCAAAAGCTCAGTGTGAAGTGCCGCTACTCCATTAATTGCCAGGCTTCCAACGCAGGCCAAATGAGCCATACGAACATAGCGTTCGCCCCCTTCCTCAATAATGGACATGCGGGTCAGCATCTCCGGGTTCTCGGGGAACTTGATCCGCACATCATCCAGGAAGTGACGATTGATTTCGTAGATAATCTCCAAGTGCCGGGGAAGCATGGTTTCAAACAGCTTCAGGGGCCAGCGCTCCAGTGCTTCAGGAAGCAAGGTGTGGTTGGTATACGCGAACGTATGGGTGGTAATGTGCCAGGCTTTGTTCCAGTCAAACCCGTGCTCGTCAATCAACAGGCGCATGAGTTCAGCGATGGAGATAGCCGGGTGCGTATCATTCAACTGCACCACAAACTTCTCGTGGAACTGCTCCAAGGGCAGCTTCTGCTGCTCCATGATGCGGATCATGTCTTGCAGAGAGCAGGACACAAAGAAAATTTGTTGGGCCAGACGCAGTTGCTTGCCCTGGGAAATGTTGTCATTGGGATAGAGTACCTTCGACAGGTTCTCCGACACCATTTTTTCCTGTACAGCCCCAACATAATCTCCAGAGTTAAAGGCTTCAAAGTCAAAGGATTCTGGTGCTTCGGCACGCCACAGGCGCAGGGTATTCGCCGTGTTTACCCGATAGCCCAAAAGCGGCGTATCGTGGGGAACTCCCAGAACCACCTGATAGGGAATCCAGCGTACACGGTAGCGTCCGTTGTCGTCGGTGTAATGCTCAGTGTGACCGCCCAACTTAACAGGAACCGCCCATTCAGGACGGGCAATTTCCCAGGGGTTTCCATACTTTAGCCATTTGTCAGTACGTTCCACCTGCCAGCCGTCGCGGATATCCTGCTCAAAGATCCCGTACTCGTAGCGAATGCCATAACCGATGGAAGGGATCTCCAGAGATGCCATGGAATCCAGGTAGCAAGCGGCCAGACGGCCCAAACCACCATTTCCCAGCCCTGGCTCCTCTTCCTGTTCCATCAGTACATCCAGGTCCAGGCCCAATTCTTCCATGGCCTGCTTGATGTCATCGTAGATGTCGAGGTTAATCAGGTTGTTGCCCAGGTGTGGTCCCATCAAAAATTCTGCGGAAAGGTAGCAGACGGTACGGGAGCCTCGTTGGGCGTAAGTGTGAGCTGTTTTGAGCCAGCGTTTGAGGAGGCGATCGCGCACCGTATAGGCCAACGCCATGTAGTAGTCGTTCTGTGTCGCGATGTCAGGAAACTTGCCCTGGATATAGAAAAGGTTGTCGAGAAAGGCCCGCTTCAAGGTTTCCACATTGAGCCCAGTGCGGTCGTCCTCAACGCGCACAGGAGGGCAAACCAGTGGAGAATCGGGTAACGTTTGCATAGCTTACTTTCCTTAGGGATCAGTCTGAAAAATCTAAACGATTGTCAACGAGCGATGGAGCTTCAAATGTGTAGGGAGATCGGGACGTTTTCAACCGAAGTCAACCTAACTGGAGTCAAGCCAATGGGATGTTTCCCATAGTACAAAATGCAACGGAAACCCAGTGAGTGAAGCAACCTGTACAACTGGAATTCCCGTCAAGGTTCAGCTCTACCTAAATAATTACAATGGAAACAGCTTCTGTCTGAATCAAAGTACCGGAAGACATACCTCTGGCATTGCTGCCTGTATTGTGCCCGACTATTTTGAATTGTCTAGAGATCCCCAAAAAATTTAAGACTTTGATCACAAGACTTCTAAACTGATCCCACTCACAAACCTTAAACCGACCAGATCATTACTCCGTTCTAGGGGTTGCAGGCTACACACGGTGTACTCAAGTAAGGGAGAAATATTAAACCATCTTTAAAATTCAGGCTTTTCGTTGCGCTAACTTCACTAGCACGATGAAAAGTCTAAATTTTAGAAATTCTGTCCTGTACTGAGCTCGTGAGCCCTAGTTCGATCCCCAAAAAATCGTGATCAAATCGAGCAATGTGCGGATTGTGCCAAACAGTCTGTGTATATATCAGTAGAGCCAAATCTTTGCAGGCTTACCCTACAGCGTTTTGAGAAGAGCCGCTTAAGGTAATAAAAAACCCCAGGTGATATAAGTCACCTGAGGCTCGGAGTTCCTGAAAATCGTCACTTGAGTTAATAATTACAGTCCCTCTCAGAAATAACAAGAGGGGCATGACCCATCATTTAGGAAACAGAGAAAATAGGCCCGATGCATCGAGCGTCCTTCTCGTAGCTCTACGTCTCCAAAATTTTGTAGCAAGTATTACTAAAAGGACTTGCGCAACATCAGTAGACCTCCTGCATGAATCCGTTTTTGAGGACGTGAATCGTTGCGTAGCGATGGCTACGCAACGATTCACGTAGGAAGTCTACAGAGTCAGCTCAAGTGCCTTTTTATTGGTTACCGCGTGCTTCACTCCGCACCCAATGCAACTTGGTAAGTCCTGAAAACGACAAAAGCGTTGATTTTTAGCAAAAATCAACGCTTTTATCTTCATATTGGCTGACTTATTGCATCATCAGCTCAGCCACCAATTTATCCTCCTGACTTGATCCCCGCTTTTGAATGGGAATATAAGGGATATCGTGGAGCCCGGTATAAATTTGAGTGGGTCGAAAAATGCGGTTTTCTTCCAATTGCTCTTTCCAGTGGGCCAGCCAACCAGCGACTCGGGCGATCGCAAACACGGGAGTATACAGATCCGTTGGGATCCCCAGCTTCCGGTACACCAGCCCTGAGTAGAAGTCTACGTTGGGGTAAATACCCTTGTGGCCCAGCTTTTCAGCAACCACCCGTTCCAATTCGACCGCGATGTCGTAGTACTCATCGTGGCCAAACTTTTCAAACATCTGCTCTGCCAGCTCTTGCAGAATGGTCGCACGGGGGTCTTTGACTTTATAAACCCGGTGGCCGAAGCCCATAATCCGTGCTTTTTGCTCTAGGCACTTGTCCACAAAGGGCTGCACATTCTCGACAGAACCAATCTCTTCTAACATCAGGATCACTTCCTCGCTGGCTCCCCCGTGAAGTGGGCCAGCCAGCGTGCCTACCGCTGAAGCGACCACAGCGTAAGGGTCAGTCAAAGTGGAGGCCGTCACCATCGCCGAGAAAGTAGAGGCGTTAATGGTGTGCTCGGCGTGGAGAATGAGGCAGGTTTCAAAGATGTGGGCTTCGAGGGGATCAGGCTCTTGCTCCGTCAACATATAGAGGAAGTTGGCGGAGTAATCGAGATCATCGCGCGGTTGAATGGGGTCATTCCCCTTGCGCATCAGTTGGAATGCCGCCACCATTGTGGGGATTTTGGCCAGCAACCGTACAACCGCAGCCCGAATATAGGCAGGATCATCCAAAGCCCGCCGTGAGTAAAACAAGCCCAACGCAGCCGCACATGCCTGCAGGGCATCCATCGGGTGGCCACTTTCGGGGAAGCACTTCATCATGTCACGGATGCGGTACTTCAAGCGGCGATGGTAGCGAATCTCGTGCTCAAACTCTTCTAGTTCCTGTTGGGTGGGCAAAGTACCCCAAATCAGGAGGTAGGCCGTTTCCAGAAAGTTACTATGCTTGGCCAAATTTTCAATTCGAATGCCCTGGTACTCGAGAATACCCCGTTGTCCATCCACATAGCTAATGCAGGATTGGGTTGCGGGGACTCCTTCCAAACCCGGTCTATATTCGCAAGCAACCGTCATAGTTTCACCGTATACCCGGACTAAAGGTTAGCCAAAACCCGCGATCGCCATCCCCTTAGAAAGGCTTGACAGGCAACCCTGTGAGTCAAACGAGCGGGCTCCCGAGAGACCTTACATCCCATGGGGGCACTCCAAGCGGAACGGCCGAACACAGGATAACTCGGTCAAATTATTCTAAGGCCGACAACCCCTTTGGATGTGTTTTGTCAGCACTTTTGCTGTATTCCGCTTAAGGGATTGGACGATCGCCAAGTTACGATCTTAGCAGCTTCGGCTTGGGAAGCATGAACCTGTCATGGTTCGCAGCAATTGCTAGAAACTCAATAGCTTGCCTGCATGAGTTCGCTTTAAAGACGCGAACCCTTGCCTGGGAAAGCCATGCAAGGGGTCACATAGTGTATTGAAACGTTCCGAGGAAGCATGTTAGCAAAGCACACACGCCTACAGCGAAATTGCCTGAGTTGAGCTTGTAGCCCCTGGAGCCGTGTGGCTTTCGAGCATCGGAAGCCCCGCTTGATAGATGGGCAGGTCGAACCAGAAGGTAGTGCCCACTCCGACTTCACTAACCAGATGAACGTGACTCTGGTGCTTCTCGATGATGTTGCGAACAATGGATAGGCCCAAACCTGTTCCTTCCAGGGTGTGGACGCGATTTTCAACACGGTAGAAGCGATCGAAGATAGCGTGCTGATCTTCTGGATCAATGCCAATGCCGGTATCGGATATCTCGACTCGAACGTGGGTCGGTGTTGTCGTCCACGGTTCTTCCAAAACGTAGGCTCGAATAACTACACAGCCACCACTCCGGGTAAATTTCAGGGCGTTACCCAGAAGGTTGTTGAAGACCTGTAGCAGCAAGTCATAATTGCCCAGCACTGTGGGCAGATCGGGGGCTAACTCCTGCTGAAGTTCAATCCCCTTATCGCGAGCGTTAAGTTGATGGGTACGGAGGGTTTGATCGATGGTTTGTGCCAGATCTACCGCATCAAAGTGATAGCGCTTACCCGACTCCAGGCGGGATAGATCCAACACATCATTGACCAGGCGAGTCAGGCGATCGGTTTCACGATTCGCTGTTTCCAGAAACTCCCGTCGCTCCGATTGGTTCAAATCCTCGCCGTACTCATGCAGAGTTTCGATGAAGGATTTGATGTTGAATAGCGGAGTTCGCAATTCATGGGAAACGTTGCTGATGAACTGGCTCTTAGCCTCGTTCAGCTCGGTTTCACGGGTAATGTCTTGAACAGTGATGGCAATCCCTCGCAGGTTTTCCCGGGATTGATCGAGAACCGTTGTGAGCCAGATACGAATGGTGCGGTTAGTAGAACCAGGAATGGTGACGCACAGTTCCCAGGGTTCGCGATCGCGCGATATGTCGCACTCCTGCTTGCCTTCCGCCAATTCTGTCAGCAATTCTGACAACTTGGGTCGAAGGGGTTCGGGCAACCGCTCCAGCACCGAATGCCCCAGCACCTCCTCTCCAGCATCCCAGCCGAACAACCTGCGGGCCGTTGGGTTAACCAGCACGATGTGGAGATTGCGATCGAGCAATACTGCACCATCCGCGATGGTGGAAACCAGCGTTTCTAGCTTGGCCTTCTCAGCCGTCAGCTCTTCAATATTTTGTTCCTCGTAAGTTTCCAGGCGTTCTGCCATGTCGTTGAAACTGAGGATGAGTTCCCCCAGTTCACCGCCCAAGGGCAAATCAATCCGCTGTTTGAAGTTTCCAGCAGCAATATTTTTAACACCCACCAGCAGTTCCTTGATGGGTTTGGTAATGGTGAGGGCATTGAATACGGCCCCCAAAATCACCATGACCCAGATGGAAACGAACACTGCGATCGTGACATCTCGCGTCAGGTGCGAGGAGGTGACGACCGTGGGGTTTGGGTTGGTGCCGATCGCCAATACCCCCATGTATTTGCCGTTATAGGTAATCGGTACAAAAACATCGGTCACTTCACCATCGGGGGTCAGGTGTTGGCGCACCAGTGGGAAGGGCAGATCCGGCGAAAAGTTGTCCGGGAGCTGCATCCGTCGTCGGATGGTGAGGGAGTTTTGAACTTCAGTTTGGGAGTAGGGAATGCCAAAGTAGATTTCGCCATCGGCATCGGCAAACAGCATGTAGCGCACGTTGGAGGTGCTGCTGTAAAACCGTTGGGAGAACTGGGCCAACTCAGCCAGGTTGTTTTCGCCAATTAAGGGGGTGACGTTGGTTGCCAGCAACACCCCCAGGTCGCGGCCAAAGCGGGTATCGTGAATGCGGGCATCTTGCTGAATCGAGTTGACGGCCCAGAAGGTAAGGCCGCTCATCAGCAATGACACGACCAGAGTGGCCGCAGCCATCAGTTTGGTCTGAAGGGTAAATTCAGACCACCAGTGCCGTAAAATTTCGCGCAGTTTGTTTAGCAGATCGATCAAAGCTCTTCAACCATCCCGTGGATCGGTCATAGAGATACTACTCAAATCATAAACATCTTCGGCAAGTTTTCCTAAGAAGGGGGATGTTGTCAGCAATTCTCATTTTGAAATCAGGCCCGAAAACCGCGCGCCAAAGGCGCGTGGTTTTCGGGCATCAAAGCCAAGAGTTCACGCCCTACAGGCGTGAACTCTTGGCTTTGATGCCCATACTGAGAATTGCTGGGATGTTGCAGCAGTTCTCATTTTGAACTTTAGAGCCGAGAGTTTATGCACTATGGGCACGAACTCTCGGCTCTAAAGCTCGAAAACCGTTCGCTTGAACTACTTTAGGATGCGATGGCCAATATCGCGACGGTAATAGGCACCGTCAAAGTGAATGGGTTCGAGGGCAGCATAGGCCTGGGCGATCGCCTTCTCAAAACTCTCCCCTGTCGCGGTCACCCCTAACACTCGGCCCCCATCCGTCAAGACCGTTTCGCCATCCAACCGAGTTCCGGCATGGAAGACTACAGCCCCGGTGGCTTCTGCCTCTGCAATACCCGTGATGGGGTCGCCTTTGGGATAGCTACCGGGATAGCCTTTGGCCGCTATGACAACGCAGGCAGCAGCGCCCGGATTCCATTGCAGTGGTGGAAATTCTGCCAGGCGTTGCTCAACACAGGCCAGGAATAGCTCATGCAGTGGAGTTTCGAGCAGAGGGAGCACGACCTGGGTTTCTGGATCCCCAAAACGGCAGTTAAACTCAATCACTTTTGGGTCGCCGTTGGGAGTAATCATCAGACCCGCATAGAGAATGCCCCGGTAGTCAATGCCGCGTTTTTGAAGTTGAGCGATCGCCGGTTCCAGCACCTCCCGCTGAATCCGCTCCAACAGCGCATCATCCACAACCGGAGTCGGAGCATACACCCCCATCCCACCTGTGTTTGGGCCGGTATCCCCTTCCCCGATCTGCTTGTGATCCTGCGCGGGTAACAACGGACGAATCGTTTTCCCATCCGTAATAGCCAGTACTGAGGCTTCCTGGCCTTGCAAAAATTCTTCTAATACAACCCGGTTACCTGCGTCGCCAAACTGCCCTCCAAAGGCAGATTCAATGGCAGCCTGGGCTTCCTCAACGGTCATCGCTACGGTGACGCCTTTGCCTGCCGCAAGCCCATCAGCTTTCACAACAATAGGAGCGCCGTGGGTTTGGAGGTGGGCGATCGCCCCCTCTTTTTCTTCAAAAACTGCTGCGGTCGCAGTTGGAATCCCTGCTTCCTCCATCAGTTGTTTGGCCCAGGCTTTGCTTGCCTCGATTTGGGCACCCGCTTGAGAAGGACCAAACACAGCAACACTCTGAGTTCGGAGGAAATCAGTGATGCCTTCTGCCAGAGGAACCTCTGGCCCGACAACAACCAGGTCAATGGCGGCAGTTTTCACCAGGTTGGCAATGCCGTCAAAATCGCTAACGCCGATGGGTTCATTGCGACAACGTGCAAGGGTCGCTGTGCCACCGTTGCCAGGGGCGCAGATAACTTCCGTGACTTGGGGCGATCGCAGTAACCCCCAGGCTAATGCATGCTCCCGTCCACCATTGCCTACCACCAAAACCTTCACGGCATCGACTCCATTTGCTGAAACCAAAGCATTCTATAGCGGTTCGAACCCCAACTCCAGTAGAAAGGGCACCATCCAGCAATTCTCATTTTGAATTGAAGTTTGAAAGTAGCCTGCCTTCGGCAGGCTATTTTCAAACTTCAAAGCCGAGAGTTTGCGCCCGTCGGGCGCGAACTCTCGGTTTTGAAGCCCAAAATGAGAATTGCTAGGCAGCATCCTGAGCACAGCTCATTTTCTTTACTACAGCGCATTTGAACAGAAGATATGACTGGAATGGAAACACCCGGAGGGGAATTCTACGTCCTGAAAACAGGGGCAGGGTTCTGCTGTAGGCTGTTGAGGGATAGGATTGAACAGCTCAAGCAGCAGTCGGGCTTAGTCAAACGGGAGCCATCTTACGTTCCCTTTGATGGCACCCAAACGCTTTGAGGCGGCCTAACGGGTATGGATCACACAAGAGACAACACCATGATGCGGATGCAGGAGCAAAAAGCCAGAGCCAAGCAACGATGGGCATTATTCCCTTGGGGACAGGCTCATCGGGCGTCCCGTCTAACGCTGATGCTGATGGGGTTAGTCGTGCTAACCATGACTGGACTTGTCAAACCTGCTCTGGCTCAAGAGGAGGCTGAAGAGTTTCCTCCCAATCCCTTGGAATTAACTGAGCCGGATCCACTGCTGCCGCAACCCGTAGTCGATCGCCCCTTTAGCCCGCTAGAAATTTACTTCCTACGACAAGCACTGAATCGCCTCAACCTGGAGGCTCAGGCCCAGCTGGCTGCAGGTAACAAACGTCAAGCTTTTGAAATTTGGTACCGAGAACTGCGCTTGCGGCGAGTTTTGGGCTATCAGGAAGAAGTGCCAGCCCTGGGGCGGGTGGGTGAGTACGCCTGGTCGGAAAGCGAGAACCAAGCGGTACGACTGATTACGGCTCGGCTGGAAGAAATTGAAGCAGATTTACAACTGCAACAACCCCTCAACTTCACGCTGCTGCTTTCCATCGCAGATAGCTACCGTACTCTTCGCAATTACAGTGCAGCCGTGCGTCTCTACGACCAGATTTTGGATCAGGCACGGGCCAGTGGAGACACAGCGGTAGAAGAGTCCACGCTTATGTCATTGGCCGATTTACACCTGGGCTGGTTTTACTATGCAGAAGCCGCTCAAGTCTATGAGGAGCTATTGCAGCGGGCACGGCAACGGGGCGATCGCGCTCGTGAAGAAGATATCTTGACGCAGTTAGCCTACGCCTACCAACAGGGGAGACAGTACGAGCAGGCCATTGGCATCCTGTCGCAACTGGTGGAGTGGTATAGGGAGACCGACCCCCTCAAACTACCAGAGTTGCAAATTGCCCTGGGCAATAGCTATCGTCAATCGCAGCAGCCAGCACAAGCCGCAAATCACTACCAGTCAGCCTATGCAGCCGCTTTGGCCCAGCAGCAATACGGCTATGCCAGCGATGCCTTAGAACAGTTGGCTGGCCTGTATGAGGATCTCAACCGCCCTGATGATGCTCTAGTGGTTTACCAACTATTGCAGTCTGTGCAGCTAGAGTCTTACGATCGCCTGGGCATTATGGAAGTCTTTAGCCAAATGGGGCGGATTTACCAGGAACAGGGGCAAACAGGGCGGGCCATTAGCAGCTACCAGCAAGCCCTGCGTCTTGCAGAACAAATGCGTTACCCCGGCCGTGTCCGCTATTTCAATGAGCAATTGACAGCGTTAACACGACCTTCAACCGACTCCGAGCCACCCGCAGAAACTCCTCCCTCCGAAGACGTGGCAGAGCCAGAATTGCAAGAAAACCCTCCCTTTGATGTGCCGTCATCAGATGAGGCACCGGAAGGAGATGAAGGAGAAGCGATCGCCCCTAATGATACGTCCCCTCTGGAACCCGTGCGCCCCACGCCCTTCGACCCCTTCGGCCCGCCTTAACTGGCGCACCCTAGCGAGCTCGACAGTTTAAGTTCGCCCATATTTGGTGGTGTGTGGTGATTCGCACCCTATACCACCAAACAGTTGCTTTCCGTCATAAAGTACGGTCTTACGTAACCTGAGTTCGGGTTAAGGCCATTTTCGAGTGCCGGGCGTTGTGCGGCACTTGAAAATGCTTATTTTGGCGTGCGCTTTGCGCACGCCAAAATAAGCACTGCAGCTTATCCCGAACTGAGGTTACGTAAGGTTAGGAAGGTTATTTTTTGAAAAGCCGCGCGGAGCGTAGCTTTTCAAAAAATAACCTTCCTAATTCTGAGCGATACGCGCTCAGATGGCCTGCATGAATTGTTAGGCGACTTCACCGGTTAACGTTCACACCCTTAAAAAGCGGTCATGCAAAGTTCTGATGAACAAAGAGAGCGTGGAACTTAGCTCCACGCTCTCTTTGTTCATCAGAACTTTTAAAGAATTAAGACTCGGCTGTTTCTTCCGGCTCAAACTTTAAAGCCGCAGAGTTCATGCAATACCGTTGTCCTGTTGGACGAGGACCATCGGGAAACACATGACCCAGGTGAGCATCACAGGCTGCACAAAGCACTTCAGTTCGTCGCATAAAAAGAGTACGGTCTTCTTCCAGAGCCACGTTTTCAGGGTCAATCGGTGCCCAGAAGCTCGGCCAGCCTGTACCGGACTCATACTTGGTCTCGGAGCTAAAGAGGGGGGTGCCGCAACAGATGCACTTGTAGGTGCCGGACGCTTTGTTTGCATGATACTCCCCGGTAAAAGCCCGCTCAGTGCCTTTTTTCCGAGTTACATAAAATTGCTGATCAGTGAGCTGCTGCTTCCACTCAGCTTCAGTTTTTTGGATTTTTTCCATGGATAGCCTGGGCTTGTAACGTTTTGTTTCTTCTGCTCTCATTATACGAAGTTCAGGGCTTACCCATTGGTGTGGTGTGGTGTACTTCCCACACCGCACACCTTCTCCCTTGCTCCTAATTCCCCATCTCCGACACCACTCCCTCCTCAATCTCCTGTAAGGCGGCTTCGCGGTTTGGGTGGAAGTAGTCGTAAATTTGCTGGGCCATTTTGGGGCCAATGCCAGGGACTGCTTCGATTTGTTTGGGAGTTGCTTCCCGTAGGTAGTCGATGGAGCGGAAGTGGCCGAGGAGGAGTTTTTGGCGATGCAGGCCAAGACCAGGGATGTCCTCCAGGCGGGAACGGCGCATGCGATCGCTCCTCTTCTGCCGGTGGAAACTCACAGCAAAGCGGTGGGCTTCATCTCGCAAACGCCGCAAGAGCTGCACACCCGGTTGCTCGGGATCTGTGTTGAGCGGTTTGGATTCACCCGGTAAGAAAACTTCTTCCCGTTGCTTGGCCAAGCTAATCACCCGCACTTCTTCCAGTAGATTCATTTCCCGCAGTGCTTCCACTACGGCAGAGAGCTGGCCTTTACCCCCGTCAATCATGACCACGTCGGGGAAGTCGTCACCGCGTCCGGTGAGGACGGAGGGGGTTTCTTTGGAGGGCGATCGCGCATCTCCCAAACTGGGTGCAGCCGTATCGGCATCTCGGCGGTACTTGCGGAAGCGGCGTTGAATCACTTCAGCAAGGCTGGCAAAGTCATCGGAGTGGCCGGTCTGCACTGTGGGATTTTTGATTTTGTAGTGGCGGTAGTGCTGTTTGGCAGGCAGACCATCTACAAACACCACCTGAGAGCCGACCGCATCAGACCCCTGAATGTGAGAAATATCGTAGCCTTCGATGCGGTGGGGGAGGTCGGGAAGGTCGAGCAGTTCTGCCAGATCCAGCATGGCCTGATTGTTGCGCTCGGTGAAGCGCTGGGTACGAGCCAGTTCGTATCCGGCGTTGCGCTCCACCATTTCGATCAGGTCGGCTTTACTCTGGCGCTGGGGTACATCAATCGAAACCTTCCGCTTCCGTCGCTCCGATAGGGCTGCTGCGAGCATCTCGGTATCGGGCAGTTCATGCTGGCTAAGAATTTCGCCGGGAATTTCTACGTCGTCTACCGTTGCGTAGTGATCCTCCAGTACCCGTTGCAAAATTGCCCCAGGAGTTCCAGATTGAGCATCGGCCACAAATCCCAGTCGTCCCACCAGGCGACCCGCTCGCATTTGAAAGAGTTGGATGCAGGCGTGATGCTCGTCGGCCATGAGGGCGATCGCATCTCGCGATACCGTATCATCCGTCAGCGACACCTTCTGATCCGAACCTAACGTTTGCAGAGCCCGAATTTGATCCCTCAGCCGGGCCGCTAACTCAAAGTTCAAGTCTTCCGACGCTTTCTCCATCTGCGTCTTCAGAGCCTCCTCCAATTCTTGGGTTCGCCCCTGAAAGATCATCGCTACTTTCTGCATGATCTTGTGGTATTCTTCCGGCGAGATAATTTTTTGGCAAACACCAGGGCAACGGCCCATGTCGTAGTTCAGACAGGGACGATCTTTGAAAAGAGGTTGAGGTCGCTGTCGTAGAGGAAACACCCGCTTCACAATACCGAGGGTGCGGCGTAGGGCTCCCACATCAACGTAAGGGCCGTAGTAGCGATCGCGCGTCTTTCCCAGCGATCGCTTCCGGGTAATAAAAATTCGCGGATAGTCCTCACTCCACGTAATGCAGAGGAACGGGTACTTCTTATCATCCTTCAGCAGAATATTGAAGTGGGGTTGGTGCGTTTTAATCAGGTTGGACTCTAGCACCAGCGCTTCTGCTTCGGTGTCGGTCACGATAAATTCGATCTCGACTACCTGCATGGCCATCAGGGCAATCCGAGGTTCCCGGTTTTGGTCCTGACGGAAGTAGGAGCGAACGCGCGATCGCAAACTCCGTGACTTGCCAATGTAGAGAATATTGTCGGACCCGTCCCGCATCATATAGACCCCAGGTTCCTGGGGAATCTCCTTCAGGCGCGCTGAAAGGCGATCGGGATCCTTCAGTAAAGGCACAGCTTTAGAGGATGACGTCACAGGCAGCTCAGGCATCAATGCCAAAAAAGAATGGATAAAAGCGATGACAGAGGAGAAACCCTCCCACCTTCTGATGGTAGCGAGTCTCAACTCCGATATACTCATCAAACAATTGAAGAATCCCACCCCTAGAGCCGGGGTATGATTCGGATTGCCGAAACAGACTTGGCCTAGAACCAGGCAGATCCCAGCGAGTGCTGCTAAACAGGGCAACCAAACATGGTACTATCCCTGTTGCTCACGGGAATTCTTACTAATGGATGATGGTACAACCGTATCCACTCTTTTCTAATCTCTTTTTTCCAATTCTTATATCTAGCTAAAATTTTTAGGACTCCTGGGCGTCCTTCTGCATAACGAACTAAACCGGGTTTGGATTCTTCTCCAACCCACTCGCCATAGACTTCTGGAATCCCATGTCTTTTCATCACTCTCTGCGACGTACCAAAATTGTAGCGACCATCGGCCCGGCCACCAGCAGCCCAGAAGTTCTGCGAAGTCTGATTCTGGCGGGCGCAACGACTCTTCGCCTCAACTTTTCCCACGGTACTCATGAGGATCACCAGCGCAATATTCGCCTGATCCGCCAGATTTCCTTTGAACTGAATCAGCCGGTCGGCATCCTGCAAGACCTGCAAGGCCCAAAGATTCGTCTGGGTAAGTTTCAGGATGGCCCTATCACTCTACAAAAGGGTGATCCCTACATTCTCACCAGCAATCTCTGTCCGGGTACTCAGGAGATCAGCTGTGTCACCTACGACCCCCTAGCTGATGAAGTCCCCGAAGGTGCCATCATTCTGTTAGATGATGGTCGGGTCGAAATGCGGGTCGAAAAGGTAGACCCCGTTAAACGAGAGCTGCACTGCCGGGTAACGGTTGGTGGTGTACTCTCCAACAACAAAGGAGTCAATTTTCCTGGCGTCTACCTCTCCATCAAAGCCCTGACTGACAAGGATAAGACCGATTTAATGTTCGGTCTGGATCAGGGAGTCGATTGGGTTGCCCTGAGCTTTGTTCGTAATCCGCAGGATGTACTGGAAGTCAAAGAACTGATCTCCAGCGCCGGAAAAAATGTACCGGTGATCGCCAAGATTGAGAAACACGAGGCGATCGAACAAATGGAAGCGGTGCTCTCCATCTGTGACGGTGTCATGGTTGCTCGGGGAGACCTGGGGGTTGAGCTGCCCGCGGAGGATGTACCCATTCTTCAAAAGCGACTGATTCGCACCGCCAACCGTTTAGGCATCCCAGTCATTACTGCCACCCAAATGCTCGACAGCATGGTGAGCAATGCTCGTCCTACCCGTGCCGAAATTTCCGATGTAGCCAACGCCATCCTGGATGGCACGGATGCAGTCATGCTTTCTAACGAAACTGCCGTGGGTCAATACCCCGTGCAGGCTGTCGAAACCATGGCCCGCATTGCTGTGCGTATCGAGCAAGAGCAGAGCCTGGCTCGCAACTTAAATGACAACACCTCCAGTCATTCCATTCCCAATGCTATTAGTCAGGCTGTAGGGAATATTGCCGAGCAGCTTCGGGCCGCAGCTATCATGACCCTCACAAAAACCGGGGCAACGGCTCGCAACGTATCAAAATTCCGCCCCCGCACCCCAATCCTGGCGATTACGCCTCACGTTGATGTGGCTCGCCAGTTACAACTGGTATGGGGGGTGCGCCCATTGTTGGTGCTAGACCTGCCGTCTACGGGGCAAACCTTCCAGGCTGCTCTTAACGTGGCCCAAGAGAAACAACTCCTCTTTGAAGGAGAGCTGGTGGTGATGACTGCCGGAACCCTGCAAGGTGTGGCAGGTTCTACTGACCTGATTAAAGTTGATGTGGTTACTGCCGTACTGGGCAAGGGCATCGGCATCGGTCAGGGTTCTGTCAGTGGCCGTGCTCGTGTAGCCCGTAGCAGCAAGGAAGTCAGCAACTTCAACCCCGGCGAAATTTTAGTGGTATCCAACACTAGCGCTGACTATGTAGAAGCCATTCGGAAAGCCTCAGGCATCGTCACGGAGGACGATAGCCTAACGAGCCATGCAGCCGTCATCGGGTTACGACTGGGTGTTCCAGTCATTGTCGGCTTTAAGAATGCCACTGAAGTCATTCGCGATGGTACCCTCTTGACTCTGGATATGCAGCGGGGTCTTGTCTTCTCAGGTTCTCCGGGAGTTGTCCCTGCAGATTTAGTGCTGCCTGCTCGCATTGAAGCCTAAATATGAACTGAAGATAACTATGCACTAGGGTCTGTTTTAGCTGTCTTTTCCGTACGCCAAGTACACGAAAAAACCTTTCCAGAGGGCTTTAAAGCAAGCCCTAGAACTCAGCCCCCCTTTTGCCGTTGCATTCGGTGACAGAAGGGGGGCTCTATTTTTAAAGATACTGAATGCAAAATTACGCACACCTCGGTTTTTACGGAGCCTTAGTTAAGCATCGTTACTAGAACCACGCACGGTTTTGCTGCGCTAGGAGCAACGAACCGTACACCACACTACTTTCTCCTTCTTCTGGCCTATCCTTCTTCCGTCCTACCCAACGCAGGAATCCCACATAATTTTTGAAGGGTGAAGTGGACTACACCCACGCTGTTCAAAGTGGGTTTCTAGATGCTGGTTTGGAGAAGTGCAAGATTAGGTTACTTCAGCTTTCAGTAGCATCAAAAATTGTGATTTTTCTCCCGTTTTAGCGCAAAATTCACGATTTTTGCTTGGAGTTCTGGGGAAGTACGTAATTCATATACCTGTATGAACTAAAATCCAAACCCTCATTCTGCATCGCTTTAGGACAGCAAAATAAGAGTTTGAGTTTAGGTTTGCTAGGGTACAAGGTTTGAGTATACGTAGGTAGGAAAATAAAGAAATCGCAAATTTTTTGTTTTACAGAGTCTTTCGTTGAAAATGGGTTTTGTACGTCAAAATAAAGAGGGTTTAAACCTAACGTAATTGTCCTTGAAGGGTTTTAGCAATGCTTCAGGTCGGTTAAGCCATCATTTTCAAGATAAATCTTTAAACCTGTAATTTTTCTAGAGCATTTGGGTACGCTAACCCCAAACATTAGGGTGGGAGAATGCAAGCTGTCTGCTCAATTCAGAAAAGTTTGCATAGTAAAGAATGTCAATCACAATTCAATAAATCGTTGCTGACGTTTCCTCCTATTGCTCTAGAAGATGCAATTAAACAACCCTAGTTTTAGCCCATTGTGTGGCTCCCTATATTGGCTGTAGTCAGCATTACGCCATGTTTCTCAAAGACGTATGTTTGTTTCTCTGGGGCAGGAATTCAGTCCCTAAAAGCGGACAAGAAGTTCATAAAAAACTGCTCCGAAACCCAAAATCTCATGTTTAATGGGGTGATCCTGACCGTCAGGGAAACTCTTACTAAAGTCATCACTATGCAATAGGGAAGTGTCCAGCCCAAGCATTATTTCTCTGCTACTAATTAAATCTTCCAAACACTATCCAGTCAGATCTGTCTTGAGGGGTTAATTTGTCATGGCGACGATCAGAGGTACATCCGGAAACAACAATCTCCAGGGAACTACTGCCAATGACCTGATTTTTGGGTTGTTGGGGAGCGATCGCCTGGTTGATGATCGGGGCAACGATCTACTGGATGGAGGCGGTGGTGCCGATACCATGTTAGGGGGTGTCGGAAATGATACCTATGTAGTGGACAACGCTGGGGATGTCGTCACTGAAAACGCCAACGCAGGTGTTGACATGGTGCGCGCCAGCATCTCCTATACCCTACGCAACAACTTTGAAAATTTAACTCTGTTGGGAACAGCCAACATCAACGGAACGGGGAACAGCCTCAACAACATTATTTTCGGCAATGCTGGCAACAACATCCTTACAGGGGGCGCCGGTAATGATAATCTCTCTGGGGGTGATGGCCGCGATCGCCTAGTTGGAGGTATCGGAGCCGATACTTTGCAGGGTGGCCTTGGCAACGATTCCCTGGATGGTGGCAGCGGGAATGATGTGCTGGCAGGTGATGCGGGCAATGACACCTTGAACGGCAATCTTGGCGACGACCAGATGGCCGGGGGGGCAGGAAACGACCTTTATATCGTCAACAGTGCGGGCGATACTATCGTCGAGGTCGCCAATGGCGGCACGGACACACTGCAAACCTCCGTTTCCTATACCCTTTCTGTCACCGCTGAGGTGGAAACCATTACCCTACTTGGGGTCAGCAACCTGGTAGTGACAGGCAGCGACACTGCAAATACCATTACTGGCAACAGCGGAGCCAATAGCCTGAGTGGATTGGGAGGGAATGACGTCCTGGTTGGCGGCGAGGGCAACGATACCCTGGATGGTGGTGATGGTAATGACAGCCTGAACGGAGGCACTGGTATCGATTCTCTCGTTGGGGGAGACGGCAACGATACCTTCATTCTGGATACTGTTAACGACATTGTTGTAGAAGCTGCAGATAATGGCGTCGATCTGGTGCGGGCTGCATTTAGCTACACTCTTGGCGATAATGTCGAAAATCTTATCCTGTTAGGCACCGGCAACTTCACTGGAACCGGTAATGCCCTGGCGAATACCATCATAGGCAACGATGGTAACAACGCTTTATTTGGAGAAGATGGCAACGATGCCCTCGATGGGGGAAGTGGCAACGACACCCTGAGTGGCGGCGGCGGCAATGATTCATATATTCTGGATAGCCTCCAGGATGTGGTACTGGAAAGCGGTGGGGAAGGCGTTGATACCGTACTGACCTCGTTACTGTCGTATTCTCTGGCGGGCAACGTCGAAAACCTCACTCTGACTGGCACCGCGAACAATGCCGGTAGCGGGAACGACCTTAACAACATCATTACAGGCAATAGTGGCAACAACAACCTGTTCGGCCTGGAGGGTAACGATAGTCTGATTGGTGGGGCAGGTAACGATACCTTAAATGGCGGGACAGGCGAGGATACCCTGGTGGGTGGCTTGGGCAACGATTCCTATGTCGTTACAGAAGCCGGAGATGTCGTTACAGAGGATGTAGGCGGCGGTGTCGATACGGTCAGCAGCAATATTTCCTACACCATCGCTAACAACATTGAAAGCCTGACTCTGACGGGTACCGACAATATCAGCGGTACAGGAAACAATCTTGCCAACACCATCCTCGGCAACGAGGGCAACAATATTCTGGATGGGGCCGCCGGGAACGATTCCATTTTTGGGGGAGCCGGAAACGATTCGCTCATCGGTGGCACGGGTACCGATACCCTGCAAGGGGGCCTGGGCGATGATACCTTTAACGTCCAAGACACCACCGATGTCGTGATCGAGCTGGCTGGACAAGGAGTTGATCTGGTTAATTCCAGCGTCACCTTCAACCTGAGCACCAACGGCCAGCAAGTTGAAAACTTGACATTGACCGGTACTGGCAACATCAGCGGCACAGGAAACGACCTCGCTAACCAGATCACAGGAAATTCAGGCAGCAATAACCTCTTTGGTGGAGCAGGTAATGACACCCTGGATGGTGGAGCCGGGGCCGATACCATGCAGGGGGGTGCCGGCAACGATTCGTATCTATTTGACAATGTTGGTGACAGCGCAGTAGAAGCCCCAGGTAGTGGCATCGATTCGGTGGTGGTAACCTTCACCGGAACAAGCGGCACTTTCACCATTGGTAACAACATTGAAAACCTGACCCTGACGGGCACCGCCAATATTAATGGAACAGGAAGTGACGTTGCCAACCGAATTATTGGCAATGATGGCAACAACATCCTGGATGGTCGTGCAGGCAACGACATCATCACGGGCGGCCTGGGCAATGATACCCTTCTCGGCGGCACAGGGGATGATCAGCTCAACGGTGAAGCAGGCACCAACCAGCTCACCGGTGGTGCAGGCAATGATACCTACTTTGTAACCGCTGGTGACACGATCACAGAAAATGCCAGCGAAGGCCTGGATGTCGTTTTTGCTACTGGCTCCTTTACCCTCAGCCCTAACTTAGAAAACCTTACTCTGGTCGCAGAGGCCGGCAACATCAACGGGGTTGGAAATACCTCTAATAATGTCATCACCGGGAATGAAGGAAATAACGTCCTCAACGGTGGTGGGGGTGTCGACACGTTGATCGGCGGCGAAGGGAACGACACCTTTGTCATCGACAGCACTAACGATGTTATTACAGAGTTGGCAGGCGGAGGGGTCGATCTGGTTCGCTCTTCAGCTCAGGATTACACCCTGGGAGCCAACCTGGAAAACCTCACCCTGGAAGGAACCGGGAACATCAACGGTACGGGCAACGAGGTTGCCAACACAATCCTGGGCAATAATGGCAATAACGTTCTGAATGGTGGTGCCGGAAATGACACCATCTCGGGAGGACTCGGGAACGATCGCCTGATAGGAGGAGAGGGTACCGATATCCTCGATGGCGGCGAAGGCGATGATACCTACGTTCTTGTTGACTCCGAGGATACGGTCAATGAAACAGGAACCAGTACAGGCGATACCATCGAAGCCGCCTTTAACTTTGACCTGAGCCAGCCCGCCTTCACCAATGTCGAAAACTTAATCCTCACAGGTGCAGCCACTGAGGGTACAGGCAACGCTAACAATAACCGGATTGTGGGCAATGCGCTGGACAACATCCTGAATGGCGGCGCCGGAAATGACACTCTGGAGGGGGGAGCCGGGAGCGATCGCCTCATCGGTGGTCTTGGAACTGACAGCCTCGTGGGCGGTGCCGGAAACGATACGTTCGTTGTCGTCGACAGCACCGACGTCATCGTTGAAGCGGCCAACGGTGGCATTGACACCGTTGAAGCGAATTTCAACTACACGCTCGCGGCCACCCTGGAAAACCTCACTCTGATTGGCCCCGCTACCACGGGGACTGGTAACGCGGCCAACAACATCATTCTTGGTAACAACCTCAACAACGAGCTGCGGGGTCTAGATGGCAACGATCGCCTGGAAGGTGGAGCCGGAGACGATCGCCTGATCGGGGGTGCGGGCACAGATACCATGGTGGGTGGCGACGGCAATGACACCTACAGCGTCACCGAAGCGGGTGATGTCGTTGACGAAGCCGACGATGCAAGCGGGATCGACACCGTTGAGTCGGCTCTGTTGAGCTATACCCTCACAGCTAATTTGGAAAATCTGAGCCTACAGGAAGGGGCCGCCATCACTGGGATTGGTAACGCCAGTGACAACATTATTCTGGGCAATAGCAACAACAACAATTTGCAGGGCCTGGCCGGCAATGACTTCCTGGAAGGAGGCGACGGAAACGATACCCTGGACGGGGGCGAGGGCAATGACACCCTCAGTGGCAGCAACGGCAACGATAGCCTCGACGGAGGCCTTGGAGCCGACACCCTCAGCGGCGGTAACGGCAATGATACTTACCTGATTGATGATGTAGGCGACGACGTCATCGAGGTGACGGCCAACACAGGCATTGACCTGGTTGTGTCCTCCGTTAACTTTGACATGAGCGGCAACAACCGCACAGGGTTGGACAACCTGACGCTGACAGGCAATGCCACCAACGGTACAGGAAATGCCAACGCCAACACTATTTTGGGCAACGACCAGAATAACGTGCTGGATGGTCAAGGGGGAAGCGATCGCCTGGAAGGTCGAGAAGGCAACGATCGCCTCATCGGTGGAGCCGGAGATGGAGCCGCTGATACCCTACTGGGGGGTGCAGGCAACGACACTTATGTCGTCGGAACCGGAGATGTCGTCACAGAAGACGTCGGAGCCGGTACCGATACCGTCGAGTCTAGCTTCACCTACACCCTGGGCAACAACCTGGAAAATCTGATCCTGCTGGAGGGTTCCGGCCCCATCAACGGGACGGGCAACGAATTGGATAACGTGATTCGTGGCAACTCTGAAGCCAACGTCCTGCGCGGTCTGCTCGGAAATGACACCCTTGAAGGGGGTGGTGGTGCCGATAGTTTAGACGGTGGCGAAGGCAGCGACACCATGGTCGGCGGTGATGGCAACGACACCTATGTCGTTAACATCGAATCCGATGTTGTGGTTGAAGCCAATGCCACCGGCGGCATTGATCTGGTGCAATCTGCCGTGAACTGGGAGTTGGGCACCAACTTTGAAAACCTGACTCTAACGGGCAACGCCGCCATCAGCGGTACCGGGAATACCCTCGACAACACCATCATTGGCAACGACGCCAATAATGAGCTGCGAGGTTTGGGTGGAGCCGATACCCTCACAGGTGCAGGCGGGAATGACCTCCTCGACGGGGGCATCGGTGCTGACACCATGACCGGGGGAGCGGGAGATGATACCTTCCTGGTCGATGTAGCTGGCGACGTTGTCAGCGAAGCGGACAACGGCGGTACCGATCTGGTCGTTAGCCAGGTTAGCTTTAGCCTTAATGTTACAGGTCGTCAGGCTATCGAAAATCTGACCCTGGCAGGTAGCGCGGCTAACGGCACCGGCAACGCTCTCGGCAATATTATTCTGGGCAACGCTGCCAACAACGTTCTCGATGGCTTGGCTGGGAACGATCGCCTGGAGGGAGGCGCAGGTGCTGACAGCCTGGTTGGGGGTGCAGGCAACGACACCCTGATTGGGGGCGAGGGCAACGACACCTACGTGATCGACAGTCCTCTCGATGTGATTGAGGAAACTGGAGCCAGCACAGGTGATTTGGTCGAGTCTTTCACTGATATCGATCTCAGTGGTCCAGCCTTCAACGGCATCGATAACCTGACTCTCCTGGGCAACGCTATCCGAGGAATTGGCAACGACGCCAACAACGTTATTACAGGCAACGCTCAAAACAACATATTGGAAGGGCGGGGTGGTAATGACACCATTATTGGCAACGCAGGCAATGACTCCTTAGACGGCGGCATTGGCAACGACACCATGAGCGGCGGCTTGGGCAATGACACCTATGTCGTCAACGCCAGTGGGGATGTGGTATCAGAAGCAGATACTGATGATGGCATTGACACCGTTCAATCCAGTGCTGCAACCCTGACTCTGGGGAACAACATCGAAAACCTGACCCTGATTGCTGGAGCGGGAGATATCAACGGCATTGGTAACGCGGTTGATAACGTCATTCTGGGGAACGAGGGTAACAACCGCATGGAAGGTCGGGGTGGCAATGACACCCTGGACGGCGGTGCCGGGATTGACACGATGATTGGTGGCATTGGCAATGACACCTACACCGTCGATGACTCTGCCGATGTTGTCACTGATAACCCCGGTGAGGGCAATGACGTGGTTAATACCACCGTCTCCTACGCCCTGGCCGATGACAGTGAAATTGAAACCCTCCGGTTGTTGGGAGGAGCCGTTAATATCGATGGCATCGGTAACGGCTTCAGCAACACCATTCTGGGTAACGCAGGCAACAACTTACTGGATGGTGGTGATGGGGTTGACAGCCTGGAAGGTGGTCTTGGCAATGACACCTATGTGGTCAGTGAAGCAGGTGACCAGATTGTAGAAGCGGCTAACGCTGGTATTGATCTGATTCGTTCCGCTATCACGTTCGACCTCAGTACCAGCGGCAATAACGTTGAAAACCTCACCCTACTTGAAGGAGAGCCTACTGCCCTCAATGCCACAGGTAACACCTTAGCCAACGTTATTACCGGAAACAGCCTGAACAATCGTATTGATGGTGCAGCTGGTAACGACACCCTGCGTGGTGGTGGTGGTGATGACACTTACATCATTGTTGACTTAAATGACCTGATTGAAGAAGTAGCCAATCAGGGCACTGATACCGTCAATTCTCGAGTTACCTTCACCCTGGGAGCTAACCTGGAAAACCTGGTATTGGAGCTGAACGCCGGGAATATCAACGGTAACGGTAACAACCTGAACAATACCATTCTCGGGAATGAGGGCATCAACGTACTGGGCGGAGGGGATGGCGACGACTTCCTCAATGGAGGTGCCGGCCAGGACGTCTTCACGGGGGGCAGCGGTAACGATACGTTCATCGTGGATAATACGGCTGAGCAAATTACAGAGGCAATTGGTGGTGGCCTGGATGAAGTTCGCTCTAGCGCGACCTATACCCTGGGCAACAACCTGGAAAACCTGATTCTGGTTGAAGACGCTCCCAACCTCAATATCAACGGTACTGGTAATGGTCTGGCCAACCTTATCGTGGGTAACGCAGGTACAAACCGGTTGGATGGTGGTGCTGGCATTGATACTTTGCGCGGCGGAGCCGCCAACGACACCTACGTAGTGGACGATGCTGCCGACAAGATTGAGGAGTTGAGCACGGGTGGCGTAGATGATGTCATCTCCAGTGTCACCTACACTCTGTCAGACTTCGTTGAGAACTTGACGCTGACAGGGGCCACCGGTACCGAAGCCCTGAACGGTACTGGAAATAACCGA
The DNA here is from genome assembly GCF_039962325.1 of Leptolyngbya sp. PL-A3. Lineage (NCBI taxonomy): Bacteria > Bacillati > Cyanobacteriota > Cyanophyceae > Leptolyngbyales > Leptolyngbyaceae > Leptolyngbya > Leptolyngbya sp. PL-A3. The sequence continues at coordinate 87,127 of NZ_JAMPLB010000012.1, forward strand.
CTCAACACCATCATTGGCAACAATGGCAACAACGTCCTATTAGGTCTTGGAGGGGTTGATACCCTCAAAGGCAACGGTGGCAATGACCTTCTGGACGGCGGTACCGGGGATGACGTGATGGAGGGTGGCCTGGGCAACGATACCTATTTTGTTGATGGCGATGATGAAACCCTAACTGAACTGCTTAATGCAGGCACAGATCAGGTCATTTCATCCCGCTCCTTCACCTTAGGGGATAACCTGGAAAACCTTACTCTGACAGGGATAACTGGTAGTGAGGCGCTAACAGGCCGAGGGAATAGCCTCAACAACTACATCATCGGCAATGCTGGCAGCAACATTCTGGATGGGGGAGTCAATGAAACCACCGGAGCCCCTGATGGTCGGGATACGCTAGAAGGTGGGCAGGGCAATGACACCTATATTATTAGCGGCAACAACGAAGACAGTATCAATGAAGTCGCTAGCGCTGGAACTGACACCGTGCGATCGCTCGGTAGCTACACCCTCAGGGCCAACCTGGAAAACCTGGTGCTGATTGGTACAGGCAACTTCACGGGAATCGGTAATGGGGAAAACAACCGCATTGAAGGTAATAGTGGCAATAACCTGCTGGATGGTGGGATCGGAAACGATGAAATGGTCGGTGGAGACGGCAACGATACTTACTACATCGATAACGCTGCCGACACGATTCTGGAACTCGGAACAGGTACTAGTGATGAGATTGTTTCTACCTTGTCCTACGACCTGTCTACTCCTCTGCTAACGAACATCGAGAACCTGACTTTGGCAGGAAGCAATGCGATTGATGGGACAGGTAATGCCTCTGCCAATAGCATCACTGGAAACGCTGGAGCCAACCTCTTGAGGGGCCTTGGAGCGGATGATACACTGCTTGGCGGCAATGGCGATGATACATTGCTTGGGGAAGCGAACACTGGTACGCAAATTGGTGCCAATGACGGCAATGACACCATGAATGGCGGTCAGGGCAATGATGTTATCAATGGTGGTGTCGGCAACGATACCCTGACAGGTGGCATTGGAAACGACCAATTCGTGTTCGACTCTCAGCGCCTGTTCCAGGCCGCTGACGTAGGGCTGAACGTGATTACTGACTTCCAGCAAACTGTAGATACGATTGTGCTCGATAAAACGACCTTCCGAGCCATCATTGGAGGAGACGACCCAGGCATCCTGGGTGAAACAGAGTTTGCTTCCGTCACGGATGAAGCGGGGATTAATACCCTGGGTGCTGTCATTATCTACAGCTCTGCTTCCAATCAGTTGTTCTACAATGCCGATGGAGCAGGTGCCGGTGCGGCTGTCGCCTTCATCCAGTTCCAGGGGAACCCTGATATCACAACCGGTAGCTTCACGATTCGAGACTAAGCGAATATGTCGTACGCATGGCGTACGACATATTAGTCTCTGCTTATGGGCATTTCACCCACCCTGATATCTCGTGCGCAATGCGTACGAGATATTAATTCTTTTTACGACCGTTCCACCAATCTTGATATTTCGTGTGTGACCTACGAGATATCAGCCCTTTTACAACCATCCCCCACTTTTACAGGGTTGTCATGACCGATTCCATTCGACCGTCCTCTCCGGCACAAGCCCGACAAACGCGGCAGCAGTTTGCCACGCCGGAGGACTATCTTTCCTATGAATTAGGCAAGGCCGTTCAGGAATTGCCCCCGCTCTATCTACGACTGCTGGCGGGTAGCCTCACGGTTATTGTGGCCAGTGCCATTGGCTGGGCACACTTCAGTAAAGTAGATGAGGTCGCTGTCACCCAGGGTGAGCTAGTACCCAGTCAGCAAATCCGTCCCGTCCAGGCTCTCCAGGGAGGGCAGATTGAACGCATTTTGGTGAAGGAGGGCGATCGCGTCCAAAAGGGCGATATTCTCATCGAACAAGATGCGGCTGTTTCCAATGCTGAGGTAGAGCGGTTGGAAGGGGTTGCCAAGCTCATCCGCCAGGATATTGCTCGCCTGGAAGCAGAGCGCACAGGGCAGTCTGATTCTGGTACGCCGATTCAAGATCAACTGTTAGCTTCTCGCTTGCAGGAGTATGAGGCCAAACGGGGGACGGCAGCGGCAGAAGCCAGTCGGCAAGCTTCGGCGATCGCTGAAGCTCGTACCCGTCTCGTCCGGCTTCAAGAAAACCTGGCCAATGCGCGAACGACCTTAACCAATGCTCAGGAGCGTGAGGCAGGCATGCGGGAACTGGCCGACCCCAGCAATGGCGCGGTTCCTCGCTTTGACTATTTGGAAGCCAAGGATCGCCTGACCCAGGCTCAGGACCAGGTAGCCTCTTTACAGCAAGATATTGCGGCTCAGCAACAGCAGATCCGACAAGCCGAAGAGGGCTTCCGGGGTGCTCAGGATACGGTCAGCCGTCTCGGTTCTGAACGTCAGAGCGAAATTCTCAGCCAGCTGACCCGTCGCCGGGAAGAACTGAGCAATGTGGAGGGCCAACTGCGGCAGGCCACCCGCCAGGGGGATCAGGATGTCATCCGCGCCCCTATTAATGGCACCATCTACAATCTGCGTACCAGTTTGGCCGAAGGCACCACCCAACCCGGTGAAGAGTTGCTCTCCATCCTGCCAGAGGGTGGCAATCTGATGCTAGATGTGAAGGTACTGAACCGGGACATCGGCTTTATTGAGCCGGGCATGCGAGCTAAGGTGAAACTGGCCACGTTTCCATTCCAGGAGTTTGGCACCATCGAAGGAGAAGTCATTCGGGTTAGCCCGAATGCCACCATTGATGAAAAATTAGGGCCTGTATTCTCGGCTCAAGTTCGCCTCAGCCGTAATGTGGTACGGGTGCGCGATCGCGATGTAGAACTGGTACCCGGTATGGCTGCGACTGCCGAAATCGTAACCCGCCAGCGCTCCGTTCTGACTTTCCTAATGGAACCCATTACCCGTCGCTTCGACGAAGCCTTCAAGACTCGCTAAATTCATAAAAAGAGGGGGCTGACACTGGTCAGCCCCCTCTTTTTATGTCTGGGCTTGCAGATACCGCTCAATTAACAAAATCGCTACGATGTCGTCAATCGGCCGGGAAATTTGGCGTAAGCTCTGCGGCATTAGCTTTTGCAAGCCCTGGGGCGGGTACATCTGCCAGTAGCGATCGCGCGCCTCCAGGGTACTGTAGCGTTCGTCGACCAGGGCGATCGCTATGTCGGGTAGTGCCCGTTGCACCTCTCTCTGCCATTGCTTGGCAGTCGTCTGGTTACCTAAGACAATTTGAGCAATGGGGTAGCGCTGGCAAAGGGTTTGGAGGATGGCGATCGCCTCTCCTGCCGGAATGACCTGATGCTCGACAATTAGCCCAGCGGCACTTCGGACGGCAACACCACACTTATCCCGGCCAGGGTCAAATCCGAGAATATAGAAATGATTTGCTTCGGTCATAGCCGGGTATGTTTGCGACAACAATTTTTTACAACGCTTTGCGCTTGAATCAGCCACGGTTGTTTTTGTGAGAGCCGCGCTCCGCGCGGCTCTCACAAAAACAACCAGATTTTAAGCGCTTGAAAAGCGCTGTAAGGGCGTAAAAACGACGATCGCACACACCCAAAAACCATACTCCATTCAGCCATGCCTTAAAACGATTCTGTACTAAAAAGGTCCTGTCCATTTTGGCGGGCTACCAGGTTCACCACAATCGGGTTAGGGCCACCCGTTAGGATCGGAGTTCTAGAGCGGGCTTGCACCTCGACCACACCACTCAGTTCTTGTAACGCCTGGAAAAAGCGACCGACTGTTTCGGGCTGCCCATCAGCGATTTGCAACTGGGTGTCGGTTAACACCCCGGCCTGACGCATGCGGAATTGAGCGGTGCGAATCAGAATATAGTATTGCTCGGTAAGCTGGGCTGCGGTGAGCCGCTCAGGGCTAAGATTGGAACTGGCCAACACGGCATTGCTGGGGAATAGCAACTCATTCAATGCTGTTGAAATAAAGACTTGAATACACGCTTCCCCTGCCAAAATACAGGGCTCTCCCACCACGTAATTACCCGCTGAGAGCACCTGCACGACGTATTCCTGGCGATCGCTCAATTGATTTAGCAAAGACTCCACCTGATTTGAGGTGACGGCTAACACCTGACGATCGACAGTGGTTGTACCCGGAATGAGCCGTAGCAGAGCGGCCCGGTTCGCGTTTTGGAGTAACTCCCGCACGACCTGAGGTGCACTATCGGGGTCAACAATTCGGACTAGATTCGCGCTCAACGGCTGGTTACGAAGCAATGCCACATTCCCCTGACGTAACCCCTGGAACTCGCGATCTAGATCTGCGATTGCCTGAGTCAAAATTGTGCGCTGAGTTTCCAGCGTACTCAACTGAGCTTCCCGTTCGGCAATCTGACGGTCGCGTTCGGCAATCTCCTGTTCGCGTTCGGCGATCTCCTGTTCGCGTTGGGCAATTTGCTGGTTGCGATCGCGCTGCAACTGGTTGATCTCGCTGCGTAACTGACGGGCCTGTTGCGTGACGCTCTGGAGCAGCCCGCGGGCCTCCTGGAAGCTGGCATCTACCTGTTGCAGCTGAGCTTCGGTGGAACTTAGACGTTGGCTCGTCTCCTTGAGCCGCTGCTCTCGAGCCTGGCTCTGGGCGATCGCCTGCTGTAACTCTCGATTTGTCTCCTGAAGCCGCCGCCGCGCCTGTTGCTGTTGTCTCAATGCCAAATCTCGCTCAGACTGAACCTCCTCCTGCTCCGTACGGGCCTGATCCAACTGTTCCCGAGCTGTCGCCAGGTCATCCTGAATCTGCTCCAGCTCAAAAACCCCTGTCCGTAGCTGATCACTGATCGCAAACAAGATACCAAAGGTCACCGCCGAAATCACGATACCCGTCAGGATAGTAATCAGGGTGGCCGTCTGCCGAGGCCGCAGGTTGAACAAACTGAGACGCGCTTTACCTACACGCATCCCAAGGCGATCGCCCACCGTGGCAATTACCGCCCCTAAAATCAAAATTGCTGCAATTAATACAAGCCCCGTGGTCATTCCCGGCTCTGTCTAATACAGCTACAGCCTACTGCATTCTGCTGAGTGTTTTGCGTGTAATTACGGGATGTGAAACGAGACTCTGTCAGGGAAGGGTGCAGTGCATCTTTCCTCAACGAAAAACAAAATTTTATGGAGGAGGGTTGTTTCACAGCCCTCCTCCATAAAATTGGGTTACGTAAACTGCTGGCTCAACGCCACCGGGTTGTAAACCGTAATTTTTTTCTTGTGGATTGAAATCATCTTGTCCGTCCGGAGTTCCCCAAGTAGGCGGGTAACGGTGACGCGGGTAGACCCGATGGCCTCGGCGATCGCCTGGTGCGACAACTTCAGGTCGATGGTGATCCCCTCCGGGGTCGGCACGCCAAAATCCCGGCAGAGAATGAGCAGGAAGCTGACCAATCGCGATCCCATATCCCGGTGGGCCAGGGTTTCAATCATCATTTCTGTTTGCAAAATCCGAGATGACAGACCCTTTAGCATCAACATAGATAGCTCTGGGTGCTCTTTCAAGGCTTTTTCTACCTGTTCGATGGGCACTGACAACAGTTCTGCGGGGGTAAAGGCGACAGCATGGTAAAAGCGATCGGCCCGCTGCCCAGTAATCAGTGACAACACACCAAACACACTATTTTCCCGTAGCAGCGCCACGGTGATCTCTTCCCCGGCTTCATACACCCGAGACAATTTGACTGCACCCTTCAACAAAAAGTACACACGCTCTGCCGGGTCTCCGGGGAAGAAGATGGTTTTGCCACGGTCGAAGGTCTCCACCATCGGCGGGAAAACACCACCACTTAATTGACGAAAGACATCCGCCAGAGGCTTATCTTGTGCCACAACCATTCCTCTCGTCCTGCCTAAACCGTAGTGAGGGGGCTAATCAAATCCTGCTTCAAGTCAGCAAAAGTTGACCGAATCATGACTTTAGAACACTTAAACTAACTTTAGAGCTAGTTTTTGTATCGAAAATTACGTTACAGAGCGAACTACCTCAAGTTACACCCCTGGTGCCCAAAAATATTGCCGTAGATTGGCTGCGATCGCATTATTTGCCAGAAGACAGAGGCCATAGACCTGAACCATGAGATTCACTTAATAGTGAATAATATCTCGTCAGAGTGTATTCTTTTATTAAAACTAAATTTTGAACGGATTAAATAACAATGAGCTATCTCTCCATAGCACTTTGTTATTTCATGTCTCTCCCAACCCAAAAATCAAATTTTGCTGCTGCTTTCTAGCGGCAAAATTAGGGCTCTGAATTGGGTGAAGTACGCAGCCAGTAGTAAAGGGAAAGGTTGGGCGTAAAGCACTCAACCTTTCCCTTTACTACTGGCTTGATGTGACAGCCAGAAAAGCGAGTTCCCGAAGTCTCCTCTCCGCCCCCTATCGCGACGATCCCTCTTTCTTGTATTCTGAAGGGCGCTTTATATTCCATACCTCCTCATTCCCATGCTGGATTTAACTGGAAAAAATGCCCTCGTAACTGGCATTGCCAATAACCGCTCCATCGCCTGGGGCATTGCCCAGCAACTCCACAAAGCGGGAGCCAACCTTGGCATCACCTATTTGCCCGACGAGAAGGGCCGTTTTGAAAAGAAGGTGGGAGAGCTGGTTGAGCCTTTGAACCCCTCTATCTTTGTTCCTTGTGACGTTCAAAACGAGGAGCAGGTGGTTGCCGCCTTCGACACCGTGCGCGACAAGTGGGGTCGTCTTGACATTCTGATTCACTGCCTGGCCTTTGCCAACAAAGAAGACCTGACTGGCGACTTTAGCAATGTCTCCCGAGGCAACTTCAATCTGGCGATGGAAGTCAGTGCCTACTCCCTGGTGCAACTGTGCCGGGCTGCCAAGCCTCTGATGACAGAGGGTGGCTCTGTCGTGACCTTGACTTACCTGGGCGGTGTGAAGGTCATTCCTAACTACAACATGATGGGGGTGGCAAAGGCTGCACTGGAAATGAATGTGCGCTACCTGGCCTCAGAGATGGGCCCCCAGAATATCCGTGTGAACGGCATTTCCGCTGGACCTATTCGCACTCTGGCTTCCTCAGCAGTCGGTGGCATTCTAGATATGATGCGTCATGTAGAAGAGGTTGCCCCTCTACGCCGCACAGTTACGCAAGAGGAGGTCGGAAATGCTGCAGCATTTCTGTGTAGCCCTCTAGCAAGTGGCATCACAGGCCAGATTATCTACGTGGATTCGGGTTACGAGATTATGGGGATGTAGGTGTTGAGACAGGGGGCCAAGGGAGCAGGGGAGCAGGGGGAATGGAGATAGATTCTAAATAGCTCGAGAATCTATTTCTAGAAGTGCGATCGCCCCCCATTGTCATACCTAACACCCATGCCCCCTGGAGGCTCTGCGCCTCCTAATTGGGACCGGCCATGCCGCTTTACAAAGCGTGCGGAATAATTGAACTAATGCTTTTTGGAAACTGATTTCTATGCAAACCCGCGATCGCCAATCCTCCGCTATTGATCTAGACCGGCCTGCCCGTACCGCCTCCGTCAGCCGCAAAACAAAAGAAACGGACGTACAGGTTAGCCTCAACCTGGACGGCCAGGGCACCTGCCACGCAGAAACCGGCGTTCCCTTCCTAGATCACATGCTGGATCAGATTGCCTCTCACGGGTTAATTGACCTGGATGTACGAGCTGTAGGCGACACCCACATCGACGACCACCACACCAATGAGGATGTGGGGATCACGTTGGGAATGGCTTTAGCGCAAGCATTGGGCGATCGCAAAGGCATTACCCGCTTCGGCCACTTTGTCGCCCCCCTGGACGAGTCCTTAGTGCAAGTTGCCCTTGATTTTTCTGGTCGCCCTCACCTCAGCTACGGGCTGGAGATCCCCACGCAACGGGTTGGAACCTACGACACGCAGTTAGTACGGGAGTTTTTTGTCGCGATCGTCAACCACGCCCAACTCACCCTACATATTCGCCAATTGGATGGGATTAACTCTCACCACATCATCGAGGCGACCTTCAAAGCCTTCGCGCGATCGCTCCGCATGGCCGTTGAAATCGATCCTCGCCGTGCCAATGCGATCCCCAGCTCCAAAGGCGTCCTCTAAAGTTAGCCTATCGCCCGAATCCGTTGGTGCTTTGCAGCTACGGATTCGGGCAGAGAAAAGAAAAGGGCGTACTGGTGAAGCAGCACGCCCTCGTCACAGGGAAAATTGAAAGTCACAGGTTGAGCAGAGGAGTGAGAAACCCAACAACAGTCTTCGTTGTTGTCAGGGCTACTACCCCAAACTCAAGCTACAACTTGGTAAGTCTTGATTTCGGAAAACTTAGTCGTTTTTGTCGAAGCGGTGATAAAGAAAATCCAGAGCACGGGCGTGGATCTCGCCATACAGCGGGTCGTGGCGGATCTGGTCACGGTTGCGGGGGTGGGGGAATGGCACTTCGATGACTTCACCAATAGTGGCAGCGGGGCCATTGGTCATCAGGATGATGCGATCGCTCATATAAATCGCTTCATCAATGTCGTGGGTAATCATCATCACCGCCTGCCGCTGGCTCTCCCAGATGTTGAGCACCTGCTGTTGCAGTTTACCTCGGGTGAGGGCATCGAGCGCACCAAAAGGCTCATCCATCAGTAACATTTTTGGACGTACTGCCAGAGCGCGGGCAATGCCAACCCGCTGCTTCATCCCACCCGATAATTGATCCGGGTATTTATCGGCAGCGGCGGTCAGGTTTACCATTGCCAGGTGGTCATTCACAATCTCTGACTTCTCAGCAGGCCGCAGGGTTTCAAACACCTCATCTACGGCCAGACGAATGTTCTGACGGACAGTCAGCCAGGGCAGCAGGCAGTACTGCTGGAACACCATCATGCGCTCGGAACCCGGTTTGCGGATGGGTTGCCCTTCCAGCCGAATGCTACCTGAGCTTGGCTTTTCCAAACCCGCTACTAGGCGTAACAGCGTGGATTTGCCGCAACCAGAGTGACCCACAATCGAAACAAATTCCTGCTCTCCCAGCGTCAGATTTATCTGATCGAGCACCACCGTATGTCCGCGATGAGTATTTGGAAATGCCTTGACGAGATTTTCGATTTCGAGAAAGGCCGGGGATTGAGAAGAGGTATTGGTCTCAACGGGCAGTTGTGTGAAAGAATGCGTCATGGCAATACTCCTGCGAAGACAAGGGGTAGTCGTCGATTGATTGGCGCGATCAAAGCTGATGAGGTTGCCCTCGCTAGGACAAATAGATAGATTTTGGTCCGTTAGCCCGGATCTCAAAACTGGCGAGGTAACCTTCTGGATCGCTTGGATCAAAGGATTTATTATCAATAAATAAGGCACCAGGTTCCACTTTGTAATCCTCTGCCGGGCACTCAATATCTAGCTCTGCTGCAATCTCACGATAGAGATCAGTGCGCCAGGCCTGACGAGCGATCTGCTCAGCATTCGTGGGCACAGCGGGAATCTGCCCCCAGCGTACGGCCTGGGTCATTAACCAGAGGCTTTGGGATTGCCACAAGAAGGTGGAATGGATGTTGGGTATTCCACCTGCCGCCTGAGCCAACGAATCAGGAGTATCAAAGAAAATAGTGGTTTCATCAGGTTCGCTAATCACCCGTTTCTGGTTATCAAACCCGCCATAGTCGTACTCACCCATAATCGCCGGACGTGTCAGCTTTTCCTTAGCACCTGTAAAAGAACGCTCCGAAATGAGCTTGGCGACTTCCTCCCGGTTTTGTGGATTGCTGCAATAGCGGCAGGCTTCAATCATCGCTTTCACCAAGGAGCGATAAGTTTTGGGATTTTCATTGATAAATGATTCCTGTACAGCTAGGAGGCGATCGGGATGCCCCCGCCAGATCTCCCGTCCCTGGGCAAAGGTAAAGCCAATACCGTCATTTCCTTTGATGGCACGGGTATTCCAGGGCTCGGCTACCATATAGGCCTGCATGGCACCAATCCGCATGTTGCTCACCATTTGGGGCGGCGGCACGATGATAATGCGGAATTCTTCCATGGGGTTGATACCAACGGCAGCAATCAGGTACCGCACAAAGTATTCGTAAATGGCAGAGCTCAACACCACCGCCATTACCCGCTGACTGGGTGGAACGCTCGTGAAATAGCGATGGAAATCGCGCCCAAAGGCTTCCAAGTCCCCGTTGTATTCATGCCACGGACGCACTCCGGATTCCCACATGGCCTTGTTCATGGTGAGAGAATTGCCGTGACGGTGAATTGTCATAGCAGCACAGAGCGGTGCGTGCCGGGCACCCTCTGCCCCTGTACGGGCATTAGTGACGGCCCCTGACACAACGGGAGCCGCATCTAGCCGGCCAAACACGACGCCATCACGGGATGTTGCCCAACTGGCTTCCCGACTGAGGCGCACAGTCAGCCCATATTTGCGAAAGAAACCTTTCTTCCAGGCGATCGCAAATGGCGCACAGTCATTCACTGGTACATAGCCTACCGTCAGATTTGGCTTTTCAAGTGTGCTGGGATCGACGACAGGTTCCACAGCCAACGCTTCCGAACTGAAGGTGGCAGGAGAGCGATCGCCGTTCACATCAGCCGAAAATATTCCAACTCCAGCGGCGGTTGCCCCTGCGGCGATGAGGAAGTCTCGCCGCGTCCAACGATTGCGGTTACTCATACGCAGTGCTCAAAATTTCAGTGATGGGACAGCGTTTCTAAGAGGCTGAGAAGATTCGATTCTGGATCGGCATTAAGAAGGATCGATTCAACCAGCAGTTAAGAACGCGCAGGTCGACGGGTCACAAGCTCTTGAATCTTAGTCAGTATCCAATCCAGCACCAATCCTGTTAAGCCAATTACCACAACGGCAAGGAACACGGAGCTAAGATTCAACCGACTCCACTCATCCCACACGAAAAATCCAATCCCAATACCCCCCGTCAACATTTCCACCGCCACAATCACCAACCAGGCAACTCCTAAACTGATGCGCAATCCGGTGAAGATATAGGGCAAACTTGCGGGCCACACCACTTTAATTAATTGTCGCCAGCGAGGCATCTCAAGCATCCGGGACACGTCCACATAGTCTTGCGGGATACTGGATACACCCAGAGCCGTATTAATAATGGTTGACCACAGCGACGTAATAAAAATAACGAAAATAGCAGAGGGATTTGCCAGGTTAAAGATGGCTAGCGCAATCGGCAACCATGCCAACGGAGACACCGGTTTCAATATTTGGATAATGGGATTTAACGCCAGCATAGCAGGACGATAGAGCCCAATTAAAAAGCCGAAGGGGATGGCAACCAATGCTCCCAAAGTAAAGCCAATGAGAACACGGCGAATACTTGCAATGAGCAACCATCCAATCCCTAAATCCCCTGGGCCACGACGGTAGAAGGGATGCGAAATATAATCCCAGTTCTCCACCAACGCTTGCCATGGAGTTGGCATAATCTCGCTACGTATCGTTGCCAGCAACCACCAAAACGCAATCAGAATTGCAAAACCTAGCAGAGGTAGCAGGACTTTTTCCCGCAGAAAAACAGCACGAAACTGACGTGCAACTACGTTGCTGGCATCGACTGCCAGATTCAGCAGTAATGGCATAAGCAGAGTGCCTCACTTCAAGCGAGAGGAGCAGTTATCGTCGTAACTGAACGTCACTAAAGAAGATGAAACTGGCACTACAGGTGAAAGGAAGATAAACCTTTTCCTGGAGCGATCGCTCTGTCTTCTCTCAATGCCTACGAGGTTAGCTGACGGGCTAGGGTTGAGAGATACCCCTCTGCAATCTCCGCAGATACGCCCCACGAGCTACATGAGCTTGGTTCCCCCGCTTTTTCTGCCTCTGCCCTTTAAGGACAAGAGACGTCTAAATTAGGCTGACTTATTCAGTTGCCTAAAACCTTAACATCTAAATCTTGAAATTGTCCATATTTTTGTTGAAAATGTTTTTGATTTTTTGCTCAAACCCTTGGTGTATTCACGCTCTATCAATTCAAAGTCAAGGATTTAAAGTATCTGAGTGATGGCTTACAACGTATCCAATTACACTATTTGAGTCTACAAGTAACTCAATTCAGTTGCAGCATAAAACCTAAAATGTTGTGCTGCTCACATAGGCCTAGGACAGTAACTACCGCCTTAAGTTAATTTAAGAACAAGCTCTTATCGGACGTATGCAAACATCAACACCATCACTTGGCTTGCAAGTTACTCAACTAACCGCGATCAATGTTGCTAAGGCTATTACCATTCTATGTCTCATTACCTTAGCCCTGATTTATGGCATTCACGATCAGAGGCAAGTTATTTATCTCTGTCTACACATCAGTTATTGCGGTTGGTGGTTACTTGAGCAATGGTTGTTTCCCCAACGCCGTCAGCAAATCTTCACGGACAAGATTGGGCTGGCTACATTTCTAGTTGTCCTATTATTTGTAGGTGTGTTTTACGCTCTGCCAGGTTACTTCACATTTATCAACCCCAATCCCATTCCATACGGTGCAGTCGCAGTCGCACTGCCTCTCTATATTTTTGGAACTCTGATCAATACTGCTGCTGATGTTCAGAAAATGATCGCTAAGGATATGGGAGCCAGTCTGGTCAATGATGGTATCTGGCGTTCTGTGCGCCACGTGAATTACCTTGGGGATTTAATGCGATACACCAGCTTCAGCGTTATTTCTGGTTCAGTATGGGCTTTCTTATTGCCGGGTGTAATTTTTCTTCTATATCTGCAGCGTATTACCCAAAAAGAACAATCTATGGCGGCGAAATATCCTGACTTTGCTGCTTACCAGCAATCCAGTACCCGTTTGTTTCCTTTGATTTGGTGACAGCGCTCTCCCATAGCCATTACGTTAGGACAAAAAGGGTGGGGCGGCGCATTGCGCCGCCCCACCCTTTTTGTCCTAACGTAAATAGCAGCTATAGCTTGTTATATAAAGTGGGGTAATCGACCTTGGCATTGTGGCGGCGATCGACAGGAATTTTAAGCGATCGCACCTCCTCGACTCCTGCCCATGCCAGTTGCGATCGCAGTACCTCTATATCCCCTTCCTGTGCCCACTCCACAGCGAGCAGCCGTTTTCCTTGATAGCTCACCAGAGCACTGCGACGAACTTGAGGGTACTGACGCACGGCGGCTTCTACCGCAAAAGGATAAAGCGTTCCTCGATCATCCTCAATGCGAGCGCTGCATCGACCTAGTAGCCAGACTCGACCCTGAGCATCCTTGTATCCGGCATCTCCTGTCCGATGCCATGGCACATCATCCACTCGAAATTTTGTTTCGGCATCTCCCTGCCCCTGCCAATAGCCGGACAGCACATGGTCGCCACTCACCACAATCTCGCCAATCTCGCCGGACGATAGGCACTGCGCATCGAACGCTATCTGGGTCAGTGGCAAAATGGGTGTTCCCCATTGAAATTTCAAAATGCGCAGTTGAATCTGTGACACCGGAGGCCCAGCCAGCAGCCCACTGCCCTGTTGCATGGCCTGGCGATCGCCCTCCTGAATCTCCGCAAAGTCAATATGGGCGATCGGTTCTGCTTCGGTTGAGCCATACACAGCCGTGACGGTAGCGTCGGGTACAAGCCGCTGTAGGCGTTCCAGTAGATCAGGAAAAACAGGTGCGCCACCGCTGAAAATGCGTTGGAAACTCGATAAAAGTTCGATTCTGTCATCCCTGTAAGATTCAGCATAGTCTGCCAGCCGATCCAAAAACGCAGGTGAAGCGGCTGTGCTTACAGGGCGGTAGCGTTGGATCTGCTGCATCACTCGTGCCGCATCAATTTTACCGGGATAGCGTAAATCAACATTGGGAATCAAGCTCGTCACACCGGAAGCCAGGTTCGCCAATACAAAAATGGGCAGGGTGGAGAGGTCGATGGTATCAGGAGTGAGGGACAGACTATCGGCGAGGACACGGTGTTGCGCCAGCAGAAATCCATGGGTACGAAGCGCAGCTTTGGGCTGACCGGTACTACCGCTCGTGAAGGTAAGGAGAGCAGGCGTGGAAGGCTGTAGAAGTTGATTCATTGGATACTCCACATCCAATGAATCAGCGGCACGTTCCAGGTTTAGGGCGGGGGTTTGGGGAAGAGTGAAGCCGGTGGAGTAGTGGCGGGGAATTTGGCGCAGGGTGGAGGAGGTGAGGCGAAGCAGGTGAGCTTTGGGGCTGGCGATGAGGGCCTGAGGTGGAGCGATCGCACAACACTGTTCCAGGTGCGATCGCCCCGCAGATGGATCAACAAACATTGCCACAAGGCCCAATCGAAATAGGGCAAGTAGAACAATGTAGAGCTTCGCCGACATGGGCTGAAAAATCAGCACGGTGTCCCCTGGCTGTAATCCGTCTTGCAGTAAACGAGCCGCGACCTGAATTGAGGCGCCTTCCAGTTCGGCAAAGCTAAGGAATTGGTTACAAGCGGGATCAAGGATCGCAGGGTTATGAGGACGAAGTTCAACTTGCTGGTGAAGAATGTCCGTGATGGTGGGCATGAGCACAGACCCGAGTCGCTTGGGTCATAAATTTAGGTAGAGCTTGCGAGTATGGGTGCTAAGCCCCCTACGTCCGTAAACCCTATCTAAATTTACGACTGGTTGAACTAGATTAGATTGCGATTGTGGCAGATACCCAGACCGGTAGGTTGAGCATACCTGTTATGAAGTTCGATGAATTGGCATAAGACTCAACACAGCTTCCTCGCTGCGACTGGGAATGCTGATGATATGTGATGTCTTTTCCGAGATGCCGTGCTGTCTGTATCTTAGAGAATGTTTCATCATCTATTTTTCGGGGTCATTTTCCCCGCACAAACCGTTATACATTCCATTCACCTGCGCATTCGTATCCAGGAGCCGTTATGACCACCACCAATACATCCAAATTTCGTTACGCCGTGGTCGGCACAGGAGCACTGGGCGGCTTCTACGGAGCACGGTTGCAACAGGCAGGGATGGAGTTGCATTACCTGCTTAACCGTGATTATGAGCATGTAAAAATTCACGGCTTGAAAGTAGACTCTCCGGATGGCAACTTTGTATTGCCTCAGGTCAATGCCTACAGTAACGCCGCGGATATGCCGGCCTGTGATGTCGTCATCGTGGCCTTAAAAACAACGCAAAATCACCTCTTGAAAGAAATACTGCCGCCTATTGTGAAGCCGGATGGTGTGGTGTTAGTGTTGCAGAACGGCCTCGGAGTCGAAGCAGAAGCAGCCAGAATTGTTGGGAGCGATCGCGTCATCGGTGGCCTTTGTTTCCTCTGCTCCAATAAAGCAGGGCCAGGGCACATTAACCATCTGGATTATAAGAAAATCACGATGGGAGAATATACAGGGGACAATTCGCCTGGCGGGGTGAGCGATCGCCTCAAAACCATTGCTGCCGACTTTGAACAAGCGGGCATTCCCATTGAAATGGCCGAGGATCTGGTGCTGGCCCGCTGGAAGAAACTGATGTGGAATATTCCGTTCAATGGTCTATCGGTTGTGCTCGATGCCACGACGGACTACATCATGCAAGACCTCTACGCTCGGGCTTTAGCCATCCGTTTGATGGAAGAAGTACAGCAGGGAGCCGCAACCCAGGGACGCCATATCCCTGATGAGTTTCTGCAAGTCATGCTGGATCACACCGATGCCATGAAACCCTACCGTACCAGCATGAAAATTGACTACGACGAAAAGCGCCCCTTAGAAGTAGAAGCGATGTATGGCAGTCCTCTCCGCACGGCTATGTCAGGCGGCGTCAGCTTGCCGCGCATCGAGATGCTCTATCAACAGTTGAAGTTTCTGGATCGCCACAATCGTCAGGTGCGGGCTCAATCCTAATCACCTCAGGCCATATCTATTTTGGAATCCAACCCGAAAATAGCCCGCCTTCGGCGGGCTATTTTCGGGCTTCAAAGCTGAGAATTGCTGACACAAAACCTGGTTATCCATGCCCACAACATGATTCAATGGAGAATTGATAAGAAAATATCGTGTTGGATGGAGTAAATGTTATGGGTGGAGCGATCGCCTACATCGTCATGCTGGGTGGTGCCGCTGGTACTGCTATTGGCCTCTACTACGGCTTACGTTTGGTTAAGCTAATCTAGAAATTGATCTGATCTAAACTTCATCGTGCTGGTTAACGATCTCAAAGATTAACACCAGCACGATTTTTCGTTTCTGCACACGATAGATTTTGAATGAGGGACGTACCCCCTGCAAACAATATTCCATCCTTGCGATCGCCCATGAAAGCCTACCGCCATATCGACACTGTCACAGCACTCTTCGTTGCGGTGCTGCTAATCTCCAACATCGCCTCCACCAAAATTTTGGTCTTGGGACCGTTTACCTTTGATGGCGGGACGTTAATTTTCCCCCTTAGCTACATTTTTGGAGATGTCCTGACAGAGGTGTATGGCTATGGGCGATCGCGCAAAGTGATCTGGCTGGGATTTCTGTGTGCCGCGCTTATGACGGCGACCTTTGCCATTGTAGGCGCGCTGCCCCCTGCCGCTGATTGGCCATTGCAGAATGCCTATATGAGTATCCTGGGGCAAACCCCTCGGATTGTAATGGCGAGTTTGGTTGCCTATTTGGCGGGTGAATTCTCCAATTCCTTCACCTTAGCGAAACTGAAGATCGCAACCGCAGGCCGCTGGTTATGGTTACGAACTATTAGTTCAACGCTGGTGGGGCAATTGGTTGATACGGCATTGTTTGTCGCGATCGCCTTCAGTGGTGTATTCCCCAGTCATCTGCTTTGGACGTTGGTGATCTCAAATTACCTGTTTAAGTGTGGCGTCGAAATTCTCTTCACACCGATTACTTACGCCATTACGGGTTGGTTAAAGCGCCAGGAAAATGAGGATTTTTACGATACAGAAACCAATTTCAATCCCTTTCATTTTTCAGGGGTGAACCGTTAGGCTGTTTCAATAATTTTATTCTTAGGACTTACGCAGGTTCACGACGTTTAGTGCATTCTTGTTGTGTGGTGTGCGAAGCACACCACACAACAAGAATGCGTAAGTCCTGGTTCTGATAAAGGCAGAGCGTGAGGATTCACTCCCACGCTCTGCCTTTATCTTTTTAGGACAGGTTGTTTTTGAAAAGCCATGTTCGCACGGCTTTTCAAAAACAACCTGTCCTGGTTCTAAGCGTGTAATGCTATAGAATCTGCGAGAGAAACTTTTGGGTTCGTTCTTCTCGCGGGTTATTGAAGAAGGCTTCGGGAGTTCCTTCTTCAACAATAAGACCGTCGGCCATAAGAACAACGCGGTCAGCAACCTCACGGGCAAAGCCAACCTCGTGGGTTACAACCACCATGGTCATCCCAGATTTAGCCAGGCTACGCATGACATCCAACACTTCTCGCACCATTTCGGGGTCGAGGGCGGAAGTGGGTTCGTCGAAAAGCATGACCTTGGGCTGCATAGCAAGAGCACGAGCGATCGCCACCCGTTGCTGTTGCCCCCCCGAAAGCTGGCCGGGAAACTTCTTTGCTTGCTCCAGAATACCCACCCGTTCTAACAATTGCAGGGCCACCTCCTCAGCTTTTGCCTTGGGCCAACGGCGTACCCAAATAGGAGCCAGCATCACATTTTGCAGCACTGACAGGTGGGGAAACAGGTTGAACTGCTGAAACACCATTCCCACTTCCTGACGAATGGCTTCAATGTTCCGCACATCATGGGAAAGGTGAATGCCATCCACCACAATCTTTCCCTTCTGGTAGGATTCCAGAGCATTAAAGGTACGGATGAAGGTGGATTTACCAGAACCCGATGGTCCCATCACGACGAGCACCTCGCCCTTCGGTACCGTCAGGCTGACGCCGCGTAGCACATGAAAATTATTGTCGTACCACTTCTCAACATCCTGGGCGATAATCATCGGCCCAGCATTATCTGGGGGAGTCGAACCGTTTACTGTCTCTGCTTGATATTGCGCCATTGTTTTAGAATCTCCTGTCCATTAAGCGGCGACTGCCCAACCTGAAAATTTTGAAACCCCATTCGACGTGGTATAACGTCCACTTCAAAAGCTGAATGATGCACTTTTAGAAAAGTGTCACAGGCAGACCATCTTCAAAAAAGATAATATGCACTACCATAGCGTGACGAAGCGCTAGGAAATGTTAACAATCACACCAGATCATCATGAGGCGTACCATTTGAGCCTTTATCTTCCTGTGTTTAAGGAGCGCTCTAAGCGACGGCTCGCGAGCGACATCAAATAACAAAACACCCAGAAAATCGCTCCGATAAAGAGGTAAACCTCCCAGTATCGCCCAATAAAATTGGGGTTTGCCAGAATGGCACGGCTAATACCCAACAGCTCCAAAATCGAAACAATGGATAGAAGCGTGGTGTCTTGAAACAAACTAATAAACTGACCCACAATAGCCGGAATCGAAATCTTAAGGGCCTGGGGCAACACAATCAACGCGGTGGCGAGAGCAGGATTTAAGCCCAGGGCATTTGCCGCTTCTACCTGTCCTCGGGGAATCGCTTGCAAACCACCTCGCACGTTTTCAGCCAGATAGGCCGCACTGAACAGCGTTAATCCAATAATGGCTCGCAGTACGTTTGCTGGACGAATTCCCTGCGGCAGGAACAACGGGATCATGTTCTGGCCAATGAACAGAATGGCAATCAGTGGTACCCCTCGAATAATTTCGATGTACAGCACCGACAACAAACGAATGACCGGCAAGGAACTTTGCCGTCCCAGAGCTAGCAAAACTCCCAGGGGGAAACACAGCAAAATGCTAACGACTGACACAAACAGGGTCAGCGTCAGACCACCCCAGTTGTTCGTGGAAACAGGCTTCAAGCCTAAACCACCAGCCAGTAGCCACATCACCACAAAGAAAGAAGCCATCCAGGCAAACGACACCCATTTCCCAAATTCGGGTTGTGAGCGCCCCATCTGCTGCCCAACCCAGGCGGAGGCTACTAGCAGACCAATGACCGCAAGCAGTGCCACACGGTACAGCACAGGTGTTGGCATAATGACCGCAAACAAAGCGGCTACCCCAATAACAGCCAGTGGCCCATAACCATACAGCTTCGCTACATTGCGCGACAGAATACCCCAGCTAAGGCCACTGAGAATGCCAATCAGCGCCAGTATTGCCCATAGTCGCCAGTGCTGATCCGCAGGATAACGACCCACGAAATAGAGCGGCCAGTTCGCTGGGATAACGGTCCATTTCGCCGTCGTCGTAGCCCACTTAACAAAACTCAGCACAAACCAGGCCAGGGTTCCCAGCAGCACTACACTGAGAATGCTGTTGGGAATACTATTAAAAAGATTCTTACGTAGCCAGGCCACAGCGCCGGTGGAGGCTTGGGCCGGTGGATTTGAGGAAGGAGGGAATGTGGTGGTCATGGCGATCGCCAAACAACTTTACTAAATGCGGTTGAAGGGAAATTAACGTTCATGCAATTGAACTGAGCGGTTCAGCGTATTCATCACCACTGAGATGACCAGGTTAATGAGTAGATAGGTCGCCGCAATAATGAAAAATACTTCGAGGGGACGCCCCGTCTGGTTAAACGTGGTGGACGCAGTGGAGTAAATATCGGGATAGCCGATCGCCAGAGCTAAACTGGAGTTCTTTGCCAGGTTCATGTATTGGCTGTTCAAAGAGGGAATAATGACGCGAAGTGCCTGAGGAAACACCACCAGTCGCATCAAGAGCCCTGAGTTTAACCCTAATGCCCGTGCTGCTTCCCACTGCCCTTTTGACACAGATTGAATCCCAGCTCGCACAATTTCCGCGATAAACGCTCCGGTATAAAATACCAGGCCGCCTAAAACGGCTGTATATTCCAGCGATAACCGCAAGCCACCCGCAATACCACCCGTATCGTTGGGCTTCGGGAACTGCCAACCCAACCCAAACAGCAACAGGAATAACGCGACTCCTGCCAACACCAGTAAGGCAATTAATTGCGGTTTACCCGAAGCGCCCTGGGTTTCCATCACCTTCAACCGCCACTGCCAGAGGAAAAATCCAACAATTGCGGCTAATATCAGCAGCACCAGAGATATCCAGGCGATTAGTGTGCTGGCCATCCAGGGAATAAATACCCCACCCCCTTGCAACTTCGTGATGTAGAAGAAACCAAGAATCTGCCGGGGTTGGGCTCCGGCTAGGCCAAAAATAATGCCAAAGTACCAGACAAACAGTTGCAGCAGCAGCGGCGTATTGCGAATCAGTTCTACATAAACCTGATTGAGCTTACGCACCAACCAGTTGTCTGAAAAACTGGCAATTCCAGCGATAACCCCTAACAGGGTAGTCAATACAAACCCCACCAGAATCAAACGCAAGGTGTTCACCAAGCCCACCAGGAATGCCTTCCAGTAGGGATCCTGGGGTCGATACGGAATCGCTGTTTCCCCAATATTGAAGCTTGAGGGGTTAAAAAGAAAACCAAAATTGAATTGCCGCCCCTGCTGTTGCAGTGTTCGAAAGGCGTTACCAAACAGCGTGGAAAGAATTAGAACAACAAGCACTAAAACAATAACTTGGATGGCGATTTTCCAGAATCGTTCGTCTCGCCAAAGGGGAATTTTATCGCGATCGCCAGTTGGAGCCATACTCCGGAGCCTCAAGCACAGTTAAAACGCAGAGGAGGCTCTGGAACCACATTCCAAAGCCTCCTAAAAAATCATTGAACTTAGCGGAATGGGGGCGAGTACATCAGGCCGCCCTCAGTCCAGAGTTTGTTGAGGCCGCGGTCGATCGCCAGGGGCGAACCAGTACCCACGTTGCGCTCATAAACCTCGCCATAGTTACCGACCGCAGCAATTACTTTTACCATGTAATCATTGCTCAGGCCTAGCTGGCTCCCCAGGTCACCCTCAGTGCCAAGAAAACGACGAATTTCCGGGTTTTCACTCTTCACCGCATCTTGCACTGAAGCTTGGCTAATATCAAACTCTTCAGCCTGGAACAAGCCATAGGTCACCCACCGAACCACGTCGAACCATTGGGAGTCATTGTTAACTGTTACAGGTCCCAAAGGTTCCTTAGACATCGTTACATCCAACAGGACGTGATCGTCAGGGTTGGCAAGGGTTGTCCGGCGAGCCGCTAGCTGAGAGCGGTCAGATGTCACTGCTTCGCAACGACCTTCAGCATAAGCTGCGTAGGTCGCGTCAGAATCCTGGAATTTAACTTCGTTATATTGAACGCCCAGAGCGCGCATTTTATCAGCCAAGTTCAGCTCGGTGGTGGTTCCTGTTTCCACGCAGACCGACTTACCAGCCAAATCTTCTAAATCTGTAATACCGCTGGCTTTGGTAACCATCATGCCCTGGCCATCGAAGAAAGTGGTGGGAGCAAACTCCAGACCATTACCACCGGCAGCATCTCGGCTACTTGTCCAGGTGGTATTACGAGATAGCATATCCACTTCACCCCCGGCCAGAGCGGTAAAACGCTCGGTCGAGTCAAGGTTACGGTATTCGATCTTTTCATCAATATTTTCGGACGTATCAAATACAGCCGCTGCCACAGCCCGGCATATATCCACATCCAATCCTGAGTAGGCCCCGCTGGAATCAACGAAGCTGAAGCCAGGGATACTGCCTTCCACTCCACAAATCAGTTTGCCGCGCGATTTTATTGCTCCCAATCGGCTACCGGCACTGGCATTTGCGGTGGTTCCCTCACCCCCCGCACCACCAGAATTAGACGGTGCTGTTGACGTACAACCTGTCAGAGTGATAACTGAAAGCGTTGCTGCAAACAGCAAAGATCTCCACTTAGCCATGATTTACTGCTCACTTCTGGACGAAGAATAACTTCATTGGAAACGTTCAGACACAGCAGTTGGATGAGGCCAAGCTTGTACTGGCGAACCATCGCCCTCCAAGCAAAAACCTATCATTGCAGGTGAGGGGTATCAAGCTACATTTCATAGCTCATGCCCTCAAAATCTACAGCTCCTATTGCATACAATGTCGGTCTATTTAACCAGCCTTGAATGCAATAACAAAGGAAGCGACACCCGGTTGCTGCTTGAACATTTTCAACAGTCTACTGCTTTTGTATTTCTGTATGTATCAGGAAATACAATGTCACAGGATAGAGTTTCATTAATAAAAACTATATAGGTAGCAAAATGAGTAATAGGCAGTTTCAAATAACTTCAGATATTGCAGCAAAGCATAAAACTACAACTTTGAGCTTTAATTTAAGCAATAATTTAGATTTTAGGATTAAGAGATGAAAACAAATTTGGCTCTGAAGGTGGCAGGAATTTACCAGAGAAACTTTGAGAGGTTAATACAGTGCACGAAGCTTGCCATATCAACCTTTCAAAGTTCTTCACTAGTCGAAGTTTGCTTCTAGAACTACTCGTATTAAGGGGCGTAAATTTGCCTACGTTTAGAGATAAGGGGTGTGTGGTACCTTCCATCTCTAAACATAAGTAAATCTACGCTACTGAGTACTAAGGAGGTTTCTGCATAAGAATTTACCCAGAATGTTGGCGCTTTGCCCGCGAAGCGGGCAAAGCGCCAACATTCTGGGGGTAATTTCATTACTGGAAATCTCCTAAGCTTTTTAACTCCAGTTAGAAGTATTTTTAATAGGTATCGATTGGATAATCGTAACAAGGGATAGCGCGGCGTCAGGAACTACAGCCGTTTTACAAATTATGTAGAAACCATAGCGAACGAACTTAGCTCTGATAGGAAAGTAGGGGTCAAAGAATCTTTGACAAAGACCCCAGACCTTTTTCGGAATCCAAAGAGTAATAAAGCGATACTTTTTCGTCTACTCAAATCAAAACCTAAAATCCTGATTTTGGCATTACTTCCAATAGCAAAATCAGGATTCTAGGTTTTGGCTCAAGCTGTAAGTAACGCCAGTACTGTCAGAGCTATATGTACCACCTAGCTCTGATGGATATATCAGAGAGCATACCCTGGCTACCGGGTGTGTGCCAGTTCTCGAATTAAAGGAAGACGGGAACGAACGTAATCGCCTAGGACATCCATTTCTAAGCCATTCAAGGGGTGCTCAGAACCGAATTGGTTAACGAGCCAGTTCTCTAGACTGCTGTCGTCCAGATTCAACAGGATGCTGGATTGAGTATCGTCGATGAAGGACCAGAAGCGGTGTAGCAATAGAGGTGTCATGGATACCTCTCTTAAGGCTTTTTTAATATTTAACATGTTCCTACGATAAATCCTAGCCCCGTTTTCTGGTAGGGGGACACACAAGACAACACAAGTTGTACCATTATCGTTACAATGCGTCGAATTACTTGACCTTGTTGTATCCAAACCTGTGCATCTGCATCTTTATTGAATGCGGGGCTTATATTACGAACATCCTCTAACCAGGTAAATCAAAAAGCTGAAATGCTTATTCTGGAGGGCATACAGCATTAATCTGTTTAAGGAATTAACGTAATTTTCGGTTACATACAGGGCCTTATTAAACGCTTGGCAACCTCAATAATTTGCAACACGATAGTGTTACTTAGTAGGCTTGACGGAACAGCCCGTATAGTAAAGAACACTTGAGAGGCTGCATGAAAAATTGATTCTTCATGCGCTATACGTACGAAAAATTCGTCTCTTGGCGGATCTTTCAAACAGCCTCTTACAGCGCTTTTAAGGGCTGTAATTGCAAAGCCTTTTTTAAAGAAAAAGAGTTAGGGTTCTTTCGCTGCGTATAGTATTACGTGCTTAGAACAGGGTATTTTTGAAAAACTGTTATGTACGGCTTTTCAAAAATACCTTGTTCTGAGCACAGCCCGATAACTCACTAACCTCAGTTCGGAATAAGCTGAAGTGCTCATTTTGGCGTGCGCTTTGCGCACGCCAAAATGAGTGTTTTCAAGTGCCGCACGTTGCGCGGCACTCGAAAACACCCTTAACCCCGACTCAGGTTTACTACGATCGCCCCAAACCTCTCAGAGAAGGGCAAAAAAATGTGCACAGTACTCAATACCGTGCACAACTTGCTTTACAACGGAGTATCGGATCGCACATAAGCTGCAATTTTTAAAGCCAAAATAGAGGGTTTTAGCTTGCTTCAGTCGCAATAAGCTAAAATTTTTTCGCACATAAACTGCAAATATACCCGATAAATTGCGCATAAACTGCAAATTTCTGAAATATAATGCCACTTACTACCCTCCATAATCGCTTAAGACCTTGCTATACAAGCATTTGAGACCTTCTTGCAACATACCTTTGTGATAGCATTTATTATGCTTTATTTTTGAGGTGAATCCCAGAAATCAGGCATAGACTGATCTGGCTCTCTCCATAGGTATTGGGTTAGTTTTTTACCATCCTTAGATTTTGTAACCGGATTTTTGGGGAGCTTGACTCGTAGGAATTGATAGAGCAGATTGCGATGCACGTCAAATGTCGCTTCCAGCAAGTCCACGTAGACGGAGGCAGTGTTCAGCACCATGCGGTAACTTAACCAAGCTGCGGGAAAGGCAAATAGTGTTGCCCACCATGCCAGAGGAGTCCAGACCAAGAAGAGGAGGCTCCAAAGACAAATCCGAACAGATGTATTGAGGGTAGCCCAAGCTTCCTGCAATTCTTTTCGGGTGCTATCAGGCAGCAGCCAGAGGCGAGGCCAGCAGACAACTGCATCTAATCCATACCGTTCCTTTGGGCGATATTTGGATGCTCGGAGATTCCTTAAACGAGAAGGCATGAACTGGTTCTTCTTGGAGGAGGAATGTACGATTAACCAATCGAGTTAAGCGTATTTGTTCAATTCATTAGAGGTAAGGTTATCCTCCTCTTCATTTTGTAATTTGCCACATAACTCGCTCCAGTCTTGCAGGTTTTGCTCCCACTGCTTGATATATTGTTGGGTACGGACTCGATACAATAGCCTCAGTCATTTGGGCCAATATCCTTCCAAGAAGCGCAGTATTGTTCGATCACCCCTTTAAGCGATTGCTGCTGAAGTCACAATAACGATCAAATCCAGATTAGCAGTTCGTTCCAAGCGTTGGTTAGGCATATAATACATAGCCTGACCCTGAGCTTTGGCATCACTGATGTGCTTCAGCGATTGCACTTACCAAAATCTACCCCTACCGCCCCAAACTGCAAAGTTCCCACTAGATCTTAAAAGTTGCCGCATTGGATCGTTCCATTTGCTGCCCCAAGGTTGCCAAGGTCCTGGACCTATCTTTGTCGCTAACTTTCCAGTTCGCAGATTAAGTGAAATTTTTTGAACGAGATTGCGGGCATTCCAGACTTCACAATAGCGGACTAAGTGAAATTTAAATGCGGACTAAGTGAAAAAATCGGGATTAATTCTTCTCCTTTGCTTAAAACCCTTAAGGGATATAAGTTTCAGCCTCTGAAGAAATTTCGCCTCTGTCCTGCTGCCACTATTCTGTAATTATTCTTCCTCAACCGAGATTTGCATCGCTGTTGAACTTTTTCTTGAGGTTACCTCCAGAGTTGTAAATTATTCTTCCAGGACTCTTTTTATCTTGGATAGTCTTATTCATGCGAAGAGAAAAATAATTGCTGTTTCTGCAAATCCTGTTAGAGGGGCTTGCGAAATTAGACTTTTCTCTCATCCTTAATGTGAAATGACTAAATACCTTGTCTGAAAACCGTGCATGGGTCGCAAGTGAGGTGTGAGATTTTACCTATCACATCCTTGAAGGTGTATAAGAGAACAAGTAGATAAGCCCTAAAGTCAGACATAAGCAGCACCGACGTAAGCTTTTTGTAGCCTGGGTAATGGTATCGGAGATGAGCTATAGCTAAACCAATAGACGATTGCTCCAATTTTTCCTCGGAGAATGCTGTTTGGCGGTGAAAAGGATGTCCCAAAGCAGTTGAGTTAACTGTGTGAAGATAAAGCTATTGAGCTTCAAGCTAAATAGATTCACTCCACTGGCTCAACCCATTTGACAGCACCTTAACCCAGATTCAATAAGGTTTTTTAGCTAAAGGGATTATCAGAATAACCTCTTCACAAGCTATGCTCCAAGATTGGTTATAGGGACTTAATCGTCCAGCCTCGGTTAAACTAAATAAAAAGGATTTGTACTCATTGACAAATTGAGCTTGATGATCATCTAAAGAACTTGACCACTATTATCTTTAGAATACTTTAATTTTTCCAACTCCGGAAACTCTAGTGTTATCACTGAATTTAAGTATCAATTGGCTTTTGAAGCTGCTAGGTTCTCCCAGCATGGCTGCTCAAGTTCAGAATCAAAGTTTGTAACACGTGTAGCATAGACTTAAATGAGCGGAGATATTGGAGACACTATTGAGGCAGGTGGGGCACAGGGGGTAATTAATAAACCTGAAGGTCCAGTAAATTTAAATTACGGAGACACAAATAGCGCCGGGCAGGATCTTGCTGGGCGTGATGTCAATAAAAACACAATTTTTAATATTATTGTGTCCCCAACGGGTACTGAAGCTGGCACTACCGCTCAACTACTTCAGCAGTTAGAAGGGCTGATCAACGCAGCTGATAGTTCCCAAATCACTCAAGCTTTTCGTGATTCCTTGCCACCCGATTCCCGTGTGTCTCGGCAAGGTACTACTGATTTAGGGAGTGCAATACAGCAACTTCAAGACTTTAGAAGCTTAGAGAAATTTGCTAAAAAGCTTGAGGGTTTGCTCAGCAGCCAATCTCTGGAAAATCTTCAAGCATACTTAATGCTTGCGCTACGTCCTGACCGAGCTAAGCCTGATCAGTTTCGCCTCAAAGCGTGGTTAATTCCAGATTCAAAAAGTCCAGGTAACTGTATCTCACTAATAGTAGAAAGCTTGGATAAAGAGAATGAAGCACAATTACAGGATGCAAACTCATATCTCATTAAGGATTTGCAAGCAGAGCTGCCAAATTTATTAAATAGTTTTCTTAAATCAAGTGAACAATTTCTTAGAGAGCCATACGATTTAAGTATTGAGCTCTTCCTGCCAATTTTACATATATGGTCTGAAATAGATCGTTATGCAATCAAACTTAGAAGTAGACAAATTCCTATTGGAGCCAAATATCCAATAACGGTCAGATCCTCAGAGAGATTAGATGATCCAGATTATCGGACAACGGATTACCGCAATGACTGGCTGAAAAATTGGAATAAAGTAAAGAACTTGCTGAATGATATTCCTGAGGAACGTATTTTTTATCCTATTGACCAATTAGATAGTTGTAATTGGAATTCATTCATTACGGAATTTGTTGGGACAGAACAAGTCGGCATTAAAGTAAATTGTCCTATATCAGAAGATGATTCGGAAGACCTATTCCTAGCTCTTTTGGATGCTGCTGTTCCGATCGCTATTTGGTCAAGACAAAGTATCCCAGAATCAGACTTACTCCAAGAAATAGCTGGGCTTCTTACCTCTGGTCCTCTGTTTAAGTTACCTAAACTACTTTGGAAACAGCGTTCGTCTGCCTCAGATCCTGATAAACATCTCGCTTGCCATTTAGCTCTTTTATGGGAGGATCCTAGTCGGCTGCCGCCTGATGTACAACCAATCGCCTCTTACCACTGAGGCACAGTAACACTGTTGAAGTAATAGCTAGGATTCACTATGAGCGACTGGAAAATTTTTCGGGGTAGTACTCAACCACATGATGGCATTGAGGATTTACTAAAGCTAGAACCACCAACTTGGCGAAAGTTTGGTCGTGCATCGGCAGTAAAAGAGTTTGATTTGCAAGATCCAGTTTGGAATGATTCTGATAGGAATGAAAAGCGAGGAGCATCTTTTCGAGTTCCAGAAAATCAACCAGAACTAATTGATATTATTAATGCTGCCTTGCATTTGAGACGTCCTCTACTTATCACTGGTAAACCTGGCACTGGTAAAACCTCTCTAGCCTACGCAGTAGCTTATGAATTGAAATTAGGACCAGTGCTTGTTTGGCCTATTACTGCTCGGGCAACCCTTCAGGAAGGACTTTACCGCTACGATGCAATTTCACGTTTACAAGATACTAAAACTGAATCTAGCAGCAACCCTTCTGAACCTGAATCCCCGATCAAGAATCCTGCACCTAATAACAAAGCCGCTGAAGATGAGGATATCTCTCGAGACATTGGTCGATATATTCAGCTTGGACCAGTTGGAACTGCTTTATTGCCTTCCAAACGTCCGAGAGTTTTGCTAATTGACGAGGTTGACAAAAGCGATATCAATTTGCCCAACGATTTGCTCAACCTTTTTGAAGAGGGGGAATACGAGATTCCAGAGCTTGCTCGCATTGCTGATAAAACAGAAACGGTTAATGTAAGAACCTACGATAAGCGTAGAGCAACAATCAAGTCGGGACGTGTTCGTTGTTATGAATTTCCATTTATTGTTCTTACGAGTAATGGAGAACGTGACTTTCCTCCAGCTTTTCTAAGGCGTTGCTTGAGACTAACGATTAAAGACCCAGATGAAAAGGCACTTACGGAAATTGTTGAAGCTCATTTAGGAAAGGATATTTTAGACAAGGCAAAGCCACTTATTACCAAATTTGTAGACAAACGTTCAAAAGGTGACTTGTCACCTGATCAATTATTAAATGCTGTATACCTTGTAGCTGGCCGATTGAATTCTAGCGAGGATGATAAAGACAAGTTAGCAGAATTATTGATGGAGCATCTGAAGTAGGTAGTGTAATTCCAATGATTGAGGAACTAGTTGCGGTTCTGAATTCCAAGCTAGGGTTAACCGGCAATGAGATTGCCGACATCCTTTGGCTTGCATTACACATAAAGCTACCTGAATCAGAGCAAATAGATAAAGGTTCAAGTCAAGTAATACTAGATAACCTCAGTAGGGATCTTAACCAGCCTGCAACTCCAACAGAGAGCAAGGTAGCGAAAGAAACAACGAGTCAATCACAAAATGCTGAAGAATCACCGAACTTAAGCACTTCAGATAACCAAAATGCCCAACAAGCTGGTTTGTTTCAGGATTCTCAAGATAATCGTTCTAGGGGCGGGCGAGGCAAAGAATTAGCTTTTAAGGTGCCGGATGCCCCCTCGCTTAGAGAGCCATTGAGCTTGGCAAGAGCACTCAAACCCTTGATGCGTCGAGTGCCCTCCAACTTTCGCTCAATACTTGATGAAGAGGCAACTACACAGCGTATTGCCAAAGAAAAACTTTGGTTACCTATTTTGAAGCCAGACTTAGAACCCTGGCTAGATTTGGCGTTGGTTGTGGATGAAAGTAACTCAATGGTGATTTGGCGTCATACCATTGTAGAACTCCGACGCCTTATGCAGAATTATGGTGTCTTTCGAGATGTTCGTTTTTGGGGTTTAGTCGTTAATGATGGCGATTCTTTAGGTGAAGATAAAGTTCAGATCCGTTCTGGCATCGGTTCTTCTGGTATAAATCATCGACCTCGAAGCCCTAAAGAATTAATTGATCCTAGTGGGCGCTCTCTAATCCTGTTTGTCAGTGATTGTGTATCTGCTTATTGGTATGACGGTACTCTCCTGCCGACTCTAGGCATATGGGCACAAAGTTGTCCAATGGCGATCGTCCAAATGTTACCTGAATGGTTGTGGGATAGAACAGCCTTATCTCGTGGAGCAGCGGTGTGGTTTCGGTCATTAACCCCAGGAGTAACCAACCAACAGCTCATAGTTGAGGGACGTTCACGCTCAGCCAAAAGGCGGCGGCGGAGTCAGCCAGAGATAATACGTCCACAAGAAATTAAAGTCCCTATTATTACTCTTGAACCGGGTATATTTAAGGAATGGGCGAAGATGTTGTCTGGCAAGGGTGGAGCATTATCACCTGGCATCATCTTTGAACCAAGTAACGACATTTTTTCAGAAAGCATCGGGCAAGACGTGTTTGACGAACTGTCTGCCGAAGAACGGGTGCAACGGTTTCGGGCTACTGCTTCACCCGTAGCGAGAAGATTGGCAATACTGCTAGCGGCGGCACCAGTCATTAGTTTGCCTGTCGTACGCATTATCCAAGATAGGCTTCTCTCGGAGTCCAGACAGGTACATGTGGCTGAAGTTTTTCTGGGAGGGCTGCTGAAGCCTTTATCGGAGGTTTGCTCAGATACAAACCCCGATCAAGTTCAATATGACTTTGTATATGGGGTTCGTGAAGTTCTCCTTCAGTCTGTTCCTACAA
This sequence comes from Leptolyngbya sp. PL-A3, assembly GCF_039962325.1. Classification (NCBI taxonomy): domain Bacteria; kingdom Bacillati; phylum Cyanobacteriota; class Cyanophyceae; order Leptolyngbyales; family Leptolyngbyaceae; genus Leptolyngbya; species Leptolyngbya sp. PL-A3. The sequence goes on from NZ_JAMPLB010000012.1 coordinate 117,272, forward strand.
GTGATGCAGTTAATGTTTTTGAAGAAGTTTCTAGCTATATTGCTGCTCGTCTTGGGTTATCAGTAGAAGCTTTTGCAGCAACATTAAGAGCTATTGAGCATATTGAGGATAAGGAGCTTTCTAATCAGACTCGACCATTTGCAACTGTAACTGCTCAGATCCTGAAACAATTAGGCGGCGATTATGCTCGTTTTGCGGAGGAGCTAGAGCAAAAAGTTGGTCCGATCGAATTGTCTGCCGAAGAGCGTGTGCAACGTTTTCGGGCTACTGCTTCTTCGGTAGCTAAAAGGTTAGCGTCACTTCTTGCAGCTGCACCACAAATTACTTTGCCTGTTATACACACTATCCAAGGCAGATTTCTCCCATCGTCCAATGAAACTCATGTAGGTGAAGTACTGTCGGGAGGATTACTCGCAACCCCACAAGAAGCTATTGAAAATACAGCTTCAGAGGAAATTCAATACGATTTCATTAGTGGAGTCCGAGAAATTCTTCTTGCAACCCTTCCTAACGAAGATGCCGTTGCAGTACTAGATGTAGTTTCTAATTACGTAAGTAACCAGCTTAATTTATCAATAGATAGTTTTGCTGATTTGCTCAGAAATCCAGAACAAGTTGAAGGCGAGGAAATCGCTAGCCAAATACGTCCTTTTGCATCAATCTCAGCTGAGATTTTGAAGCGGCTAGGAGGAGAATACACAAGATCTCAAATTTCACGATTAGCAGAAAGTTTTACAGGGCGTGAGCGAATTTTTGATGTAATTGAGAACTGGCTTGCATCCGCAACTGAACAATTTCTCATTCTCGTAGGGGAGCAGGGCTCCGGCAAGAGCGCCATTACTGCCCAATTGATAAAGCGATGGGAGCATCAAGGAATCATTGCTGCTTATCATTTCTGTAGAGCTGGGGATGTAGAAACGGTACGACCGGGGCGAGTCTTGCGATCGATCTCGGCGCAGCTGGGAGAAACCCTACCTCATTATGGGAAAGCCTTGAACAAGGTGCTTGAGCAAGTCCATTTGAACATTGATATCAATATCAATATCAACAGTTTGACAAATAGCCAGGTTACGGGAATTTACATTGAAAACCTAAAGGAGCTTGACCCTATAGAAGAACTGCGACTGCTGATTCAATCTCCAATAGCAGCACTTCCAGCAATATATGAAGAAGAGGGTATAGAACCTCCACAGCTGAAGGTGTTTCTGATTGATTCGCTAGATCAAGCAGTAATTTACAGCTCAGAAAAGAACTTAGCCATGCTCTTATCGAGCATGACTGATTTACCTTCTTGGATCCGATTTGTATTTACTACCCGTCCGGATAATCGCGTTTTAAGTTATCTGGAATCTAAAAAATCTTTTATTCAACGTTTAGATGAACTTAGTGAAAGTAATCTAAATGACATTCGCTCGTATATTAGCCAAAGACTTAGTGAGCCAAGTTTACAGATAAAAGTTCAGATATCTGAAAAAGATCCTCAACTTCTACTGAATGAGTTGATACAACTTTCTCAAGGCAACTTCTTATATATAAAACTACTATTAGACGCAATTGAGCATGGTCAACAATCTATCCAGGACATATCTGTTGCACCAAAAAGTTTATACGAGCTATACCACAATTATCTGAAACAACTTGGTTCGGATTGGGAAAGCGATTGTAAACCTGTTCTGGGAATCTTAGCAGTTGCTCAGACCTCTATTACTCAAGAACAAATAAGGAACTTTAGCCAGCTTCGTAATAGGACGATTCAGCTGATATTACATGAGATCTCCCAATTTCTAGATGCGCGCGAAAATGAAACTGGAGAGAACGAGTATAGTTTGTTTCACGAATCTCTGCGAGTTTACCTCAAGGATAGGGAAACAAATCAGAATTTCTGGTGCGACCCCCAAGAGTATCACTCAAAGATTGTTGCATATTATAAGCAGGGACAAAGGTCCTGGAAGCAATCCACTCTGGAGCAAATTGACGATTATGGGATACATCATCTAGCTCATCACTTAATAGAAGCAGGACATGAAAATGAGTTGAGTGAGCTACTAGCAACTGCATCTCCTAACCAACTCGAGTTCTGGATACAAACATCACTCTCTTTTGCTTCCCAATCTGAGGAAGTTTCGGCAGCAATACTCGACGCAATTGTAAAAAATCAGGACGAACAGGAACGTGTTCGAGTATTAACTGAGCTTACTCCTCACTTACCTACAAGGTTGCTACCTAGTGCTTTAGAAACGATTCAGTCCATTCAAAGCGGTTCTCTTCGTGCCCAAGCTCTAATGGTTTTGGTAGAGAAACTGATGCCAGAATTATTGCCTAGAGCATTGGAGATGTCTTTAAGTATTCAAGATGCTTATGCTCGTTCTCAAACCCTCGTTGCATTAGCAGACAAACTACCTGATGCATTGCCTAGAGCACTGGAGGCAGTCCAAGCGATTGAGAGTGAGGACTCTCGTGCTCGGGCATTGAGGGCACTGGCAGATAAACTGCCCCCCGAGTTGTTGCCCATGGCACTAGAGACATCCCTAGCGATTGAAGATACGTATAGTCGTGTTCAAGCACTCACGGCAGTAGCAGAGAAGTTTCCTGAAGCTGTGCCTCATGCTCTAGAGGCTGCACAGGCAATTCAGAATGAGGGCGATCGTGCGAGGGCATTGAGTGCGATCGCCTCTCGATTAGATGCATCTCAACCCCAACTTCTCCAACAAGCCTTATCCGTAGCAACAGCTATTCAGGATGAGTCTTACCGTGCGAGGGCATTGAGTGCGATCGCTCAACAGTTAGATGCCTCTGAACCCCAGCTTCTCCAACAAGCTCTACACATTGCACAAGAGCTTTCCGATGAGTCTTACCGTGCTGAGGTATTGAATGCGATCGCCTCTCAACTGAATGCCTCTCAACCCGAGCTTCTCCAACAAGCCCTACAAGCCGCACAAATGATCAGAGACAGCAGGTATCGAGCTGAAACCCTAATTCGTCTACTACCACATCTTCCTGAGAGCGTTCATTATCAGGTCTTTGCAGCAACTCAAGAAACTGAGTATGAGCCCGATCGTGCTAAGTTACTGATTCAGTTAGCACCTCTTATGTCTGAAGAAATACTCACAGCAGCTCTTCGGGAAATACAATACTTTCAAGATATAGAGCTTCGACAACAGGTTTTAACAGGACTCTCTCCTCATTTACCAGCAGGTTTACAAGAACAAGCTAGCCAACTCTTTGCTGCAGCTGAGAAAACTCTTCTTTGGACGCATCAAAATACTCGAGTTTATGCAGTTCATACTGACTCACCTTGGAATTTACCATTTGATGCTTTCGTAATGCCAGTTGGCTACAGAGGGACTTTTGGAGCACTTGGAGATGCATTTCAGAACTTTTTAGGTCAAGACTCTGAGCTTATATCTTCCGCCGTTTTTGATGAGATGATAGCTAGAAGACAAGATACAATTACCCCCGATCAACCACTACTAGTTTCGTTGCCAGCAGCTGTTAATCAGAAGTTTTGTTCACAAGGTGATTCAACTTCCCAACGGTTCCTTATTTGTGTAACGGTAGAATCAATCACAGGAAATGATGTTAACCCTGAAATTAGCACAGCTAACGCTGCTGTTACATCTGAGGCTGTTATCAAATTGGCAGTTCGATATCGGTTTTCACGTTTGGTATTTCCACTAATAGGAACTGGAAGAAACCGTCTATCCATTGATCAAACTGCTGATTCTATTCTAGGAGCTATAAGTAGAACACTTGAAACCGTTGAGTCTACTACTCTTGGAGAAATCTTTATAGTCGATGGAGATGAAGCAAAAGTTGAAGCTCTCATCCGTGCCACCCAAAAATTGGGTGATTCTCAAGAAACACCGATAGGAAGTGAACAAACGGAGGCTGCTTTTTCTCCCAACCTAACTAGGACTGAGGACATAGCTCAGGAATTATTAAGAGAAGTTCAGCTTTGGGAAGCTTCACATGCAGCTACTACACAGCTAGGCAAGGGAGCAGAGGCTGTTGATTCACTTCTCCAAAGCCAATTAAGATTTGGAAATCCTCTTAGTAGTCTTATCCAGCTTACGGAGAAAGTTTTTCAGGATGTTGGCATTGAGTTGACAAGCATTTATAAACAGCAGATGCAGGAGCGGTTTGATTTTTACTACATGACATTGCCCATTAATCTGCATTCTTCTCGTGGTGTGAGTTTTTCTCAACTAACTTGCGAGCTAAACCTCAGTTCTGAAGAGGGAGCTGAACCAATCGTTCAAACTCTCTTTCCCTCATCTAGATGGAAATCAGTAATAGAACTGGATACATCTTATGATGTTGGTTTAACTGGGAATTTGGATTGGGGTATTGGAGTTGAGCCTTCTATCTTAGGGGAATCTTTAAAGTCCGTACCAAATGAGATTAGGACAAATATTGTAAGTAAAGAACAATTTAATTTGGCTTTAACGATCCCAAGTTATGAGCTTAAACTCAAGAATCCTGAAATCATTGTGACTGGTGAAGGAAGTGCAACCTGTCGGTGGTGTATTAAAGGTCAAGACTTACAGGAAATTGGGACAATAAAATTTGCTATTGTTTTCAAAGTACCTAAGGGAGCAAGAAGATCGATTAGCTTAAGAGGTATGGTTTATGCTGAACCTAATATAAATTGGCTTAGATCAGAAATTAGAGACGTTTTTAGTCAATTGCCAAACCGCTTTAAAGACTTATTGAGAAGTAGAGATACTGCAGCAAACCAGCTTGCTAAAAGTGCTGTTGAAGAATGGGTTTTTGAACTTTCTACCTCTACTAATTCTTCTGTGCCTAGTTCTAGTAATTCAAGCATCGTAAATAAAGGCCTTTATATTTATCGTATTCAAATTACTAATAATGAAACTGTAAAAATCCAAAAACAAAATGAAGGACAAGTTCTTGGAGAACTTGTGGGACGTTTTCGTTATTCAGATAGAAAAGCTGAGTTTACACCATTGTTTGAACTCATTCTCTACAATGAGTTAAATAGTGCTAATCAATCCAAAGCTATTGGAGAATATTTATTTGACTGTTTATTTGATGAACCTCTAAGTCAAGACTTTGTTGATTTTTATAATGAAGTAGTACGACAAAAAAAACAGTTTCTACGCATTGAACTAGACATTGACGAACAAGCAATGCCTGAGATTGCAGCCATTCCATGGGAATTTATGCGTTTGCCAGAAAGGCTTGGGGTGGGAACAGTTTGGTTCGCTACTACACCGGAGATAGTTTTTGTACGTCATCGAAGTATTTGGATGCCACCATCTCCGATTCAATTTAGTGAAGGTGAAAAATTGCGAGTTGCATTAGTTGTTGCTTCACCTCCTGATTTACCTGCAATTAGTTACGACTCTATACAGAAAGAACTCAACAAGATAGTCAAGGAAAATTCTAAGAAAATTGAGTTTCTTCCAGTTGTTAATTCAGCTACTTTAAATGCTCTTGATGATACCTTATCAAGAAAGCCTCATATTCTTCACTTTATTGGACATGTGCGATTAACTGATGAAATTCAAGCAGAGATGGGACAAGTAGCATTAGTAGATGATACTTTTGACGAGTCAATGTGGGTTGATGCTGATTACTTCAGCGAATTGTTCAATCGTCATTGTCCTGCACTTGTTTTAATGCATGCGTCTGAAAGTGCTAAATTGTCTAGTTCAAAAACTTCTGTCAGTATTGCACTAAGATTAGTGCAGCAAAATGTTCCTACTGTAATAGGATTCCAAGATGAGGTTACTAATGCAACAGCTAATCGATTCGCTCTCCGTTTCTACCAATCTTTAGTCCAAGGAGATGCAGTAGATACTGCAGTACAGCAAGGGCGAAGAGCGATCGCTTTGGGACCAACTCAATATCGTAAACGAGACTTTGCTACACCTGTTCTTTATACAAGAGTACGGAATAGCCAAGTGTTCTTTGAAAGAAGCGCTGAGTAAACTTTTCAAATCGAAGTGAGAGAAGTATGAGTTCACTAGTTGAGCATTTTCAAAACATTTGGTCTCGTATTCAGCAAACTCCGACTCAATCTCCGATGCGTAGCTCTATTTCTCGAGATCGAGTTGATATCGGCGGCACGATGGGAGATGCTTTTCAGCGAGATGGTCACTACTTCCAAGTACGCATCAATGAGATGTTTCTCGCAAATAGCCGTGAATGGTTTAGCCAATATGACCCTTTAGTCTTTGTCGTTACTGAGTTTACCTATAACAAGAAGGTTGAGGCTGTTCCATTCATTGTCGGTCCCTCACTGCTTGAGAAGCATGGTCAACAAGCCCCTGCAGGAATGATTTTTTCCAATACTAAAGTGGCTGGCTTATATCCTTACAAAGGTGGGCAACTCGCACTTTCCATCATCTTAGGTCGAGTTCGACGAAGTAACTATGCTAAACAAGTTCTCAAATTAGTAGAAAGCACTGCCTCAGCCCTCGATTTCTCGACTGCTCTCAGCACGTACGTCAAAGTTGCCAATGTATTACTGGATGGTGTTGAATCCTTGTTTGGTTTAGGAGATACACAAACACTCGTTGGTCTACGCAAAGAATTTGACCCATCAGCAGGCGATCAATTCAAACCAAACTTCTTTGTTCTTATCGATAAGCCTGAATCTGAAGTTGATACTAGCCAACTGTGGGTTCGAGACAATCAGCTCGTTTATGGCTCTAGCCTCTCAACTGCCAAACCTTATAGAGATGCAGATTACGTCTTGTATAGCATTGTCCAAACAACTGAGCGGCAGGACGAGACAGCATTACCTTTCTATCCACTGTTTGAACAAGTTAAGGAAGCTGCCGCGAAACCCGATCCTGAAAGCTGGAAACGTGCTAAAGCAAATATGCTGACCCTTTATCAGAATCTAGTACTTAGTCCAGATTTAATTCCTGGTCAGGTGAGGAATCTTGTGAACAATTACGTGCAGGAAATGCGCTATCTACATGCCACTGCTGTTGGTTTAGGTTCTCTCAGTGGAGATGATGGCTTTGATATCGGCGCTATTGAAGGTGATACCAATATTGAGTCTAGCCTAAGCAAAGCAACTGAGATCCTTGACCTTAAGCTATAGTCGAATTTCCCGGAGAACTGACAGTAAAGTTGAATGCGTCTCAGTCATTTGGCAGCAGCCTATCTCAATTGCTGAAATAAAGTTGCTATACCTTGTAGGTCTGGATAGGTTCTGATGAGACTCTGAAGAATTCGTTTTGCCTCGCCTAGCTTCGCTTGCTTCCTATCCAAACGACCTGAAGATTCAGCATTTAATGCAGACTGTAATGCCGCATCGAGGGGGGCTAAATCTTCAACCAAGTCATCCTGTCCTTTTTGCCTTGCCAGTTCTATTTTTTGCTTAAGTTGTGCATCTACTTCCTCTAATGAAATAGTTGGAGTAGATGCATTAGAGGATGAAAATGCATTCGTGTATACGTTTTTGTTTATATCACGACCAGCATAATCTCCATGAACTGTAGTTTTATTACCAAAATCCATATTGACCGGACCTGAAGGGCGATTAACAATTCCTTTTGCCCCTTCAGCGTTAATAATATCGCCTTCGTGCTTGTTGCCTTTAACGATTTCTACATTTTGAATATCACCACCAACTGCGAAATTAAATTCACCACTCAGAATTTGTTGTAGTGCTTTTTGGCTTTGAGCAGGTTCAATCTCTTTTGCCGCTTTTCGTGCTTCGCCACTGAGAGTTCCCAACCCTTCTTGATCAGTCAGTTCGCCCCCGGGAGACTTCCCACGATGCAACGCTACAGCCATTGCTCCAATTCCTTTCTGGACAGTCAACTCAGGTTCTTGAGCAAGACCGTATTCTCCAAACCGTCGTTGAACCTCACCACTAACAGTCTCGAAGACGGCTTGGTATAAATCAAATACACTTACATATCCTCGTCGATTCTCAATACCTTCACCTCGCAAACCCTCGCTTAATGCTTTACCAAAAAACGTCATAGACGCATTTTTAAGGAAATATGATTTTTGCGTTTCTCGACACGCCGTGATCACTACTCGTCCTTGGCCAGTTCCAAGCAATGCAGCTATAGCCTGCTCCGGTAAACTCCTCTGACCAGATACTTCTTCGGCTGCACTCAAAGACTCGGGTGAGATTTCACCCGAATAACAGGCATTAAATATCAAGAGTGTGCGTTTAGCCTTAATAGCTTGAAGCTTCTCTAATAGCTCCTTTTCCCGAATCCCACTCCCTTCTTTAACTTTGCCGTTAACTAATTCAGTTTCATGAGTGGTTAGATAGTAGTGCTTATCTTCCCCATACTCACCATGTCCACTGTAAAACAACAAGAAGGTGTCACCTTCCTGAATTTGGGCAAAAGAATCCAGAGCAGACAGAATAGCTTGTCGTGTAGCACTGCCATCGTGCAGCAGCTTGACCTGCTCTTCCGGGTAGGCACAGTACCTTGAATCACACAATACAGCTTTCACCTCCTGGGCATCCTCTGCTGTCAGAGGTGCATTCAAGTTGGGTACATTTTGGTAAGAGCCAACTCCAATGACTAAAGCATATCCACTACTAAAAACCATTCGGTTTAACCTTGGTAAGCGCTTTCCCGATTTTACTCCTAGAACTGAGAGAATCCCGTGAAGTTAAACCCATCGATACAAAAGGGGCAGAAGCTTTTCTACTCCAACCAGCCCTACTTCAATTACACATATTTTTCAGTCTCTTCGGGTTTGATCCTCCAAATCCCGATGCATCTTGAAAACACAATTTACAAAGGCCCTATTAGGCGAATTGACCTACACAGAATACGAATGAAGCTGAAATTTATTTAGAATCAGTGGTTCAAGTGGAGTAATGCTTCGTCTAGTTGTAGGGGAGATCTCACTTCTGATTCAGGAGTTATGCATCTGTAACTATCGTCCTCATGAACCTGATTTCGCGGCATGTATAGTTGATCCAGAACCACATCATACCGTTCCTCGGCTAAGGTGTACCCCGTTGTCTAGACAGTTCTTATAAAACTTTAAGATAATACATCACAACCGCCTAACTTACTGAAATGCACGACTGCCGGGACTTGATAATTCAACGCCACGTAAGCGTTGATGATTATAAAACTCAAAGTAATTGACCAAGCCCTCGATCGCAACTATAGCCATGAATGCCTATCGATCAAATGACAGAATGAATTTGGATAATGACAGCCATAAACCCAATTGCCTTCTACTGTCTTATTTGTCGCGATAGTTATGATCGAAGCTGAAAGCTTGAAATTAAACGGATCTGAGTGTTGCCGCTTGTTGTCGGCGCTTTGCGATCGTTTCCTTCACATCAGCGATTGTAGCTGGTATTTTGCCAGTATAGCTGTCATCTTATATAAGGCCTCTTTGCTTTTCTGGCATTTGGTATCTTCTCAGATGAAGTCAGTGTACTAATGAAGTCTCTGCTTCTTTCCCGAATTCTCTCAAGCTTTCTCTCATTGGTTGACCTGATATCAAACAAATGTTGGATCTTGTCTGTAGACAAAGCCGTTTTCTCAAAATGTGCCTTGGAGACTAAAGCATCGTTATGCTCAAGAGCAAGCCTAAAGGCTCTTACTAACCAATCTTTAAGAATTCCAACACGACCAATACTGTACGTCTGGAAAAATTCTACATCTTGCATTTCCGGCTCCTCATTAATTACGAGATAGGGTTGAAATCCATCAAGTATTTCTTGAAATACTTGATAGTCATGCTTGTCGTAGTCAGGAAAATCAAATTGCCTAACTCGAAGACAAAGTTGTTCTATCGGAGAAAAGGATAAATCTAGCAATTCATGATTGCCGACCAGGAGATAGTTAATGTTTGAATCGAGTAACGAATTAAAGTAAGATAAATCTTCGAAAAACTTGTTGGAATTGCGAGAAGAAAATAAATATTGAGCATTATCTACAATTATGCAATTCTTCTGGCAAGCCGCAAGATTTCGCATTAGTTTCTCTACTAATTTTATTAGTGTGTAGCGTTTGCCGATCCACTTTTTAGGTTCTTCGATTTCTAAGTTTGCAACTCTACATCCTCGCTGCGTATCTGAAAAGTCTTGTACAAATTCATCAGGATCATACAAAGCCTGTAGCGTGCGCAAATGAAGATTTCGCCAATTTTGTTGTGGGGGTAATGAGAAGGAAGCCTGAACAAAAAGTGATTGGGGAAACATCATTTCAAGATGTTTGGCTAGAGTAGTTAAGCCGACACCTGCTGAACCAACTACTAAAGTTGGGGTGTGGGATTGTAAGTAAGCTGAAGAACTTGCAAAAGCCTGCCGATAGAAAGGGTGAGGCAGAACAAAGTCACTTAGAGCTTTGATCTGATCAAATTTCTGCTGCTGAAGAGATTTGCTTGAATCATGAATCAACATTTTGCACCTCAAAAAATAGCTTTAGAAAAGTTGAAGGTTTTAGATTTCTATGGAAATCAAAGCCAATCCGGAGCATCAATAATAATTATTTCCGGACAATACTTTCTTAGTTCTTTCCCTAAAAGAACAGAGAGTTTAATGTCTGAGCAACCTACTGTTAAGGAGCGGCATTGCTCAGTTCTCAAATACCAATCCAGTTGTTCCAACAAACTATGAAAGTCAATAGATGTCATTCTCCACCTCACTAATTCTTATAGGAAAGCCAGCAGATAGAACAAATTCGATTAGTACGATTAAGGACGTTCATCAGACATCTGTTGATGGCTTTTAGAATAATTGGTTCCATAGATTGACGGAGGGACTGTGGTTGAAATAACACCATTCTCAAACCTTCTTAATATCTTATATACAAAAATAAACTTATATACCAAAAATAAAGTAGTATACCAAGCTGTTGTATATCAGGGAAACTTTAGGCTTTGAGGCGGCTTCATCATCCTGCAATAACTGCAGCGATAGCTAAAATCCTGAACAAGGGCGATCGCAGAGCCTGTCCTAAAAGCCCGATAATAAAATGAAGGTAGATGTTGGAAGCTGGATTCTCTAAGTGCTGCGGATGAGACTTTGCGTCAATATGCTTCTTGAATGGCAACTTGGGGAGAAGGATGGCAAACCTCGTACTGAAAGGTTGCTTTGGTTAAGCCCATCCGGCTCTGATCTGGTGACTATTGATGTTTTCGAGCCAAATGCTTTGCCAGTTTTTCAATCTCGAAAAGCCATTGAAGCAGCGATAGCATCTGAACAAGTTAAGGTGCTAAGTGTAGATCCTTATGCTTCTCTCATTAGGCCCGATCACACAATCCCGGAAAAACACCGAAAATATCGTGATGAGGCATGGGAAGCTATTTCTGCGTTGGTTGATGACTCAAGTGGACGGATTTTCCTGGCTAAGGAACGAGGCACTCTTATTAATAGTGCAGTGGAGCGGACAGGGCGAACAAAAATGTCCCTGTATAAGTATCTACGTCGCTACTGGCAAGGAGGGCAAATGAAAAATGCGCTTCTCCCGTCGTTCGACAAGTGTGGTGCGAGGGGAAAAGAACGCAACAGTAGTAGTAGTAAGCGAGGTCGCCCTAGCAAGCTCGCAAAGGACACTAAGACTCCGACAGGAGTTAATGTTGATGCATCGATTAAAGAAAAATTTAGGAAGGGGATAGACCAAATATATTCAGAGACTCTAGGTATAGGAATGCGTGATCTCTATAGGAGAATCCTTGAGGAGTACTTTCATGAGGGGTATATTGAGCTACCAACGTATGAACAATTTTGTTATTGGTATAAAAAAGAACGAGGAATCAACCAAACAAACACTAAGCGTAGACGACAGAACTATATTCAAGGGCATTTAGTCCAGCCATTGTTTGGTCCTGGTTCTCAATATCAAATAGAGATCACGGTTTGCGATGTTTTGCTGGTGAATTCCTTAGATCGGAAACGAGTTATTGGATGCCCAACAGTTTACGCAGCCATTGACGTTTTCAGCAGATTGATTGTAGGAGTTAGTGTTGAATTTGCAAGTCCTACCTCTTCGGGTGTAATGCGTCTTTTGGAAAACGCAGCCAGTGATAAGGTTGCTTTTTGTAAAGAAAACGAAGTTGAAATTCAAGCGGATGATTGGCCTAGCTGCTATGTACCAGAGGCAGTTTTAATAGAGCAGGCAGAACTTTGTGATGAACTTAAACACTCTCTTAATAGCTTAAACATCAGTGTTTTAGAATCTTCAGCATATAGAACTAATTGGAAATCTGTGATTAAGCAGCACTTCAAAGTTAGTGAAGATGAGTTTTTACAAGCTTCATCTGAGACTAATTATCATCCTGCTAAACAAACCGATTCTAATCAGGACCTTAATGCTGTTTTAGATATACATCAATTTCGCAGGCTTGTAGTTCTCTTAGCTCTAGAGCACAATCAGGCTTGGCAAATGGATTGGTATAAGCTTAATGAATTTATAGTTTCTGACTCAGTCAATCTGTATCCGATTGATTTGTGGAATTGGGGTGTCTGTAATCGTAACGGTCATCTTAGGGAACTGTCAGCTGAAATATTAAAGACAAATTTTTTACCTCGAGGTATTGCATCTGTCCATTCCAATGAAATACGTTTTGAGGGCTTGTCTTACTCCTCTCCCCATATTGAGCAAATAAAAGCTCAAGGATACATAGAACTTCCAATAATTCATGATCCTCGAAATGTTGATGTTATTTACTTGTACGGTATCAAAGGTGGAGAAGGAGCTAACTATTACACCCTAATTGACTCTTGTCATTTAATAGATGTAGATAAAGCCTTTCAAGGATGTGATTTGCATGAAGTTGATGATTTCTTCAAATCACAGGAACAAATAGTGGAAATACCTACAGAACGAGCACAAGTCTTTCGGGAGATTGTGAATACCCAAATCCAGCAAGTGATTTCTGAAGCCAAGGAACAAACCCTCAAAGCCTCAAAGGCTCCAGAACCAGCAGAAAGCGAGGTTGAATAAGCTGCAATTCAGGATACACAAAAATCTGAACACCCTTACAAGTTTAATTAGAATCCATTGTACATTTGTCATCGTCTTCCAGAGATTTATTTCGTGGTATGTACAGAAGATGTAAAACTATGTTGTAGCGCCCCTCTGCTTCTAAGGACTTTAAATCTTTGAAATATTGTAAGGTGTCTTCGTCTAAAGGAATTTCTCCTTCTGCAAACGATCGCTCTAAAACCCTAAAAGTCACACGGCACAATTGTTTCTGTTCTAGAGCCCAAACTTGCAACAACCAACTTTGAACTTTAAGGGCATATTTATAAGGCAAGATTTGCCGAAAAAGCAGGAATTTATTCCAGCCCAGTAGTTGAGCTAGAAACATTGAAATATAGAAATATCGCTTACATGGGAGTCGCAATGAGTCCTTCTTAAACATGAGTTATACAAGATCCTTAGGCGGCTATCCGCGTTTACGACTCATTACCCTGGTTTTGGATAAACTTGATCGACGAAGTGTGTTGATCTGTTTGGCTTGTTCAGTATGCAAACCAACTAACTGAGCAATACACCCAACAAGCTTTAGTGTTATTTCTATCTGCTGGGTTAAGCTCAAATGCGCTCGATTTAACTGCTCCGCCAACTCGTAGCACTGTCGCCTCAGATCTTCCATTGATGCGGGAGATGTTACTTCTTGGCTTGGTGGAAGCGTCAATGGCACATCTTGTGCGATTGTCTCCACCAACAGCAGGTACAAACAGAGGATCGCCTCTTCCGCTAACTGCATCGTTTGGGAAAAGTGCCACCGCATCGATTGATTGCTATCCCGGATGTTTCGCGATCGCTCCAGCAACGCAACTCGGTAGTCGTTCAACGATTGAGACATGGAAAAACACTCCTTTTAGAGTCCGATCGCATTCATCAGGCACTTTCCCGTTGGGCGGAAGAGCCGGAGGTAATTTCAAGCAAGTTACTGGCAGGTGTTTTCCCCATCGCCCGATTAACCAATTCCATCAAGGCTTGAGCACGCTTACTGAGGAAGGCATCAAAGTCGTCTGCTCGTAATGTTTCAGCTTCAATCAAGTGCGATCGCAAAATCTCATCCATGCGCCGCCGACTAATGCCTTCTGCCTCCAATGCCCGTAAATACTGGCTGGGAGCCTTGCCACCAATCTTCTGATTAGACAACCGAGATAGAGGAGTCAAATTGACGAGGCTGTTGTAGCGGTCTTTGTCAATCCCCTGTTTCTTGCAATAAGCCACCGGGAAGATGTGATGACTGTCAATCGGATCATTGAACAGGTTAATTTCTGCCAGTGCCTCTCCTGCCGCAAAGTCGATCGCCCCATGTTTTCGCAGTAATGCATTGATTGCTTTGTACACCGCCCCATGTCGCCGTCTAACCATCAGCAAGCGTTCAACTTGCAGATGTGCCATCTGAACGGTGTTCGGCAACTCGCCCCCCTCATGCAACCAAGCAGGAACCTGTACGATGTCTTGTGATGCCCGACGTTCATGCCAGGATGTATAGAGGGCAGCGCAGGAACCGCACCAGAACCACTGCTCCAACTTGGCACGGACTCGATCCTGTGGGTAACCCACGACCGATAGGATGGCAGCCAGCGCGACCAGTTGGATCTGATAGGGAAGATCTTCAGCCGTCTGCACTTTTTGCCCATACAAAAACCGTGCGGCTTCTTCATACCCAACAATTACTTGGTCAGCGTATTTCTGATAATCCGCTAGCGACAAATCCAGCACTTCTGCTCGACCACACGCAACCGCAGGGAGTTTCTGAGTGGACACGCCTGCTGCGATCGCCTGCTGTCGTTTGTGATAGGTCGCTACCAACGCCACACAAGCAAGATAGTCCGTTTCTTTGACAGTCTGCAACACCCGCTGCTGCTTGAGTCGTTGCTCCCGCTTCACCCAATCGTCGCGCAGTGAGAAATCCTGACTGGCAAAGCAAGCAGTGGCTAGATCGAAGAAATTGAGTTGTTCACTCTGGGTGTTGACCTTTTCAAACACTCTGCATATAGCAGTTTTGGGCAATCCGGGTTTGAGTCGAATGACCGGCACCTGAAAGTGTTCAAACCGTTTAATCACCTCGCGCTCAAAGCGGTCGAGTAGTTCCAGCTTTTCAGGATTGTACTGCCAGTACTTCGAGTACCCCTGACGCCAAGCCGCGTAGCTGAATACCCGAGCCAGGGGAAATAATCCCAATTCGTATTCCTGCTCTGGAGTAGAGCAATTGATAGCGGGATGCCCCGCAAAGCCAGGGCGAATCCGACGGTTATTAAAGCTCAGAATTGACTGTTCTCGTTCAACCTCAGGATCCAGAGCTTTGTCGATGGCGATGTAATACCAGCGATCGCTCATCTTGCCATTCCGACGGCTCTGCACCCGCACAGGGCGATTGGAAAACAAACACATGAAAAGAGCAGTACAACGTTGTTGACCGTCCAAGATCAACTCTGTTGGCGTTGGCACCTGTTCCAACTGCACTCCTTCAACCAATCGTGAACACACTTTCCAGGAACCATGACTGACTTCCTGCAACAAGATGCCGCCGATCGGCCATCCCTGACTGACACTTGCCAGCAAGTCAATTACCAAGTCATCCTGCCAACAAAAGCTCCGTTGGAGGTCAGGGAGTTGAATAAATCCGTGCTGAATTTTTAGAAGCAGATCCGGTAGGGCTTCCTTGGACAGATCGAAGGCAGAAATGGGTGTGTTCATCGTTGCCATGTGGAGATGGGTGTATCGGATGTTGGCAACGATAGATCGGTTGTACTGGGGAAGCAAGAGTTTGCTACTTATACCTATCATTTGATAGGAAGAACCAAACACAGCAACGAATTAAGGTTCACTTGAAGGGTAAAGAATGGCTCGCAGACGAGGGGGTAGTGGGCATACAACGTCCCATAGCTCCATCGGAATCTGCTCATAGTGCTTAAGGAGGAAGTAGAACTCTCCCAACCGCCGAGTATAGACATCCTTAAGGGAACGAGGCTCCTGATTATGGTTCATCCATCGAGTCAGGGTAGGGAGGCTACATCCCGCGATCATGGCGAGTTGCTCGTAATTGAAGTCGTACTCCTGGTAAAGCTGGAATGGATGAACTCCTTCCAGTTGGCAATTGACGTAGAGCCGAAAGAGCGATCGCTCCACATCTGTCAAAGCACGCTGATCAGGGGGCTGGCTCATGAAATCCCTCCAAATCAGAATTTTCAGAAGGTGCAGAAGCCAGCAGTTCAAGATGTTCTTCTTCGACCCAATCTGCCACGAGCCATTGCTGCGAAGGGCTATTAGGATCCAGCAAAAGCAAGTAGAGCCAAGACCATTGAACCTCTGATGAGTGATCCAATCGGTACGGAGAGTAGATTTGTCCAATGATTGTGCCCCAATCAGTGTCTGGATTAGGAATCCAACGGCAACGGCTGCCCAATGGATATGTAGGATTTGGTATCACCTGCGGTAACCTCGCTGGTAAGCTTATGTCTTTAAAGTTACTACTCTGCCAGGCTACAAAGTCTGGATTGCGGCTGCCACTTGAAGAGTAAAAATAGTCAGAGTTTGACATAGACAGGAGATTACGCAGCTTTCTTAGCTACTTTCTAAGTGGTCGAGATGTTGCGAATAGCACCTTACTCTTGCGGAAAATCAGGTGGCAACGATATTTGTTTGTTTAGAGCCAGTTGTTTAAACTGATTGAGTAAGTCCGCCTGACGCAGGAGATAAGGGACATAGCGAGGACAACGAACAAAGTCTGGACCCCAGTCTTTGACGGTGCTTGGACTTAAGCCCGTTGCTGTCGCGATCGCATGAATACAGGATTTGCGATAACCTCTACTGTCATCCTGGCTAACCCATCGTCGGCAATATTCGCCTGGTTCCAGGGGGAGCTTGCGGAGAGCATCGATTCGGTGCTCAATCTGACGTAGATAGCCATCGGTCTGCATTGCCTGAATTGCAAGCTAGCACTGGTATTGTCTAGAAACTCAGGCAGTTGGCGTTTTGTACGACAGCAAAGAGCGGATCCACGCCTGTTCCTAAAGCTTTTCAGCTCAACTACCAGATTAGGAAAGGCTAGCTCCAAAGGCAAGAGATTTAGTCGTAAAATACGATCAAATTATTCTGTAGAATTTTCGGGAGGCAGTACTATTTCCCTAATGCGATTCAGCATGTCCGCCATTTTTAGGACATGAAGAACATGATCAGGGCGTCGTTCAAAAGTAGCACCCCAATCATTAATTGTGCGTGGACTTAGCCCTGTAGCTTCAGCTAGGGCAGTGACACACGCTTTCCTATAACCACGTTCGTCGGGGGGCACTTTAACCCACCGTTTACAGTACTCAGAAGGCTCCAAAGCCGTCCCAATAAATACGCCGATCTAATATTGAGTCGTCTGTGTACCCCTGTCTATTGCTTTTCCCACTCCCCAAATGAGCTATGGTCGCAAATCCCGACTATAGATTTGTAGGATACCACGACTATTCCTTTAGTTGATCCTGCCCTTCTTTCTTCAAGATATAGATCTGCCATGGAGAGACCTGATGTTTTTGGGACTCAGTTTTCTGGACTCAATTTCCTGTAAATATGCTGTGCGAATAGAGTGAAAAACTCGGCGTACCGTGCTGTAGGAGGGACAATCATTACGCTTATAAAGGCAGGCTTTATATTTGAGATGCTCAAAGAGATCGCTAATTGAAGCTCGCTCTTGACCTAAACACAACTCTTCAAACAGTGCATTAATTTCTTCTAGCCAAAAGGTATCAATCCTAAACCTTCCTGCTTGTTGTTGTGCAACAAGGGCTTCATCTTGGAGGCTGGTCGTTTGCGGAGTGTTGTTGGACATCCGGCAAATTTCCCTCTGAATAGAGTGAAAAACTCGGCGTACCGTGCTGTAGGAGGGATAATCATTACGGTTGTAAAGGCAGGCTTTATATCGGAGATGCCGAAAGAGATCGCTAATTGAAGCTCGCTGTTGACCTAAACACAACTCTTCAAACAGTGCATTAATTTCTTCTAGCCAAAAGACATCAATCCTAAACTTCTCCTCTTGTTGTTGTGCAACAAGGGCTTCATCTTGAAGTTGGCTGGTCTGCGGTAGTGGTTCCATCTCTACAACCCCTAATTCTGTTCTGCCATTTTCAACGTGCTGACTGTTGAAAGGTTGTGAAGTCAGGTACAATCGCTAACTTCTCACTAATATTTTCGAGAACTCAGCTGCTCTTTAAGTGTCCTTATAATCGCATAATCGCCTCAAATGCTGGTTTTTAATCAATTCGTCACCTTGTTTAAATCACGTTAAGAGTCGTTGCGAAATTGTAATGCCATTGCCACTCATGTAAACGCTTTATCTTCGGGACAAACCATCAATCATTAAAGTGGGTACATAACATCCATTAGTGTTTATAAACTCGTGTAGTTGTGTGGGTGGAAGTGCGTTCCAACGATGTCCTAATGCTATGGCAAATGCTGCTGGACCTACAAAATAGAGATCTATGGCTATCGGACGTAGCCGTGCCACAGCTTGAACGACTGCACCTTTCACGAATCGAACAGAAGCTTGAGCTTGGGTTCCGGTGGCAAGTGGAGCCGGAAGAAACACAGTTAAAATATCAGTCGCTGATTGGAGTCTAATAGTCGCTAGGATGTCGGAGGTGGGATCGCGCATAACTCCGACTCCAACTTTTAGACATCCATTCACGAGTGATCCAGGCTCAATTAGTTTCCATGGCAAGGAAGCATCGTCAACTGTTGGGCGATCGTCAGTAGCCCAAGCATCCTGTCGTGTGGGAATGTCAATTTCAAATCCGGTTGCTGATCGAAATGACCATCCTAGAGCAAAAGCTGTTGTTAGACGGTAGGAACCCGATAGCGCAATGTGTTGGTAATGGTTCACCTTAGCCCAATCGGCGGTCCTTGTAAGAGGGGCAACTAGATCGTTTTGCCATTCTTCACAAGGAGGGAATTGACCTTCACTCCCAGAAAACCTACTTGCGTCTATCGCGATCGCATCTTCACTGGAACCATTGCGGTCTGAACGGATATGGATCTTAAGCTTTCGATTGTGAATTAGGGCAGATCCAAGTGCTTCCTCCAGTACAGTAACCAGACGACTTTGGGTTAGCATCACACCACGAGATTGTGCGATGAGATCGACCAATGCACCGAATCCTTCCACTATTTTGCGAGAGGTAAATCCTAAATGGGGGAATGCTTTTTCCATCGATGCTGCGAAACCCATTTCGGCATGCGTTCGATCTGGCAAATTTCTTAAAGAGACTTCAATAGAGTTAGCGAACAAGCTACCAAGCTCATTTCCAAATTCCTCAACAAGATCTTGTCGAAGTTTTTCGTTGCTGGCTGCCTGAATATCAGCAAATGGGCTGTAGAACGGTCTGGCTTGACGAACGCGATCGGGGTCTCGGGCGAGCCAAGCCAATTTTGGAGGAAGGGCTGGTGTCACCAGAGTTTGAACACGCGCTACGGAAGGATGTTTAGCTGCAAAAACCTCGAAGGAGTTGAAAACATCAATGAGTTCGGCACGAGTTAACATACCTGACTTCGCTTGGAACCGATCTAAAAAATGACCATGCGGAGCATGCGGGGCGAAGAAGCGGACCTCCAAATCCTCTAACCCCTCAAAGATCATGCCGTCAAAAGCAGGATTCTTGAGCCAATTTGGTAGTCGGATGAGCGCATCCCAAACTTGATAATCAAATCCCGCCTGCGCGATGATACCGCCCAGCCCCTTTGCGTCAGTTAATGTTGGCTCCTCTATCGTCATAACTCTATATCTAATGTAATGCGCTGCTCAGAACCGTTCGGCTCGAAGAGCCAGGCACCGCAGTTGAGGTGGTCATCATCTAGACGAGCAATTAAGAGGACAGCGAAGTTACCCTTGAATTCCAGATCTGATACAAGCGCTCGCATAGTAGCTATGTCTTTGCTGCTTGGTTGGACCTCAAAGCTGGGATGACTGTGCCATTCACCAAGGTAGTTAAAACGTGTGTAGCGGTGCTTTGTGCGATCGAAAAAGCGTGCGGCATCCTGAGCAGCCTGTACGAGATCAATCATGAATTGTGCAAACCTGCCAGGACGCCTCTGGACGGTAAATTCAATGGCTCGGAAGTCCGATGGCATAAGCTGCTCACCGAATATCTGCCCTCCAATCTCTTTTTCCCCTGCTCTACGAAGGGCGTCCATCAGCAGGTTCATTTGGTCATGGGGAAGGCGCAGTCGCATCGAGCACTTCCTTTGCTAATGCAGATACGAACGTTTGCATTTCAATATCATCGACAATTGGGGGGCGAGGAGGCTCTGGACCAACATCAAGGCTGATGTTGTCACCATGATGCTTAAAAAGCCAACCTTCACGAAAACCAAAGAGAAGCCAGGCATTATCGGTCGCTCCAATCTGTTGGTCGAGAACATCAAGAATTACTCGGGCGGCGTGTGCAGCAGTGATGGTAACCGCAGCATCGTCTGCGACCAAAGGTTCGCTTGCTTCAGTCAATGCTTCATAAGCTCGATGACCGCTTGCAGGAGGTTCCACGTTTCTCTGATCACAGTAGGCAACATAAGCAGCTCGCCCTCTGATGTAAGGTGGATCCCGTTCAGGGATAGATCGAGCGACCAAGCAGCCGAGTCCCCCTTCAAAGACCTCAGTCGAAATAAACGGCTTCTTGTTCTCAGCGGCGATCGCCCCAAGCAGTAAGGCAGTTGGAATATCACCTGTTGCGTCAACGATGAGGTCACACTCCGCAATAACCTCCAATTGATCAGCATACGTCTTCGCCGATCGCTGCCAATTGAGATTAGCGGGAATCACATGAATGTTTGCACCCGGGACGATGCGTTTCAGTCGGCGTTTGACTGCCTTTGCTTTACGGAAACCGACATCTCGCCAGTCAAGAATATGGCGCTCAAGGTTGCCAGGTAGCATCACATCACCATCAATGAGAACAAGGCGATGAACACCCGAACGCAGCAGTATCTCAGCGATCTTAGATCCGACTGAACCAAGCCCAGCTAAAGCAACGCTTTTACTCCTCCCCTCTGTCTTCCTCCCTGTTCGAGATCCGGCATCCTCAGGCAAAACAACCCACTTTCGCACGAAAACTGAGTCTCCATTCGGGGAATGAATTGGTTTTATACCGTCTTCGCAAATAGCAATAATAACGATTGCATCATTGAGAAATTCATCTGAGAGATCAGTATTCAGCGTTAAAGCAAGCGCAGCACGATCCTCAGGGGTAGAGTCAAATATGGATGACTGCACGATCACAACCGGCAACTCCTGCCAAAAGGTGTCAATGTCAGAGGAGGCAAGATGCTGAGGCTGGAGACAATCGGCAGTGTCAAATACCAAAAGGGGCCATACATTGTCCTCAGGTGTCCACCGTAGTGCACGGACACCTACAGCAGCACCGTCTCGGATCCGTTTAAGGCAGCCGGAGCTGATTAAAACTGATTCCGACCCCCAATCGTAAGATTGCACATCACCGATCTGATCCGCAGAAGGAACAGCTCCGTGTCCTCCTTCACCGAGCGGGTTTTCCAAGTAAAGAAGGTTGTAAGCACTTCGCAGAACATCAGCTCCAGAGGCATCTGGAGACCAGTTATCTGGGCGAAGCTCTAGACATAATAAGCCGCCTTTGCCGTACTGATGAGAACTCCACCGCGCATTAGAATCCTGAGGTTCGACCCAAGCCGGGACGGAAGGAAACTGGTCTGGGTATATGAGGCGAATGGAGTATTCGATTCCATGGGCGATAATTATGCCATTGGCTGAAAAGCGAAACTCATGTATCTGCCAACCGGAGAGCCGGAACCAGCCCTCATCAGTAGCAATCTGCTCGATCGCTGTCTTCTCAGCGCGAATGCGGGCATAGTTTGTGAGCCACCAAAATTTCATGCGAATCCACGCGGCTTGTTAGGTGTGGCAGGTGCATTGGGAAAGACATAACCTGTCGTCGCCGCAGGTGCAGTTGCGTAGGTAGTCAAGCTATCTTCCTGAGCAGCGTTCGCGGTAGCTTTAAATCTTGAACCAAACAACTTACGCCAGAGACGGGTTGCCTCCTCCATATCGGTTTCCTTCTGTGCCTGTCGTGCATAGCCAGCGTGAACACGAACACGCTCAATAAAGTTTTTCCAATCGGTAATGGATACCTTCGATAGGATGTCACTACCACTACCAGGTAACCCTGGATCCTCAATGGATGGCTTATCTACGTGCCCATACGCTGAATAAATGTTTTCGAGCATTTGTGTAAAGGCTTCGCCATAGTGAGTCTCGTTGATCGGTGCGTGCTTTGCGACTAACACTTCGAGCACAAAACCCTTAGGTCGCTTTCCACTCTTGTTTTCGCGCCGCCACCACTTAAACATCTTGACTAACGGCTTAAAACGACCGTTGAAGAGTGTATTTTGATCCCTGCTCCAATCGTTATGGGCAGGTGGGTTGGTCTCTTTGAAGTAACCAAGGTCCCTATCAGGGAGATGGTAAGTAGTACCAGTCTCGATTACCGGCACAACGTCCATCTCAGCTTTACTAGTCACAATTCTGACAGACCGTTTGTTGATCCGCTCGACTTCAAAGGAGGTGCTGAGAGCATCGCTCAAGTCTGTAAGCACTTCAGTAGGATCGGTTGAGATGCCGTAGTTCGTGACGATTATGATGTCAACGTCTGGTCTCTCATACCCATCCTCTAATTTCTTTGGTCGTATCGCCGTATCCCTTGCGTAACTTCCTGCCAAGAAGTCCCGAACATGGCGATCGCTGAACTCCTCGCAAGAACTTAGGTGGCTCCGAACTTCAGTGTGAGCAGAAGATGCGTTTCCTTTGGTTGTAGAACTCGGTTCAATGTCGGTAAGGAGTTCATCAAAGCGTTTATTTGGAACCATGTACTCTGTGCTGCCCTCCATGTGAATGGCTTACGCTGCAACGCAAGGAGTTAGAGAGGTATACCCTCAAGTTACTTTCGCTCCAAGGAGTTAGAGCTTAGAGTAGGCTCTATATTGCGTTTGATCACAGTATAAGTTAACGTATTCATGATCGCCCAGGATCTAATACGTTGTTTTCTGATAAGTAAAATTAATCTTACAGGCGGTTGCCGTATTTCTATGTTGAGGATTCAAGATCAATTACTGGAAGGATCGCTATGGGTGTGATGGAGGGGTTTACACGACAAGAGACCCTAGCTCTGACTGAGACCACGTCAAACCGGCTGCAACATCTCGATCGCAGCGGGCTTGTGGTGCCAGAGCGTTACGGCAATTCCAAGAAGCCAACAGTCATTTACACCTGGGAGCAAGTGTTAGAGATCCGGGCAATTAAGAATCTGCGCCAGGAGGTTTCGCTTCAAACCGTCCGAAAAATTATCAATCTGCTGGACAACAGTGGTTTTGACAATAGCTTGAGGGACAAAAAGATTGTGGTTCTGAACGACGAGGTGTACTGGGTGATGCCGGATTGGTCAGATATGCCTCGCGTTATGAAGGTTGCCGATAAAAGCGATCGCGAACTGGGACAGTACATGCTGATTGTGATCCCACCATTGGCAAGCGTGGTTGAGGAGGTTTGGGAAGCTGCCCGCCAGTCTAAAGTGATTGATTTTGAAAGCTTTCGGCTAAGGGCTAAAGCCCAACCCGCCCGTTCAGCTTAAGGTTTGTTGCGAGAAATGCTCTCCCGATGATGTGTCGTTAAGATTACCGCAGTTTCGGTTCTAACCCCCTTCCCCTTTGGGGTTGTCTCAAAGGACAATCGAATAAGAAAAGTGTTTAGCGTTATGCAACAGACAACATCTATGAAGCCATGAACAAGTTCGGCGATACCCTCAGACAGCTTCGAGTAGCCCAGGATATGGGGCTAAGGGAAACCGCAGGGCGGGTGGGTATCTCGGCTGCTTATTTAAGCCGTATTGAGCGGGGCAAGGAGCCACCTCCTAAACCAGAGGTCATTAAAGAGTTGGCACGAGTCTTGGCTGCTGATCCCGATGTTTTGTTCCGGTTGACCTCAACGACTGATCCAGATATCACCTCGTTGCTGAAGGAGAAGCCAAAATTGCTCGAACTGATTCGCTTAGTCATGGCAAAAGGGCTATCGGATGAGCAGCTAAATCAGGTGTTGATGTTTATTGAGAAAGATTTTTCAACTGCTTCCTCCTTAGGTGATTTGAGAGATTACTCGCCCTCCCCGAACTAACTCCTATTCCTAAAACCACAGGGCGATGTATTAAGAGTGAGCAACTGCATGAGTCGTAAGCGTGAGACCAGTAAAGAATCAGAACAATTGGCACTTCTAAAACCTGAGGAAGTGGCGGTTGAACCTGCTAAGCAAAAGCGAAAAACGAAGCAAAAAGCTGCCCCACCGCCGTCTTCAGAGGCTGAATCAGTGGTGGCAGAACCCCCTAAACGGAAGCGAAAAACAAAGCAAGAGGCAGAGCAAAAGACAGAGCAATTGCCACTCCCAGAGTCTGAAGAAGAGGTAGAGCCTGTTAAGCCAAAGCGAAAAACTCGTCAAAAGGCTGCACAGGTGCTACTTCCAGAGTCTGAAGCAGTGCTGGAGTCTACCCAACGCACGCGAAAGACAAAGCAAGAGACAGAGCAGTTGCCCCCTCAAGAGTCTGAGGCAGTGGTAGAGCCTGCCAAGCCGAAGCGAAAAACTCGTCAAAAGGCTGCACAGGTGTCGCCTCCAGAGTCTGAAGCGGCAGTGGAGCCTACTAAACCAAAACGAAAAACAAAGCAAAAGACTGCTTTAGAAGATAGCCAAGATAGCTCCTTCATCAGCAATGGTAGTGGACTGGACGAGGAGAGTGATGAGGGGGAGGATGACACCACGATCGCCGATGGCTACATTCTGGACTTCATCAGCGGGGAGAAGCGACTGAAGGAGACCCCCAAAGAGCAGGTGCGGCAACGGATTGCCCTGGCAATTTGCCACGAGTATGGGGTTGCTGTGGGTGATATGGAGGGGGACTTTGCCGTAAAAGTGGGGAAGCGGCGAAAAAAGCTGGATATCGCCATTTTTAAGCAGGGTACGAAACACGAAGCAGCCAATATTACCCATGTGGTGGTTTGCCGTCCTGAGCCAAAGGTGGGGAAGAAGTCGGTTCGGGTACGGGACCACGAGCAGGCTTCCAAAGACCTCAAGGAATTGGAAGAGGTCATGGGTGAGATTGAGTCTTGCCAGCATGGGATGTGGACTAATGGGCTGGAGTGTTTTTATCTAACCAAGAAGAAGGTAGACGAAAAGCTGATTTTCGAGCCGATCGCTGATTG
This sequence comes from Leptolyngbya sp. PL-A3, assembly GCF_039962325.1. NCBI lineage: Bacteria > Bacillati > Cyanobacteriota > Cyanophyceae > Leptolyngbyales > Leptolyngbyaceae > Leptolyngbya > Leptolyngbya sp. PL-A3. Next base: position 142,465 of record NZ_JAMPLB010000012.1, read on the forward strand.
GGCACCGATTGATGTTCCGATCGAGCAGGAAAACTCAATCCCGATGGTGCAACTTCGTTATGCCGACGCAGAGATGCTGCGAACTGCATTTCGGCGCTGTCACAACTTCATTCATGGCAATGAGGGATTGCCCAAAGATGCTGCTTTTTGGCAGTTCCTTTTTCTCATCTTCTGCAAGATGCATGATGAGCGATCACCCAGGGAGGAGCGGCGATTTTGGGCGGGTCCCAGAGACCAGTTTGAGGAGGAGGGACGTAAGGCAATTCAGGCACGAATTAAAGCATTGTTTGAAGAGGTTAAGCAGATCTACAAAAAGCTATTTCGCGGGACGGAAGAAATATCGCTATCAGAGCGTGCCCTGGCGTTTGTGGTGTCAGAACTTGGCAAGTTTGAGTTCACCCGGACGGAGATTGATGTCAAAGGAGCAGCCTATCAAGAACTGGTCGGGGCAAACCTGCGGGGCGATCGCGGTCAGTATTTCACGCCTAGAGGGGTAACGAAACTGGTGGCGCGAATGCTGGATCCGAAGGAGGACGAAACGGTCTTTGATCCTGCAACTGGTACAGGTGGGTTTCTAGTCGCAGCTTTGGACCATGTGTTCCGCAAAATTAAGCACAAGCCGACAAGAACCGAGGAAATTGAGTCTTCTGAGGAGTTTGCCAATTATTACGCCCAGTTCCGTCACTACGTCCGCACGAAGGTGTTTGGGGCAGAATTTGACCAATTTTTGGTGCGTACTGCCCAGATGAACCTGGCGATGGCAAGTAACGAACATGGCAATCTGTTTAACATCAACTCGTTGGAGTTTCCGGCTGGGGCAATGGCAGATGTTAAGGATGCCGTAGAGAAGGTGAAGTTAGGCAGCATTGATGTGCTGATGACCAATCCTCCGTTTGGAGCGGACATTCCTATTACAGACCCCAAAATTTTGAAGCAGTATGACTTGGCGCATATCTGGGTGCGACAGAGCGATGGTAGCTTCCGGAAAACCGACAAGATTCAGAACAGTGTGGCACCGGAGATTTTGTTTATTGAGCGGTGCGTTCAATGGTTGAAGCCGGGAACTGGACGGATGGGAATCGTACTTCCAGATGGAATTTTGGGGAATCCTGGAGCTGAGTACATTCGCTGGTGGATTTTGCGGGAAACGCAGGTATTAGCCAGCATTGACCTGCCAGTAGAGATCTTCATCGTGGATGCCAATGTCAACATTTTGACTAGCCTGCTGTTCTTACGGCGGAAGGCTCCCGATGAGAAAAAACAGGCAGAGAAACCTTATGCCATTTTTATGGCGGTTGCCGAAAAAGTAGGTTTTGATCGGAGAGGCAACAAGTTATACAAACGGAAGCCATCAGGTGAGGAGGTGCTTGAGCCGGAGGAATTAGTTTTTCAATCCAAAGTAGGCAATCGCCTCATCGTTCGAAAGATGCAGCTCAATCGGCCTGTTTTAGATGATGATCTGCCAGTTATTGGTGATAAGTATGATCAGTTCCTCCAGGAGCAGAAGCAATGACTGACTTTGATGATGAAAATCTGACCGCTGGGGAAAATGAAAATGATGAAGTTTCTTCAGGCGATGAAGAGAACCCTGAAGAATTTATCATTGACATTCTCACAGGGGAATTCATCAAATTAACCTCAAACAATAAATCAAAGGTTCAATTGGTGCAGAGAGTTCTACATCAATTGATTAACAGTTTTGGTTTTAGCCGTCATGATTTGAAGAGAGATTACAATCCTCGCATTTCAGGTAATCGTACCAAGATTGACATTGCAATTTTCCGTCCTGGTACAGAACATATCAATGACAATATTCACCGTATCGTCATTTGTAAACCACAAAAGCAAAGAGGAAGACTGAGGACACCGGAGGAAGCTGCTTCTGATTTAGAGCCACTGAAGCGTTTGATGGAAGCTTTACCAGAGTGCCGATTTGGTATTTGGACAAATGGTTTTGAAGACTTTTATCTTCAGGCAGAACATGACAGATTTGAAACTCGGTTTACTCCATTAGGAGTTTTACCTGCTCCTGGTGAAGATACAGAAGCAGTAAATCAAACGGGTGGACCCATTCAAGTTCCTGCTGAATCAGAAGATTTAAAGGATGTATTGGAAAGATGTTACCGCTATCTACGAAGCTTGCGTGGATACAATCAACAGACCGCTTTTCAACCACTTGCAATACTCCTATTTGCAAAACTATATGATGAGACTTGCCAAATTAATGATCGACAGTTCTGGGTTAGAGGAAGTGAACCATTTGTTTCAGAAGGACAGGACAGGATTTCACAACGAATTAATAGTTGTCTTCGAGATGCTGAACCATGGCAACCCAATATCCTCTCTAGAAGTTGGCGCTTAAATCTAGCACCTAATGAAACAGCTCAGGTTGTAAAAGAGTTATCAAAGTATTCTCTTTCGCAAACTCATCCATTGGACCGAACTTTTGCTTACCGTTCTATTGTTCGTATGGTAATGGACGGAGTGGACGGCCGCTATCCTACTCCTCTTAACGTTGCCAGGATGGTGGTTCAGATACTTGATCCTAAACCGAATGAACGAATTTTAGACTGTGCTTGTGGGACAGGAACATTTTTGACAGTAGCAGCCGCTCATTTATTTGATCATTTCTTGGCAGAAACAGGAACTGATCGCCAACATGCAACTTCTAGCCAGATGGAAAATGCTCAAACAAGAATGAGAGATTGGGCTGCCCAATACGCCTTTGGTTGCGAGAAAGATCCAGATCTAGCAGTTACAGCCCGTCTCAATATGCTTCTAACATCTGGCAATCCTGGGCGTATTTTTCATTTGAACTCGCTGCTATTTCCTAATGGAGATTTTGATGGTGTAGAACCAGCATCTAGTGCTATCCAGCTTGGAACAGCTGATATTGTTGTGGTAAATCCCCGATTTTCCACTCGAAGCACAGATATTGAAAATGATCGAACTATCCTGCAAAGCTTTGAATTAGGAAAAATTTGGGAGCGAACTGAAGACGGTAACTATCGTAATACTGGCAATCTACGAGAAGGTGGTGTTCCCCCAGAAGTTTTATTCTTAGAACGAGCCGTTGAATGGGTTAAACCAGGCACTGGTCGTGTCGGCATTCTATTACCCAATGGTTTGTTAGGTAATCCAGGAGATGAGGCGATTCGTTGGTGGATTCTACAGCGATGTGAAGTATTAGCAAGTATAGAACTGCCACTCGAGCCATTTAAGGTGACAGTAAACCAATATCGCCTGTCACCAGCTTTACCTAGTTTTCTAGTTTTACGACGACGCAGCATAGAAGAATTGATGCAGTTGGGTCATGCTGAATATTCAGTATTTATGGCGGTTGCTGAAAAAGGCGGTGTAAACTCTCGTGGTAAGCCAATCTTTAAGCGAGCAGCCAACGGAGAAATTATTGTTGTTACGAAAGATGTGGTTGAGCGGATTCGTTTAGGTGAACGAGTAATAACTCAAACTGAAAGGCGTAGAGAGTTTGTAATACATGATGAACTTCCTGAAGTAGCTGAAAGGTTTCATTTATACGCTCAAGATAGGGAGATTAGATAAATGAAATCCGATGTCATCCCTAGCACTTGGTTAGAACAAGAAGGGCGAAGGCTTGATTGTGGTCCCTATCTGTCAGGAGCTATTCAAGCGAAATTATTAATAGATGGTTTGAGGGTCAGGAAAGATCCATTGCAGACTCTCACGCTAGGCGGGATAGCCGGCATCATTAATGCTGGCAGAATTTCAAGGATTTGGGTAAACGACCTCGAGAATGGGATCCCGTTTCTTTCCAGTACAGATATTTTGCAAGCAGATTTTACTTACCTTCGCCCTATCGCAAAGAGAGTTGCTCAAATCAACCCTAAACTTATCATTCACGAGAACTATATTCTAATAACAAGAGCGGGCACGATAGGGCGGATGACTTACTGTCGTCCTGATATGGATGGTATGGCTTGTTCTGAAGATGTAATGAGGGTTATTCCAGACACAAATCAAATTAAACCTGGTTACTTGTATGCTTTTCTGAAAAGTCCTTTTGGAACTCCCCTAGTTACTTCGGGAACATATGGAGCAGTAATTCAACATATTGAACCTGATCACATCAAGAATTTAAATGTTCCTCGGTTAGGCGATTCCTTTGAAGCACAAGTCCATCAGAAGGTAGTAGAAGCTGCTCAACTGAGAACGGAGTATCAGATTCAAGTTCAGCAAGCTACCCAACAGTTATTTGTTGCAGTTGGTTTAGCAGACATAACCTGCGGTGAGTGGCATAGTACAGGCCCCAACCTCGCTTTCACTGCAAAACTCAACTCTCCCGCCTCACTTCGCGCAGCCAATTTCAATCCAAGGTTCCAGGAGCTTTGTGACAAAATAAAGTCGGCTTCATACAAAACTTTGGGAAACATTTGCATCCCTCGAACTCTACGGCGTGGCAATCGCTTTAACCGGATTGAAGCAGACCCAGATTACAGTTATCTGTTGATTAATCAAAAGCAACTTTTTTGGCAGCAGCCGGAAGGACGTTGGATTGCTCGCTTTGGAGCTGGCAGTGATGTCATCGTTCCAGACGGAACTACCCTAGTTGCAGCACGGGGAACACTGGGCGAAAGCGAACTTTATTGTCGTTCAGAATTCATTTCGGGTCCAGCCCTTGAAAGGGCTTATTCAGAGGATTTGTTACGTGTGATTGCCAATGAGCAAGTCATGCCAAGGGGCTGCCTCTTTGCTTTCATGCGTTCTGAAACGGCTTTCCGAATGCTCAGATCGATTGCCGTTGGCAGCAAACTGCAAGATCACCATTACGCTTTTCTACCCCATCTACCTGTTCCCTATCCCGACCCTAACACCCAGCAAGCTATTCATGAGTTGGTGGTTGATGCCTACGAAAAACGGCACCGCTCCAATGTGCTAGAAAACGAGGCAGTGGCAATGGTAGAACGGGCAATTTTGGAGGGGGTTTAATGCCAGCGCGAATTGTTCCCATTGGTCAGCCAGTCAATGATTCTGAGCGTAAGGCGATCGCCTACTTGCGCGACCATTTGCCCAGCACCTTTACCGTGCTGCACAATTTTGAGATTACCCAGGGTGCAGAAGTCTTTGAAATTGACCTCGCAATATTGGCTCCCCACTGCGTTTTTGTCGTTGACGTTAAGGGCATCAAAGGGCAACTCGATATTTATGGCAACAAATGGTATCCCGATGGTCGCCAGCCCTACCTCTCTCCTCTGGCAAAACTGCGCCAACACGCCAAAGTCGTCAAAGCCTTAATTCAATCAGCTCACCCCACTCGGTCTGACCTGCGTAGCATCCACGTCCATGCTGCCGTTCTCATGACTCATCCCACCACCCACGTCAATGACTACAGCGGACGTGACCAGGATGATATCACCTACCTCAACAACAAGTGCGTCACCTACTTCAAAGACAAATCCCACATTCCCGGCTCCCGTTCTGATAACATTCAATCCCTGCTGGGTTTGGTCGAAAACGCTATCAGAGGCAAGGCAAAAGCCCTCACAGCACCTCCCTGTTACGGCAACTGGCAAATCGAAGATCGGCTCGGTGGTGGCGATCGTTTCACAGACTACCGGGCTAAAAACATCTTCACCGGCAAAGGGGGTGGTACTACACTGCTCCGCATCTACCAGGTAGACCCCTATCAAGAAACTGCCGCCCGTCAAGCTGAACGGCTGCGTATCAGCAACGCTTACCGGGCAGTGGCTAAGATGCCCAGCCACCAAAATATCCTCGCTGTTAAAGACTTTTTTGAAACTGAAGAGGGCGATCGTTCCATTCTGGTCACAGAAGATGTCCCTGGTCAGGTTTTACGGCAACACATCAAAAAAGCCTCCCTTGCCCTCACCTTCGATCAAAAGCTTGGAATCCTGCGTGATGTTCTGGTTGCTCTCGATCACGCACACAAATATGAAGTCATCCACCGCAACCTTACCCCCGATGCCATTCTGGTTAGCCCGGATGGGCGTGCCCGCCTGACAGCCTTTGACTATGCTCGCGTTGGCAAGCATCGTACCAGCACCGTCGCTGGCATGATTGTCGATGACCTCGATCCGCTCTATTTAGCTCCAGAGTGCGATAAGGATCCAAAACAAGCCAGCATTGCCTCTGACCTGTTTTCGGCTGGGCTAGTGTTCTTTGAGTTGCTGACGGGGGAACTGGCTTTTGAGAACCTAGACCAGGTGATGGAGTTTGATGCCATCTTCCCAATCAAGCCTTCTGAACACAAACCTGATTTACCTCAAGGGTTTGATGATTGGCTACAAAAATTTTGCGCGATCGACCCTGAGGACCGTTTTCCCAGCGCTGCCGTTGCCTTACACGAGCTGTCTCAGATAATTACTTCTGCCGTTCCCACCCCTGCTCAAGTTGCTGCTGAAGCCGAAACTCCCGTGTTAGATCTCAAGAACCTGCCGAAGGAACATGAGCTGGACGGACGATTTCGAGTGCAGGCATACCTGGGACAGGGACGCTTTGGGGTTGCCTACCAGGTGTTTGACTTCTACGCCAATTGCGACCAGGTCATCAAGCTGATTCTCTATGACAAAATTTCAGCCCACGAACGGCTGAGACGAGAGTATGCTACGCTCCGCAAATTGCCTCCCCACCCCAACGTAGTTCCGGTTACTGGAGCAGGAAAGCTACCAGACGACACTCCCTATATCGTCTTTGACTTTCTCCGAGGGCAAAACATTGAAGAGCGATTGGACAAAGAAACCATTCCGCTCGAAGATGCGATGACAATCGTTCGTCAAACGGCTCTGGGGTTAGCTCACATTCACAACGAAAAGGTTTATCACCAGGACATCAAGCCCTCCAATTTGCTTTGGACGAACGAAGGGGTGCGGATTATTGACTTCAACGTGGCAGAATCCGACCTGGAGGATGAGCTTGGCATTGGTGGCACACGTCGCTATTTCCCGCCCGATCTCAACTTCAGCTTTGAGCTAACTGAGACTGACAAAATTGACCGGGATCTCTACGCACTTGGAATTACTTTCTACCAGTGCGTTACCGGACAGTACCCCTTTCAAGAGCTAGAACCTCCAAAACGCAAGCAAGCACTAGATCCTCGCCAATTTGAAGGCTGTGAAGATCTCAGCATCGAATTGGTCGATCTAATGCAAAAGATGATTGCTCCTGCCAGAGCCGATCGTTTCTCCTCGGCTGAAGCCCTGCTGCGAGCGCTCAACGAGATTAAAACTCTACGGCTTCCCAAAACACCCATTCAAGCAGTTTCTGCTGATTCGCTGCTGCCTCTGCCTGATGGCATTCTCTCTGACAAACCCAACTTCAATCCTTTTGTCAGCCATTTACTCACTGTCTACAGCCAAAGCCAAAAAACGAACGCTGGCACACGGGGATTAGACGCGATCGGGGAAGCGCTCTACATCCCCACACTGCTGGACGTGCAGCTTATGAGCGCTGTTCTGAGCGGAGAATTCCGCCTGGTCATTATTTCTGGAAATGCCGGGGATGGCAAGACCGCCTTCATTCAACAGCTCGAAAAACACGCTGAACGCCAGTCCGCTCAAATTGATCGTGGGCAGAACGGTGCAACCTTCCAGTTAAACGGGCGTAACTTTGTCACCAATTACGACGGTAGCCAGGATGAGGGCGATCGTGTCAACGATGCGGTGCTATCCGATTTCTTTAGCCCCTTCCAGGGCAATGAAACCACCTGGGCAACTGACCAAACTCGACTCATTGCTATTAACGAAGGTCGTTTAATTGACTTTCTGACCGATCACGAAACTCAATTTTCCCGCCTGATGTCGATCGTTCGAGGTGGGCTGCAAGGAGGCGACCCTGTAAACGGCGTCGCTGTTGTCAACCTCAATCTGCGCTCGGTCGTTGCTGACCCCTTCTGTGGCAGCGGAACAGCATCTGGGGCGATCGATGCCATCGTCACGAATCCACCCTTCACGGATGCATCAATCTTTGGTCGTCTTGCCCGTCGCATGACTGAGGAACGCTTCTGGCAAGCATGCCAAAGCTGCGACCTCAAACAGGAGTGCTACATCCATCACAACGCTCGCACTTTGATGGATGCAACGGCGGGACCAAAAGTTATCGAACGCTTAAAACAGCTATACACCCTCACCCATCTGCGTGGACGGCTCCATATCACCTTGCGCGACTTGCGATCGGCACTGGCATTCATGCTGGTAGGAACTCTTGATTGTGACAGTGTTCATGAACTGTACCGGGCTGGCACTCCAGACGCAATTCAGAAAATTCTCGACGGCTTCTACTTCAACTCGTGGTTAGGTGGCACCGAAGGCTCAACCGATCGCCTGGTTTCCCTCCTTCGACAAGTGGATGTTGGTGAAACAGGCAGCCCAGAACTCGATCGTAGCTTCGCTTTCCTACAGCCCAATGATCGAGAAATGGCACGCTTTGCTTTTCCAGAGCGAGGGCACTACGACGATGACTTGCTCCAAAGAGTGTTTGATCAGTTGCCACGAGATTACTCAGAAGGCAACAGCTCCCAGCGCGTGGAATCTTACCGTCAATATGTTGCGATGCTCCGCCGTCGCCATTATTTTGAGCGTCGAGATAGCGATTGGCGGCAAATGTTGCCCTATCTAAGTGCCGATCGCTTCCAGGAACTGATCATTGGCACAAAAGATTTAGCTACCGAAGTCCCCTCCTTGCTCACTGCTATCAATCGTGGAGAGGGCTTAAAGAATCCAACTCGACTGGGCGATCAACTGGCTTTGCGCGTTCGCCAAGTTGAGAAGGCAACCGTCCGTAGCTACCGCCTCTTTCCCGCCAGTGCCTTTTCTCTTCTACGTTCTATCATCAACTCTCGCTTCATTGAATATCTGCCTCAAACCCTGATTCTTCAGTACTCCTCTGGTACAGGGCAGCAGGCAAATCTCGTTTTGAATCTGGATGTTTATGAGATGTTGACCCGCTTGAAGAATGGCTATCGCCCCAGCCGCGAGGAGCAACAGGGACTCTATCAAAGTCTCGTAATGTTTAAGAATGTCCTGTCTTCTGCTCCTTACCAGGAAGTTTTACTGACGGAGAACGAGTTCGAGTTCTACCGAATTAAACGGGAAACAGACGGCAAGCTTTTGATGGAGCAAATTCAGTCTAGTTCGGGGGCGAGTTCTAATTCACCTCCAACACCTAGCGATCTGAGTAGCACGGGAGGCGACCAGTAATGGCAATTCAAGGACGAGACAAAGAATTTCGCTTACCCAAAGTCACCTATGTAGATCATACTCACATCGAGATTGATCGGGTCTTAACGCTTTTGTTTCCGCGTCTTCGCTTTGATGGTCACAACAGCCGCCGACCGCCCCGTAAATCGGAACTGTCGTTGGAAGAATTCACCAAAGAGTTTCTTGAACACCCTGAATGGTTTTCGGGGTTTACCCAATACCCAGATGTTGTCCGAAAGTGGATCGAAACCGATTTGATGGATTTAGTGAATCGGGGGAAGCCAAATCAGGCGATCGCTGCTCCGCGTCCCTTGCATGGCAACACCTATAAATTTCGCAATGCCAGACATACTCGCGACTATGGAGCAGCCGATCAGCTTTACTGGATGCTCTACTACGCGCGCCGGGGGCGCGGACAGACCGTGCGAGATGCCCTCAAACGGTTCTTCTTCTTAGGCATTGACCTAAATACCGATCGCTATAATCCCCAAGTTGCTGTTGATGTTGAAACTCAAGCTCTGTTACGGCTTGATCAACAGGTAACGGGTGACATGCGCGACTCCAAAGCTCCCAATCGGTTTTCTCCCCTCTGCATTGGGCAAGCTGATTTTCTCGCTGATGATATTCGCCGCCTCTTGGTATATGAGAAACACATCCCCCGTTCTGTCCTGGTGGATTACCTCAAAACCCTACTGTCATTTCATTTAGCGCTTTACCATTTACGCCTGCTTAAACTTCTTCCCTCGTTAGTTCAGCAACGTAGTGATGACCCAATCTGCACTAAGTGCCCTGTTGATCCTGATGATCAAACATCACCTCATGGAAACTGCCCACACCGAATCGGCTTAGTCGTGGATATGGGAGATCCCACTAATTCCCATATGACGGCTCTAGCGTATCGCAGTGCTGACAGCCACTACCGCCGTCTTCCCAAATATATCGAGGCACAGTTCATCACTAAAAAGCTGGATGAGTTCGTTGACTACTTAACCAGCAAATTAGGTAAACAAGCGTTGCCCAGTGCTGGCTATTTCTCTGTTGGGCAGGTTCTTGAGTTTCTAGGACCTAAACAAGCACTCGATCGAGATGCTTACTTTAAGGCTAGGCTGGCGAGCTTGGTTGAAGAAACCAAATCTGGCAAAACTCAAGATGTTGATCCAGAAGTGCAGCGGGTTTTAGATATGGGACTCGATGCCTTTGAGACTTATATCGAAATCCTGGTAGCACTTCGAGGCAAGTTTCATCGAGAGCGGGTTACCAAATGCTTAGATTCGTTCTTGATGAAGAATAGCGATACCGGTTTACTTGCCCAGGCTCGTGCTAAAGGCAGTCCACGCTATTTTGCAATGGGCAGTCGCTTGCTAGAAGTTCTCTTGCAGATTGCAGTTCTGACGCCCCAGGGAACATCGTTCAAAACCCGTGAAGTTCGGATTGAAGAATTGCTCCAGTTCCTTAGGGAGCGTTATGGAATTTACATTGATCAACTGCCCTCCTACGACGGGTTTCAACAAGCAAGTATTCTCGATCGCCAAGCTTTACGACAAAACGTCAATGCCTTCAAGACTCGACTGCGGGAAATTGGCTTTTTCCAGGACTTATCCGATGCCTACATAACTCAGACTGTAACTCCGCGTTACACCATTACCCAAGACGCACGGCGATAGCGCATAACAGGAGAGCAAGCTCATGAGTACCAGTTTTCGAGAATTACAACCAGCAGAACTGACTGACGCCTTGAAGGAATGGCTACTGCCTCAGCTTCAGAAAATCTTGACCTCCCGTGCTCCTGGTCACTGTATGCGTGTTGCGGACTTGGATTGGGATTTAATGTTGTCCCTTTGTCAAAGTCTGAGAGAGAGCCTTGTAGATACTCAGGTCTTTATCCTGGCTGACCAGCAGCAGGGCAGTGATTATCCCGACCTATTTGTTTCCGCCACGAAGTTGGTAGAACTGCGGAATCCTCTACCTGATGGTTCTCTCGGTTCACCATTGCTTGTCTTCCTACCACCCAATCTCCAAACCAGTGCCGAAGACTCTTTTGGCGTTGCAACATTTGAAGAAATCGATGTCAGCAATATCTATCGTGGACTAGCAGAAACACTGCTGTTGCAAGTTCCTTCAGCGCTTCAAGGATATACGCAGGCAATTCTGAAGCATTTAATAACAATTCGTTGGGCATGGGCAGATGAGGTTGCTCAAGTCCGCTATTTGCTCACTGCTATCCGTAATGGCATTGATGGTACATCCTTGGGAGCTGCCTTATTTGAACTGGGGCTAGTACCAGATTTCAAGCTCTTTAACGATCCGGCGATCGCCATTAACCGTATCTCCAGAAACCATGAGTCAGTCCATAAACTCACCTACTCGGATTTGTCGATCCGAGGCAGAGCTATGGAATTGGGATTGAGCGATAAAACTTTTCAGCGTCGGCTGACCCAATTCCTGATTGAGGCAGGGTTAGACAATCCTCAAGCTTGGACTCGCCAAATTGTTCTCAATGCCCCAAACTGGGGATTGTCTTTCGACAAATGGCAGTTTGAAACCGAGATCAGAACTGACAAAGTACTGGTGGAGGTGATGTCAATTGATTTGCCCGTCGTTCCCGAAACTGAATCAGATGAGCGATTGCAGGGACTTATTGGGCAACAAATTCTACTGCCCCAGGATCGCCGCAAGTTTAGCGTAACTTTTAGCTGTGATCCTCATCCATCTCAAGTTCAAGGCTTACACCACTTTTCAGTACAAATTCTTACGAAAGACGGGACTCCGGTAGGGGTTGTTAAGACTCCGAAAGCCTGGAGTTCTAAGAAATTAGCTTGTACAGTTTCACTCGACAAGCTGAACAAGGTTGATTGGGAAGAGGGCTGGCATTTCATTCGGATTCTTGCTTGGACAGAAGATAACGATCCAATTCCCGTAGTCGATCCCCGTAAGGAGTCAGACGACAGTTTGCTTGCCCCGAATGAAAGTGAACCTTTCTACGTTCTACCAGAGGGAGATTTCGAGGAAGAAGCATCTCAACGCTCCTTCCCGCAGGAGCATAGCCTTGAGTATGCAAGGCTTCAGCTACAGTTTGCAGCTATTTTAGAGGGGCGTGACCCGGAGGCTATTAGACTTGAATCGGTTGGCTGGAGCAACGGCAATAAACGCACTCGTCAATCGCCCCAAGAACTATTGGAAGTGAAATTTGGTCGGAATGGTATTTTTCACATTCCGGTTGCGCGGCATCTTCGACATATCGAGCAACGCATCCTATCATCTCCTAGCAGCCCAGTAAGTTGGCGCTTACAGATCAACAACCGACAGATTGAGATGCCTATTCCAGACATTCTGGAGTTACCTAAACTGACAGCAGTAGAAAGCTTCCTGGCAGCGAGAAGCAAATATTTTGAATCAATTCTTGGCTCAGAGAAAGAGCTGATTTCTCAGGCAGCGGATTTCTTGAACCTTAAAGATATTTCTAGTGAGTATGCTGCTGCATATCAAGACCTCTTGTTAGACCTAAAAATTAAAATTGAGCGCAGCACTGGTGCAGATCAACAAAGAGCGATCGCAGCTCTCCGCACCGTACTTTTACTCGACACCATCCACCTCGTACTGACAGACTTTAGAGGCAAAGTTAGGGAAGCAATTTTAATAGGTCCAATTCATCCACTACGAGCACTCTGGCTTACAAGCTGGGCACAGGTGGCTCAAAGTTGGCTGCTAGAGGCGAAAAAAGGAGGAACCGAGTATGCCGCTCCTGTGAGAGACGCTTTACTTCAAACAATTACTTTGTCCAATGTGCCTTCAACTTTACCTTTGTCTGATGGCAGGGTTTTTGCAGCCATAGACAACATTCACCCTTTTTGGTCTCTCTATGCTCCCGCAAATGTTGAAGATCCTAGAGGACTGCTAGCTGAAGTTTGTACTGTATTTGACCTGCCTGAGCCTAACATTGGTGGCTCGTCAATTACAGGAGGCGTACTGGCATCTCGAATCACCCGCTACTTGGTGCAGCACCCATACATTCGCACACTTTGTATTAATCTTTTCAATCCAGGTCAGGCATCTGTCTTAGCAAGTGCATTAGTATCCCTTCAAAAGCAGCAAGCCTTTTCACAGCTTCGCTATGACATTCGTTTATTCGTCTCAGATTCAGAGGCTCCCGGAGTAGGTGAGGCACTAGAGCAACTTCTTTCGCCAACTGGAACAACCAGTTCTGATGCAGATGCCTTCTCAATATCGAGTGGAAACCACCTCTTTCCTAAACTCAGTCTGTCAATCCATTCAATTGACGATTTTCGAGCCACTCCAGATACCTACCGTGCTCATCTCAGCTTATTGCTGGACTTATTCCCAGCAGCAGCAATCTCAACGGGGGAGGCTACGCGCCCGACTGATGTCGCTTCGCTGCACGGACTAATTCAGGACTTTGATATTCAGTATCATGATGACGAGACTGGGACATATTGGCTACGACAACCTCGGCATGGTGAGGCAACCCATCTAACAAACAAAGATGTCCATCTTATTGATTTACTTGCCTCGTTACCGAAAACTCTATCTGGTGCAGTTTCAACAATTGCCCTCAACGCTCCTGCATTTGAACAGCGCCCTCAGATTACATTGGGTCTCGATGCGGATAAACGTGAATTAATTCACTATGTTCATGGCGTCAGTGATTGGGTTTTTACCATCGATCGCAACTTAGGGATTGAGTTTTTTGATCATGGTGGAAAGAGCGATCGCCCTGACTACCTTGTAGATTACATTCCAAGCGCGCTCACTGGGAGCAGTTATCAGATTGTGATTACATCTCGATCGCTATCTGAGCTAGAGGCTTTACTTTACAAAGTGTTAGACCGTTATGGTTCTCGCATCGAAAGACCGCAGACTTCGCTGATTTTAGAACAACTGAGGCTGCTATCCAGTCGTCTGGCACTAAAGCTGCTTTCCTCATCTACTCAACAAGCTGAAGTGTTAGGGTTGGCATTAGCTCGTCTTTTCCTAAAGTATCAGGGGGCGTTATCAAATCAAATTGTTCTTCCCCTAGATGCCCACCTAGAACTATTTCAGTCCTCAAAGAAATATGCAGAAGCAGTAGGGAACGAGGTTACGCTGCAAAGAACAGATTTAGCACTATTTGAGCTAAATGCTTCCTCCCGTACCGTGACCTGCAACTTAGTTGAGGTGAAATGCCATACCGTTGGTAGCCTAAATGCCTACAATCAATTACGCGACAAAATTGTTCAGCAAATCAATCGCAGCGAGGAAGTCTTACGCGAGTATTTTGATCCCAACTGGAAATGCCCAGATCGCCCTGACCGTCTGCTACTAACCAGACAATTTGCCACATTGCTCAAGTTTTATCTAGATAGGACAGTTCGTTATGGACTCATTGATCAGCAAGCTGCTGAAGAAGCTGATGTTTTACTAACCACTTTGGAGGAAGGTTATACACTTGAATTCACTCGAAGTGCGCTAATTTTTGATTTTGATAAACCTGGAACAGAGCCACCCGAGAAAGAATTTGGTATCGAATTCCATCGTGTTGGAATTGATTTGATTAGGGCATTAATTGCGGAGACGACTGAACCAGAATCAGATGACTCAACTGGCAAATCTTCCAACTCAGAAGATTCTATTCCTCGCCTAGAATCTGCTGCTTTCATTCGACCCAAGCGTAGCCATTTGGTGACGTGGGAATCCTACTCACAATCCAAGCGAACGTCGTCCATTGAAATTAATGAACAGACTGAAGGAACAAAAATAGACTCATTCAGTACGGTACCGTCTCCAGTCGAGTCTCCTTCCGAAGAAACTTCGTCAAATTCCCAAAGCGTTGAGCAACCTCAGGCATTGTCTGAATCTCCTACGGTGCCCGTCCCAGAGGAACGTGTGGTACCAGATCAAATACCTCAAATACCTGTTCAACTTGAAGTTCCACTGGCGTCTACGCTTTCATACGACATCATTCTTGGAACACAAACAGGCTCCCCTCAATACGGAATACTAGGGGAATCATCTGGACATAAAATTGCATTGGATTTGAACCAGACCCACACAATAAGTCTTTTTGGAGTTCAAGGTGCAGGAAAAAGCTACACATTAGGAAGTATCGTCGAGATGGCTTGTCTGCCCGCACCCGGCATTAATGTGCTTCCGAAACCTCTTGCAACTGTCATCTTTCACTACAGTCCAACACAAGACTATAAACCCGAATTCACCTCAATGGTTCAGCCGAATTCGGAACAGGATCAAGTTTTAGCCTTGCGAGAGCGATATCATGCTAAACCTACGTGCTTAGAGGATGTCGTAATTCTTGTTCCCAAGTCAAAAGTTGATGAGCGAAAAGTTGAATACCCAGACATTCAAGTTCTACCAATTACCTTTGCTGCTTCAGAACTAAAGTCATCACATTGGAAATTTTTAATGGGTGCTGTAGGTAGCCAAAGTATGTACCTGCGCCAAATCAATCTAATTTTGAGAAAGCTTAGGGATAACCTGACCTATGCATCCCTAGTCACTGCAGTCGAGGAATCAGGATTAGCAGACCACTTAAAGGATTTAGCTAAGACTCGTTTAGAGTTTGCTGCTGAGTATATTGAGGACAGCCAAAAGCTTGTAGATATCATTCGCCCTGGACGCCTTGTAATCGTTGACTTACGCGATGAATTCATCGAGAAGGATGAGGCGCTAGGTCTATTCGTTGTAATGTTGCAAATTTTTTCAGAGGCGACATATCAAGAATCGCTATTTAACAAACTTGTCGTATTTGACGAGGCTCACAAATACATAGAAAGTCCAGACCTTGTTGCTGGTCTAATCGAGATTGTCCGTGAGATGCGTCACAAGGGCACTAGCATAATGGTTGCGTCACAAGATCCCCCCTCAGTGCCAACCTCTCTCATCGAATTATCGTCACAAATAATCCTACATAGATTTAATTCGCCAGCCTGGCTTAAGCACATCCAAAAAGCTAACGCTGCTCTGGACAATTTGACTCCTGAAAAGATGAGCCAGTTAGGTCCGGGAGAAGCATATATTTGGTCAGGCAAGTCTAGCGAGGATAGTTTTGTTAAAGGAGCATTGAAGGTTAGACTTCGTCCGAGATTAACTCAGCATGGTGGGAGTACAAGAACAGCAGTTTGAAAATTTTGTTGAGGCTTCAAGTTCTGCCTAAAAAATAAGGACAGTGAGACGAAGAAGGTTGGTGAGAACCACCAAGCTAAAATTGGTGAGTTATGAGGAGGTAATGTTGTTTTGATAGCTTGATCAGCAGTATCCAGCCCCTCTGAACTCTTCAACTATCAGAGTTAAATGCTGGTTGAACGTCTTCAGGTTGTAGAACAACTTCGGACTCCAGAATCTCTTTAGTTTCAGGATTTGTGATAACTGCCAAGTAAGGTCTTGTGGATTTACCGGATTTATCAAGAATCATGATATCGAGCTGTTGTATATCGATACTTCCGTCGATATGCTCATTACCTGAAGACATATAATCATCTCCGAAGTTAGATACTTAAGTGAAAGGCTTACAGCAAAAATTTAACAGTGCGAACGTCCCCCTCCGCAGGATACAAGCATCGTCTATTCAACACACTTCAAGTCCTTCAACTACAGTGAAAAGACCTCTGAGAAGCGTCGCCGAAGTTGTTCATCTGCTGAGAGCATTTTAACTAAACCTTTATCTCCCACTAAAATACAGGGAACATTGAGCAACCTAGCTAAATCGAATAAAGTCTTCAACACATCAATATCTTGCAGCTCAGCATTTTCAACCATTAGCATTCGAATACCAGAAACATTCAACTTTTCAGCTAAACGCATCTTAATCTGCGATAGAGATTCTTTCGCTGATGGAATCCTAAATGGATCGGACATTAAGGACAGTAAATGCCTTTGGGTGCATTTGGCTGGTAGGAGTACATAAGAAACAGGGCAGATATTTAATCGACCTTGGTCATCTACTTGATTCTTCCCCACACAGTACTGGTAAACAATGTGAGACCTCTGAGATGATGTTTTGACAACACAACCAGAAGACTTCAAGTCAATGCACCTATCCAACCAGCTAAAAAAATTCTGCATATATGTACGGTGCCTAAGCTCTAGACTGATATATACCGTAATCTGGATATTCTAAAGCACTAATCTCAGCAGGGTGGTAAGTTTATGTTTATTTAACGTATAAGCTATTTTGCTATCCATTCACAGATAAGCATAAATTAAAATCTTGATTAGGGCAGCTTCACTTCCTTCATAGAAAATTCTGCGTCTCTCCTTTGGAAGAGGTATTGTCTCCCACCATCAATATTTGGACCTGTAATCGGTGTAACTTGTTGTTCAGCAAGTAACTGAACTACCTTCTTGGGAGATGTCTTTAAAGCTATCGCCAACTCCACAGCAGAAACATACTTGAGTTGGAAAGCCTTTAGGTCATCCTCAAGAATCTGCCGTCTACGATGCTTCCCTTCAAGTACCTGCTTGCACTTTATGAATTTCTTGTCTATCCAAAAACGAACTACTTCCTGCTTTACTCCTAATATATTTGCTATATCAACAACTGTAAGGTGAACATCCCTTTTCGCCAAGGTAGCTCTCTGTATCAATTCATTCACTTCATCGTCAAGGAAATAGTACTTATCTAATCCATTTTTGAATGCGCCTTGAAAAACCTTTACCTCTCGATCTAAGGCTAAACGCATCAATTTTCCAGCTGTATAGCCTAAGCCAGAGGTTCTTCGAATAGCGTCCGAAAAAGAAATAATTGACTGGGTGGTGTCAGAGATAAAATTTGATAGCGCTTCAACTTGCTGTAAAAATTTCTCCACGCTCTCAGAATTAATAAGCCACTGTTTGTAACCATCGCTTTTAGGTCCTCGCAAAGCTTGAATACAAGAGCACTCTACTAAACCAACAACAGTTCTATGATTTATAGACAGCATGACAGCAACTTCCTTTAAAGTTAATGCTGTATTTAAAGATTGCTGATAGGTAGCCACACTGTCACTTTTGACTAAAATCAGGCTTCTCGTCCCCATTTTTCTGACACTACCATCTAACACTCCTTGCTCTACAAGTTTAAGAACCCATGCTTCGCTTAAACCTAAAATTTGAGCGGCTTCTGTACCAGGAATAAATACTTTGTCGGTTCGAATAGAGTTCTCAATGCGTCCTAATTTGGTGTTCAGATACCCACCATCCCAGAACTTTGCCAGATAATCCTCAAATGCTTCACGTAAAAATGAATAAGGTTCAGATGAAAAATTCGTGTAGAGTTTTTTATAGAAGCTTCCAAAATCTCTCGCTATTCCCGTGTCGCGATCGTGGGTCTGCTGCTGAGACTTACGCCAATCCAAAAATTTATAAAATTCATTTGGCCAATCTGTTAACAGATTTAAGGCTTTCATTAGTAAAACATGAAGTTCAGAATTCTGGTACTGTGTGGCAATTCGTTTTCCTGTTGCATCACAAATTCCTACAAATTGCCCAGCCAGGAAATTAATCAATGTAAGCAATTCCTCTATCTTCAACAAATAGAAAGAAGCGACAAGATTAATCTTAGGAAATAATTTGTTTTGCCAATTACTCTGATTACAAAGCTGCTGAACTTGCAGAGACAATATTATTTCTTGTTCAGAAACAGTTTTAATGCTACTTTTGCACAAATCAAAACCACACCTGCATTTCAGCAAATAGCTCCTACCCCATGTCATTAGCTTTTTACACTGTTGGCATACATCAACTAGGAGACAACTATGTTTAGGGCATGTAGTTACTGTAGATATGTCCCATATTTTTCGACGATATGGCAAATCTTTTAAGCACTCCGGACATACTTTTGCAGTAGTTTTATGGACAAAGTAAGACGAAATGAATTCACCAAAGATTTTTAAATAACTACCTATTCCTTCTCCTCGTATAGGGGGAAAAGCCATGTCCCAGAGAGCCAATTCTTGAACTGCGGTCAACTGGCTCAACCGAGTAAGGTCATGTTTTTCGGGTATGAGTAAGTTTGCATTAGGTTCGTACTTAGAAATATTTGCTAATTGAAAGATCCAGCGACAGGAATCATAGTAGTTACTGTCAGCAAGTCGAAGGAAAAAACCTGCTAGGCTCTCATCTGAATATGGTCGAGGTCTTCTCAAAAGTGTGTCGTTTCTTGGCACTTCTGTTAAGGCTAGCTCTGTACAGAAGCATCATAGTTATTCATCTATGCCAATTGACACTATTAAAGTTCAACCTAATCGTGATTCACGACTAGATTGCTCGTCATCTGCATTAACTTAATTAAGTAGCACTATCTATTTTTTAATTGGACAAAGTTTATAAAGTTAGCTTTTCGCCTATGCCTCTCTATAGTGAAAACTACCTCTATAAGAAAAAACGTTGTTCTATCTATTCTCTGAATAAGTATCAAAGAGGGGATATTTCCTCTAAATTCGCCAGTCGTGTTAACGGGAAATCTGAGACATCGATAACTAAGTACCAAGTCAAAGACTGCCTATCTTTGATATTTGTCTTTCAACTGGAAGACAATGTACTGCGTGTCATGACTATTCACACGTCTAAGCACTACCCTAGTGCTAAGAGATTCACACAAAAATTCCATCGCTACCATATTCGTCCCAGTCTATTTCCTCAACCTGTGGAGTCTCAAGCTGGATAGCTTTTTCTTTAGTACAATTTTTAGCATTTGTAGCTTGCATTCCAATCCATAAATCATAAATATATCCTTCCTCAGGAACTGGAGGTTCATATTCTTGCTCATATTTCTTCTTAGCGGTGTGATCGATATTATAAGATTGAGTCTCCTGAAACTCCTCTTTCCTGTACCATTTCTTACCAGCACAGTTCAAAGTAAGATTGCTACTGATGGCATCGTAATGTCTAGTGTAGATTGTTGTACCATTTATAATATCCATAAAGGTCAAATCTGGCATATTCAAATCTCTACGTATATCTAAAATAAGAAAATTAAAGTTTTTAGCAGGAATTGTCCTGGAAGTTTTAATACGCTTGTCTTGGTCGTTCAAGTAATACCAGTTTACAGTTATAGATATATTGGCTGAGTCAAAAAAGTTAAGTGCAATGTCTCCAACTTCTTCAACTTCTTCTCCTTGTAAAAGTCTGAGGAACTCACTGTATGAGTAGTAGCGCCGAAAGCTACTTATCATTGTCATTACAGCTTTGCAAATTACGCTTTCTTCTGAATTATGTGTTGTGCCACAATTGGTTTGAATACAAAACTGCCCTATCATTGAGTAGTATTGAATTAAGTTGAAATACTTAAGCTTGACAGGATCTCCTAGTAATTCAAAGATTGAGTCAAAGATCGAATCAGTTTTTGAAAGGGCTTCATTAATCCACTTGAACTTTTCCAAATCTTGCTGCTTATAAGGTTGTATTTTTTCTAAAAGTTCCTCATCCAAAGGTTTCTTACGCACTTCCTCAAATGTTTCATAAATGACTCCGAGTAAATGATTCAGTTTGCTTAACTCAAGTCGTATTTCTTGTCTATTCTCTGCACCTTTCAAAAGTGCCTCATCTTTGGAAAAAGTGCCCCAATTAGCTTCAATAAGTTGAGAGAGCCTAAGATCAACGCTGTTTCTAAAAATGGGTTTGCAGCGACGTAGGTCAAACCCACAGTTGCATCTAACTATACTGCTTCTATCTAAGGATAGGATCTGTTTGCATGAAGGGCATGAATTTATAAGTGAACAACGATGCTTAACACATGCTGTTAATATAGTTAGTTGCCATAATTTCCTATAGTACGCCTGCTCTTGAAGACATAGAGGACAAAAGCTTGAGGATTGTAAACCAGGTTTTAGCTTCCTTAAAGCGAAACAAGGATAAGTTGACCATAGGGAATTTCTATCAACTCTTAATATATGAGCTAGACTCGAAGGTACATCAATATTATCAGTACGATACGGATAATATATTTTTGCCCCATGAATGAGTCGCGGAGCATCCACTAGTTGGAGAACCCAGTTGAGATTTTCGTAGTAGTTCTGCTCAGCTACTCGTGCAATAAAGCCTACAAAACTTTCATCATGATGTGGATGAACTGTACGAAGAATTGGCTTTGGTTGCATTCTTTAATTTCAAATTGAAGATGAACGAAAGGTGTTTTTAATACCTAACATATCTCTACATGTTGATCTGCAAACAAACTTGTGATATTTACATATACCCAAGTAGAGATGTGCTTCTATGTGTGTAAAATGTCAGATGCTCTCGGAGTAGTTTCTTTAGTGCGATTTCTCCGGTTTGTTGCTCCTACAGTACTAGTTAGAGGTATGATTTGACAATCTTTTAATTCTTCTAAAGTAATGTCTTTTTCAAGAAAGGGGTTTTTCTTCATTGGCTTCTCCTTTCTGATTCTGTTTTCAAAAGAGGCAGCCAGTGTGTTCAAATCTAACTTCTCCTCACCATTGTCTTGTGCAATATCGAAACCACCTTTCACTAATGACATCACGTATGAAATATTGCCATCGCTAGCGTAGTAAATTCGGCGAGCCATGGATCCAACTGACAGATTGGACTTTTCAATTAGTGGAAGATATGACTCTATATAGTGAAGGAGACTTCTAAACTCATGACCATTCTTCGGTTTACCAAATTCATCTTGCTCAAACCATGGAAAAGGCTTTAAAGTAATTCTGTCCGAAAATCTTCTACTAAGCTGCCTATTAACTCCAGCAGAAAGAATCTCTTCAGCTGCCAGGAGACCAAGCCCAACTATAGGAATTTTACTGTCAGTAATTATTTCTTTAATTTTTTCTGAAGCTGAGTATAGAAACTTATTTGAGTCACGATCAATTAGGAAGTTTAATTCATCTAACAAAATTAACTCTACTCCACAATCGTTTAGAAGACCTAGCAATCGTGCAGTCATACTCACTTCTGTTCCTTTACTAAAGTGAGGGTCACCGATGTCAAACAAGAGTTTGCTTACAAGACCCTTAACAGTTGGATGGGCCGGAACAGAAGTAGAAAAAACAGGTATTCTTGTACCCTCACTTGTTTCTTCGATTGGAAAGTTTTTGACATATGTGTCCTTCAAGGTAGACTTACCTGCTCCAGTATCACCTCCAATAAAAAGGCAATCAGGTTCAGAGCTATAGCCAAATTGCTCATGGCATTTCTTTATTCGTTTCAAATAATCTTCAAATCTTTTATACTTGACGACAAGCTCATGCAAGAGTTTTCTCCTTTGTGCATAAGTCATCTCGGATAAAACTCTCTCCCTCTGTTTAGGAGTCATATCTAGGAAAGACGATTTGCTATCATTCATGCCAATAATCCTTAATCAAGAATCGTAATTAGTACTCCATCCTGCATCAGGAACCCAATCATCCAACTCATTTTCTTGCTCTGCAGGTTTTGAATCATTCTTAGAAGTGGATTTATCTTTAGAGGATTTTTTTTCTCTGGTCTTCTTATCACTTTTCTCTTTCTTCGACGTCTGTAAGGTTTTTTCCGAATCTTCTTCCTCAGCGTCTGTCTGTTGTGTAGAAGGAGCTAAGCTACACTCATTTTCTAGATCAGTATCATTGATCAACTCACCCACTGCTTCGTTTCCCTGAGCATCCTCTTGCACTTCTTCACCTTGTTGTTTGACTTCTACAGAATCATAGGTAATACCAATGTCAGAGACCCCAGCTAAGATATCAGAACTATCTTGAACAGAACCAAAATTTGGAGCAGTTTCCTGGTCTTGCCGTTCTTCATCTTTAGATGCTTGTTCCTTAACAAAGGCTTCCACTCCACTAAGATCAAGAGCATCACGTCCAACTCCAAGATATCGGGCCATTGAAACTTTCGTTCTACCTTGTTTGGTACTTTTCCACTCACGCTCAACAATTTCTTGAATTTTCTTTTTAGCGATCGCGAGCTCCGTAATGTTAACCTCCTTACCCTGTTCAGCTACGTGCCTTTTAATTACTCTATGCTGCCAAAGAGAAAGACCTTGAGTATATTGCTGATCAACAGCAGGAACAGTGACGAAACTATCCGTCTCTGGATTAAAGACATATATGCAAGATATATCTGTCGGGTCATACTTGATTTTTGCCTTTTCCTTATCCTTAGCTCCAGTTTTACGGCGTTTATCTCTTTTTTCGTAAATGTGACGTAACCGTGCTAGTTCAGGGCTATTGTAATAAAGCCTTTCAAACTCTACTCCCTTTTCGCTAATAACACGGTGAGTAATTGCTCCAAGCAGCACTCGTAAATCCTTCTCATCTGAAGGAAGAGCAGGTGGAAACTCAAGGGTAGCTGTTCGCCATACATTGATCCTAGGGGTGCCAAATTTTGGATGAGACATTTGGCAAACGATGTCAACAATAAATATGTGTACTATTTCATTTAATCCATCATATGAAACTGCTCCCTTTTTGCTAGGCTTTTTGGGATCATATTCATCGTCATACACCTTCAGAAACTTAAGAAAACTACCAGGCTGCCCTCGAAGCAACATAGTGTTAATCATTCCAAAGAATCTTTCAACCGAACCTTTATACCAGGCTGATCTGGGGGGAGTATAGTCAATATCAATATCAAGCTGGTCACAGCCATCTTCAAGCGTTTTTCCATAAAACTCTGGTCCATTGTCAGGTCTAAGAGCCTCCAATAATCCGAATGTATCCCAAGTATTGCTTACGGAGGGGTACTTTTTGCTTACATAAGTTTTAGGTTTAATAGCATGAAGCAAGCATTGCATTACAGACAATGCACTGGGTGGTTCAAAGCTTAGATAATATCCAATAGGAATACCTGTAAATTTATCTAGTGCTGTCGTTAGCCACGGAGTTCCGATTGGAAGATTAGTTTCAGGATCTATTACATAAATTGGTAGTTTTGAATGGTCAATTTCTACCATTTCTAATGGGCGAGTTGGGTAGGGACGAGCATTTTCTGATACGTGGAACATTCTGTCTGCTGTCGCTCGACCATAGCGCTTGATTGCCTCTTCATAAGGATCAAGCTTATCAACACGGCGATAGATTGTAGATCGGTTCGGAAGTCTTAATTGCTCTAAACCAATTCTTGAGCGTTTAAGGTTTTCTGCAGCAACTCTAAAAATAATTTCAGAACATGCAGCCTGAACATTTGGTTTTTCCAAAGTAAGATAATATTCATCAATCACCTCATTAATGATTTGATCGACTTCTATATCAAGTCTCGATTTTCTATTTCCCTTTCCAACATTTCTAGTAATTAATGCACGAATATCGTTTCTTTGACCTTCGTACTTCTTAATCCACCGATAGAGTGTTGACCAGTTAGGTGGATTTTTATCTTTTATTTCATTTGCTACTTTTTCAATAATAGGCTTAAGGACTGCTTCTGTTCGCTTCTGCAGCCCTTGACTTAGATACTCTTTAACATACTTTTCTCTTCGTCTCGCTTCTTCTTTGAGGCTATCATCTACTTGTGAGAAGTCTGCTTCTCTATAGTCTCTCCTTTTAGAATCAGCATTTGCTTGTGGAGGTTCTAACGATAGTTTACGCTCAAAAAGAAAGCTAACTAAAGCCTCTTCGCTGAAGCTAGAAAGTTCTTCTGTAATTGCATTACAAACTTGGAAATCATTATTACTTAAGCGTTTCTTAATTACGTATTCTTTACCACTTAACCAAAAACTTAACCCTCGTTTAAATCTAAACTTTCCCATATAAATAATGCGTAAAGGTTAAAAGAATGAACTTTAAACAGAATGATTCACATCCCTAATTACATGATTTTGGGTCGAGTACCATGTTTGACAAGTTGATTGAACTTTGTGAATTAATTGGTTGCATGATGTCTATCTGTAGAAAACCAGAGTAGATTAGCTTGAATAGAATCTGTCTAGTGATTCCTCGGGACTGCAAATCTTCCGCGGCTTTCCCTAAAGACACAACTCCTTGGTACTTAAAATACTGCTCACAATCGAGAAGATTCTGAAAGGTATAGGTCACCGGGGCATATCTATTCAACAGCTTCACGTTATTAAGCCTTGGCTGAAGCCAAATAAATTCATCCGTTGCTACGATAAATTCCCAACCCTGATCCCGACATATGGGACCGACTCGTTGGAATAGAGCGACGTATTTATCGGAGCGTGCCTTGTTTGCAGGTTTAACCTCTACAACCTGCTTCTTATTTCTGCGCTCAACAAAATAATCAGGTGTGTACTTTCTTTTCTTCCCGTCAGCAACATATTCAATTTTGAAGGGCTGGCTTGTGAAAGACACAACGTCAGGATCAATCTCTAGCAAGTAAGCCAAAGATTTCTCAAGCAACGACTCACACCAGATCATCCTCCCCATCTTGGCACTGGAAAATTTACAAATATTTTTTTTCGTGCCTGTGTTAGTAATCTTTCTGGCAGGTTTGTCAGGTAATGCCATGGCTTAAACGCCCATAAGCTCAGCTAGTGACTTTAGACTAGCTGAGCTTATAAAAAATTGCAACTATTACGCGACAAAATTGCAGGTATTGTGCGACAAATTGCAACTTATGCGCGATCCGACAGGAGTATTAAATATCCAGGTCAGTGAGGTTGAGTTTAGGGCCATGGGTTTCGATGAACTCACGACGGGGAGCTACACGATCGCCCATCAACACCGTAAAGATGCGATCGGCCTCGGCAGCATCCTCGATCTCGACTCGTTTGAGGGTGCGTGTCTCAGGATTCATGGTTGTCTCCCAAAGCTGCACAGGCATCATTTCACCCAGACCCTTAAATCGCTGGATTTCGTACTTAGCGTTTTCGGGGAAAGAGGCAATGAGTTGGTCGCGTTCGCGATCGCTATAGCAGTAGAAATGGTTGCGGCCCCGCTCCACCTTATAGAGGGGAGGGCAGGCAATGTAAACAAAGCCCTGATCCACCATGGCTCGCTGGTAGCGATAGAAGAAGGTGAGTAGTAGGGTACGAATATGAGCACCATCCACATCTGCGTCCGTCATGATGATGATGCGGTGGTAACGCAGTTGTGATGCGTCGAATTCCTCGCCTTTAATTCCTAGGCCTAAAGCCGTGATAAGCGCTTGAATCTCCGTGTTCTTGTAGATTTTGGCATCGTCAGTTTTCTCGATGTTGAGGATCTTACCCCGCAGTGGGAGAATCGCCTGGAACTGGCGATCGCGCCCTTGTTTGGCTGAACCACCCGCAGAGTCCCCTTCCACAATATAGATCTCAGACTCGCTGGGGTCACGAGAGCTACAGTCGGCCAGCTTACCGGGAAGGGTAGAAGATTCTAAAACTGACTTCCGGCGTACCAGTTCGCGGGCCTTGCGAGCGGCCTCGGCGGCTTTGTACGCTTCAATGGCCTTATCGAGAATCGAATCGGCCACACCGGGGCGGAAGTCGAGGTACTCCGTCAAGGTTTCGCCAACAATGGTGTCGACAATCCCCCGAACTTCGGTGTTACCCAGCTTGGTTTTGGTTTGCCCTTCAAATTCCGGATCCGGAACTTTCACCGAAACCACCGCTGTCAAACCTTCCCGGATGTTTTCTCCAGCCAGGTTAGATTCGTTTTCCTTGATTTTGTTGCGCTTACGGGCGATCGCATTCATCGTCCGGGTCAGCACCGTCTTCAAGCCTTCCAGGTGCGTCCCACCATCCACCGTGCGGATGTTGTTGGCAAACCCTAAGAGGTTATCGGTGTAAGCGTCAACACACCATTGCAACGCTACTTCCACCTGGATATTATTGCGTTCGCCCTGAACGAAAATAATTTCGTCGTGGATCGGTTGCTTATCACTGTTAACGTAGGAGATGTACTCCTTGATGCCACCTTCGTAGTAATAGGTTTCGACATGGGGCTCGGTTAACTTCCGGAGCTCCAGGCGGTTGTCTGTGAAGGTGATGCGAACGCCCCCATTGAGGAAGGCCAATTCTCGCAGACGACCCGCCAGGGTCGCATAGTCAAACTCAATACCCGTTGTAAAAATTTGAACATCAGGCATGAAGGTGACAGAGGTGCCAGTGCGATCGACTTTAGTCGGCTCGACCTGCATCTCGCCTACCACAGCCCCCCGCTCCAGGTGCAGCTTATGAACCGTCTTCTCCCGCCAGACGGAGACATCTAAGCTTGCCGACAGGGCGTTTACAACGGAGATGCCAACCCCGTGCAGACCGCCGGACACCTTATAACCTCCATCACCAAACTTGCCCCCAGCATGGAGCACAGTCAGCACGGTCTCTAGCGCTGACTTACCCGTTTGTGGATGAATGCCTGTGGGAATGCCCCGACCATCATCCGTGACAGTGACGGAGCCATCGGCATTGAGAGATACATCAATATTTTTGCAATAGCCTGCTAGCGCTTCGTCAACGGAGTTGTCTACTACTTCGTAGACCAGGTGATGCAAGCCTCTAGGCCCGGTACTACCAATGTACATCCCCGGACGTTTACGAACCGCCTCTAGCCCTTCAAGAACTCGGATCTGGCCAGCATCATAGCCGGTTGTCATAGAGTGTCTCCTATAACTGCGCTGAAGCCCTCTTAAGCCTCAAAACAAAAAAACGCCTTAAAATTATAACACATCCGCCTCTAAAGGCATTCTAAGGGCATCTGAATTGAGATTTGAAGAGGGGATGGAAATGGGGAAAATTGTCGTCAACCGCACAAGGGGCCATAAGGGGGGCAGGGGAGATGGGCATCAAAGTCCGCTAAGATTCTGTCTAAGTTGCTTTGAGGGTACTTCAGATCCCGCAAAATATTCCTACTTGTTGCTATTAAATCGATAGCTCATGGCGACCAGAATCTTGACCGTTCCGTTAGGTTTCCTCAACAATTCTGACTGAGCTAGCAGATCCTTAGGGTAGGAGAAACCCGAACAGATAGACAAATTCCAATCTTGATTTCCCTTGGTTACACGCGTTGGACAACAATACCTCTGTACTAAATTCTAACAAATCTGCCCTGATTGTGGTATGTGGCCCTACAGCTACCGGAAAAACCGGGCTGGCGATCGCCCTCTCCCAACGTCTCGGCAGCCCCATCCTGAGTGCTGATTCGCGACAGGTGTACCGGGAATTTGACATTGGTACTGCTAAGCCGACCTCAGAAGAGCAACAACAGGCTCCTCACTACTTAATTGATATTTGCAACCCTACTGAAACGTTCACCGTTGCCGACTACCAGCAACAGGCGCAGCACCTAATCTCCCTCTTTCACCATAAGGGGAAAGAATCCGGAATTGCCGTTCCTTTGTTAGTGGGAGGAACGGGGCTTTACATTAAAGCGGTAACCCGAGGGATGAAAATTCCCCGTGTCGCTCCTCAAGAGGAATTGCGATCGCAACTCGCAGCTCTAGGCCAACCCCTCTGCTATGCCCTGTTAAAACAGGTTGACCCTGCGGCTTGTGAGCGGATTCACGGCAATGACCAGGTGCGTACCCTACGGGCATTGGAGGTTTTCTACGTGACGGGAAAACCTATTTCAGAGCAACAGGGTGAATATCCCCCCCATTATCCTATTTTGCAGATTGGGTTGGACTGTGGTGAACCCGTACCACAAGAGCCAGATCTTTTAACGGAACGCATTCGTAAACGGACCCAACACTTATTTGAAATAGGATTTATCGAAGAAGTAGAAACGTTGGGTAAACGGTATGGATTTGATTTACCCCTGCTAAATACCCTGGGATATGCCGAAGTCAAGCAGTATTTAGCAGGGAAAATTTCATTGGATGAAGCGATCGCCCAAACTGTTTTGCATACCCGCCAATTTGCCAAGCGACAACGCACCTGGTTTCGTTCAGACACTCAAATTGAATGGTTTGATTCTAATCATCCCCAGCTAGTGGAACAGGTTTGGGAACATGTTCAGGCTTGGCTTAGTCAATGGCTAGAGGCATGAGATCCGCACCATCTTCTAGCCACGAAACTCGGTTTTTACCACTGCGTTTGCTCTGGTAGAGTGCCATGTCCGCTTTGGCATAGAACTGTTCGTCGGATTGGATACGGTTTGTCACTACAAGCCCTACACTGGCACTGAATTCCAGCTCAGGGGGAAGCAGATCTTCTTTGCTAAGCAGGGCGATCGCCATCCGCAACCGCTCAGCAATTTCGAGGGCCTGAGGTAAAGGACAACCTGGCAAAAACACGGCAAACTCATCCCCCCCAATGCGAGCCGAGGTATCCAGCAGGCGCGTATTCAGCCGAAGCAATTCGGATACTTGGCACAGAACGCGATCGCCCATCAGGTGCCCGCAGGTATCATTAATCTCTTTGAAATTATCAAGATCTAGCAGCACCAGTGCATGGGAAATACCCGGGGCATTCAGTTGCGGCATGGAGGTCGTCATGGCCTCGATTAAACCACGGCGATTTGCCAATCCGGTTAGGGGATCGGTGCGTGCCATCTCCGTAGTTTCTTCTAAAGCTTTGCGAGTTTGCAGCAAGTCGGGCAGTTTTTGATACAAGCAGAAAGCTGTGTACACACTAGCCGCTGCTGTCATGAGTTTCTCAATTCCTTCAAGCCAATAGTCTGAATGCCAGATGTTCCAGACACTCAGCAAATGACCAATGCCACAGCTAAAAATAAATGCCACAAACAGCATCAACAGTGGAGTCGCTCCAGTACTCACATGTTGGCGGTTCATGTACAGAATCAGGGGAATTGAGAAGTAGGCCAGCCCAATTAACCCATCTGCCACAACATGCACCGTTGTCAGGGGAACATTCCAGAAGAAACAGGTTCCGTGGGGCATCAAGGCCAGTTCCAGCAGAGGCACAAGCGTATTGTTAAAAGCGTCCAGGGGTAAGCCTTTTTGAAACGCTATTAGCGGGCTGTTAAAGCCAGCCAATCTTTCAAAAAGGGCGCTAAGCAGAACGAATGTATTTTCGAACAGATGTATCATGTAAAAGCAGATCCCTTATCCTCCATAGGGAGCTAAGTCCGTCACCGCAATCCAGCCGATTGCGAACGTGCATTCTTCCCTACAAGGGGGCATGAGGAAAGCAGCATTGATATCCAGTGCACCATCAGCGAGATCAGGTATGGAACTTGAGAATGCCATCGGCTCAGTGATTCAAGGGTCGCTCAGTCAGGGGTTAGAAGTGCGGCTGCACCCCGATGTTTCTGTTGAAGACATGCGGGTCGGAAAGTTCCTGGTGGTGCAGGGGCGACGATCGCGCTTCTTTTGTATGCTGACTGATGTGACACTCGGTACGGCGAGTCCACGTATCCTGGCAAATCCTCCAGATCCCAACAATACCTTCCTACAAGAGGTTCTGGCAGGGAGCAGTACTTATGGAACTATAAACCTTTCGCCCATGCTGATGTTTACCCCTACAGACGGAGGTTCAAACCCACCATCAAACGGTAAGGGAACTAAAGATAAGGCGAAAGGAAAAAAATCTGACTTGTCCTCCTATCAAGCTAACACTAACGCTGTTGAATTGCTTCCCGTCAAAACTATTCCCAGCCACTTCAGTCAGGTGTTCGAAGCCAGCGAGCGAGACTTCCGTGCGGTGTTTGGTTGGGAGGATGATCCCCACCGGCGCAATTTCTCTATTGGCATGCCGATGGATATGGAGGTGTCAATATGTCTAGATTTGGACCGCTTTGTCGAGCGAAGCAATGGGATTTTCGGCAAATCAGGGACGGGCAAGTCCTTCCTGACCCGGCTTTTGTTATCAGGTATTATTCGCCGCCGCGCTGCCGTTAACCTGATTTTTGATATGCACTCCGAGTACGGTTGGGAAGCGACCAGCGAGGGCAGCAAATCACGAGTTTCTACGGTCAAAGGTTTACGGCAACTGTTTCCTGACCAGGTGCAGATGTATACCCTCGACCCGGAGTCAACCCGGCGGCGAGGTGTGCGCGATGCCCAGGAACTCTATATCAGCTTCGACCAGATTGAGGTGGAAGACCTGATGCTGGTGCGTGGCGAGTTGAACCTTTCAGAAGCCAGCCTGGAAAATGCGATTATTCTCCGTAACGAGTTTGGCAAAAGCTGGATTAATCGCCTGCTCGCTATGAGCAATGAGGAGATTCAGGAATTTTGCGAAGTAAAAATGGGCAGCAAGTCCTCCATTATGGCGTTGCAGCGCAAGCTGACCCGTCTGGAGGATTTGAAGTATCTGCGGCAGACTTGCCCGAAGAACTATGTGGGGCAAATTCTCGAATCTCTGGAAGCTGGGAAGCATGTGGTTGTCGAGTTCGGTTCTCAGTCCAACATGCTCTCCTATATGTTGGCCACGAATATTATTGCCCGCCGCATCCATGCCAGTTATGTACACAAGGCTGAGAAGTTTTTGCAGACGAAAAATGTGAGCGATCGCCCCCATCAACTGGTCATCACCATTGAAGAAGCCCACCGCTTTCTCGACCCTGCCACCGTTCGCCAGACCATCTTCGGCACCATTGCCCGAGAGATGCGGAAATACTTCGTCACCCTGCTGGTGGTCGATCAGCGTCCTTCCGGTATTGATAACGAAGTGATGTCCCAGGTAGGAACCCGCATCACCGCTCTGCTGAATGATGAGAAAGATATTGATGCCATTTTTACCGGAGTTTCCGGTGGGCAGGCATTGCGCTCGGTGCTAGCAAAGTTAGACTCGAAGCAGCAGGCTCTGGTGTTAGGTCACGCAGTGCCCATGCCTGTGGTAGTACGTACCCGACCCTATGACGAGACATTTTATGCGGAGATTGGCGATCGCGATTGGCAATCAATGTCCGATGAGGCCGTCTTAGCCGCTGCTCCAAGTGCTTTGGCTGACTTAGGATTCTAGCCTTTCACCATTTGCTAAGGGCGGTTTTACCCTTCTCCTAACAAAACAACCAATGGTGTCTTTCAAACCCGTCCTTGCGATCGCAAGGACGGGTTTTGTCCTGGAGTGAGGGACACAGTTAGAAAGTATCTGCTAAACCTTCCCCTACGCCCTACTGACAATGCTTTCTAAGGAGATTTCCAGATAAGAACTTCCCCATTATTTGGAAAAAAGGCGCGGCGAAGCCGCGCCTTTTTTCCAAATAATGGGGATATTGTTTTTCAGAGATCTCCTAATTCTTTTCTAACATTTGCATCGCCATTGCCAAGCTCACCTTCATGCGGTTAAATGCCTTGACAATATCGCCTACATCCTTTGCCTGGTACTCAAACTTGGCTCTCATATGGCCCGTGCTGGCTACATCTGCGATGTGGGCCATACGGTCGAGGGAGCGTACCATGAAGCGCCGTAGAAGGAAGTTGACGGCAAGGATGGTGATGGCATTGCAAGCACGGCTGCGGCGATCGCCCAATGTCATATTGAACTTGCCAGCTTAGCGACGGAACATGCACCTTGATAGCATTGAGTTGTACCCGGGTACATCCCACTTTTGCAGATTGAAATCCCAGTTTTGTTAATGTGGCGGGCTTCGCCCGCCACATTAACAAAACTGGGATGCACCCGTTGTACCCTGCTTCAACCTGCAGTTCTAAGGTTTGTTTTAAACAGTTGTTTTTTCGGGCGCTAAGCACTCGGAAAAACAACCCTTCTAAGCAGCTTTAAAATACCCCTTAGTAAGTTGGCTTACTCTCAAGAAACTGTGAGTTTCTTTTGTATAGGAAATAGAGGGCGATCGCTCTCCACTCCCTCATTCGATCTTAAGAAACACACTTGTTTCTTTCATATTTCATGGGTGAAACCGTGAAACATTTTCACTCAATGAGGCGCTCACATCCTGTCTAAAACCAAACCCGGAAATCTCTGTTTTCTCGTCGCCTGACAACGAAAAAACAGAGATTCCCGGGTTTGATGCTAGATCTGAGCTTAAATAGCCCGATGGTCGAAGGGCTGCTCTTTGAAGGAAGACAGCTTTACTGGCATTGGTTCCAGGCTGTAGCCCACGACCTGAACATCAAGGCAAAAAACGCCAAGACGGGGGCGTATTTCAAAGGCAGGTTCGCGGCCCTGTTCAAACTCTTGCTCGCTCATCAAGCGATACCCCGTGGCCGCAGGAATCAATTGCACCGGAGTCTTAGTAGAGCGAGAAACCAGCCAATGAGTAGGCTGAAACATAAGGCAGAATTTCCATCAGTGAATCGATATGAAATAGTATCGAGTTTTCGACAAAAATACGCGTGCCTCTCCGGGTGTGGAAAACTCGCACAAAAGGATGGCGTTTGCCTCACCCTATAGTTAGGCTCAGTTTTGTTTCGACATGTGTAAAGTATGAGGCTAAATTTTGCATTCTATGTATGCCAAAGCGAAGCTGAGTCTAGCGATAAAGTCCGTCCAAAGATTACGGTTATCCCTCCCCGAGGTTGCTTCATGAAGCAAAACATTCTCGATACATTAATAAATGTATCGACATAGAGCATTAGACTAAGCCTGACAATCTATCGGACTCAACGGCAGTGTCAGGAGAACTTCGTCAAGGAACTACGCCATGTTTGAGTATTTCACCGAGAAGGCGATCGCCGTTGTCATGGCTGCTCAAGAAGAAGCCCGTCGCACCGGCCATAACTTCGTGGGCACCGAGCAAATTCTGCTAGGAATGCTGAAGGTCAAGGACACGATCGCCAACACTGTCCTATCGAATCTCGGCGTAACCCTGGACTCGGCCCGCTATCAAGTTGAACGGTTGGTTGGTCGCGGTTCTGGCTACGTCCCCCCCGAAATTCCCTTCACCCCCAAAGTTAAAGAGAGCTTTGCCGAAGCGTTTCAGGAAGCTCGTCAGCTTGACCAACCTTATATCGCACCTGAGCATCTGTTACTGAGCCTGGCTCAGCAAAATGACAGCGTTGCCGTCCGGGTACTGCGTCAGTTGGGTGTTGACCTTCCTAGCCTACGCACCCGTATCATTCAGGCCGTTAACGAAGAACAGCTGGTCGCCACCCGCAGTGGAACCAACCGTTCGCCTGTACCTCGCTCCAACGCCAAGACTCCCATGCTTCAGGAGTTTGGCACCGATCTGACCCAGATGGCCCTCGAAGGCAAGCTGGATCCCGTAGTTGGTCGTCAAGTTGAAATTGAGCGGGTTATCCAGATTCTCGGTCGTCGTCGGAAGAACAACCCTGTGCTTATTGGGGAACCCGGTGTGGGTAAGACGGCGCTCGCTGAAGGCTTGGCCCAACGCATCGCTTACGAAGACGTACCCGAAGCCCTACTCGACAAGCGCGTCGTGAGCCTGAGCATGGGTACCCTGCTCGCCGGAACCCGCTTCCGGGGAGACTTTGAAGAGCGCATCAAGCAGATTCTGGATGAAGTCCGTCAGTCGGGCAACGTCATTCTGGTGATTGACGAAATCCATACCCTGGTTGGTTCAGGATCTCTGGAAGGTGGCATGGATGCCGCCAACCTGATGAAGCCTGCCCTGGCTCGTGGTGACCTGCAATGCATCGGTGCTACAACCCTGGATGAGTATCGCCAGCACATCGAGAAGGATGCCGCTCTTGAGCGCCGCTTCCAACCCGTTATGGTGGAAGAACCCAGCGTTCTGGAGACCATGGAGATCCTACGGGGCGTGCGTCAGCGCTACGAGCAGCACCACCGTCTCATCATCACCGATGAAGCGTTGGAAACTGCGGCCACCTGGTCCCATCGTTATATTCCCGATCGCTACCTCCCCGATAAGGCGATTGACCTGATCGATGAGGCCGGTTCTCGCGTACGACTGCGCTATGCTGTGCGATCGCCTGACCGCGACCTGAAGCAACAATTGCGCCAGGTCATTGTGGATAAGGATGCCTCTCTAGAAGCCCAAGATTTTGATAAGGCGTCAGAGTTGCGCGATCGCGAACGGGAACTGGAAAGCCAACTCCTTAACCTCCAGGTTCAGGGTGATACTGCGGAACATACTGTTGCTCGTCCCGAAGTTACCTCTGAGGACATCGCCCAGGTAGTCGAAGCCTGGACTGGCATTCCTGTTAGCAAGCTGACAGAATCTGAATCCATTGCCCTGCTGCATCTGGAAGACCAGTTGCACGAGCGGGTCATTGGTCAGGATGAAGCTGTGAAGGCAGCCGCCCGGGCCATTCGTCGCGCGCGGGTTGGCCTGAAGAATGCCGATCGCCCGATCGCTAGCCTCTTCTTCTCTGGCCCCACCGGTGTTGGTAAGACTGAGTTGGCCAAAGCACTGGCCGCAGCAGTCTTCGGTTCGGAAGAAGCGATGATTCGCGTCGACATGTCTGAAATGATGGAATCCCACACGGTTTCCAAGATGATCGGATCGCCTCCGGGCTATGTCGGTTATGACGAAGGCGGACAACTGACGGAAGCAGTACGGCGCAAGCCCTACACTGTCCTTCTGTTCGACGAAGTTGAGAAGGCGCATCCTGATGTGTTCAACCTGTTGCTGCAATTGCTGGAAGATGGCCGTCTGACCGATGCGAAAGGTCGGGTTGTCAGCTTCAAGAACACGCTGATCCTGTTTACTTCCAACATTGGCTCCCGTGCCATTGAGAAGGGCGGTGCAGGCTTAGGCTTCAGCACGACTGAAGACCTGGCCGAGTCGCAGTACAACCAGCTGCGCAACCGCGTCATGGACGACCTGAAGAATTACTTCCGTCCTGAGCTGCTGAACCGACTGGATGAGATCATCGTCTTCCGTCAACTCACCCGTGAGGAAGTAAGCCACATCGCTGATATCCTCGTGCAGGAAGTGAACGAGCGGTTAAGCGATCGCAGTATGTCCCTTGAAATCACCCCTGCTCTCAAAGAGAAGCTGGTGAATGAGGGTTATAACCCCTCCTATGGAGCCCGTCCCCTGCGTCGTACCATCACGCGATTGGTGGAAGACAATCTTGCTGAGGCCCTGTTGTCAGGTACAGCAAAAGAGGGCGATCGGATCATTCTAGATGTGGATGACGACCAGCAAGTCACGGTTCGGACAGCAGATCAACCCGTGTTGCAGTTGGTTGGCTAATACGAATCTCCTGATCAGGATTTTGGAATAGCAACTCTTTAAACCCAAATTGAATCCTGAGTAATAGCGTGGCACAATCGGCCACGCTATTTTTTTACCCGGCTCACTGAATCCCCCCTTTCTTCCTCAACACTACAAAATGGGCTTTTTCGAGGGGCCGCTTTGCGCGCCCCTCGAAAAAGCCCTTAACCCGTCAGGTTGTGTAGCAGCCAAAGGGTTTGTACTTCAGTCACTTAGGCCTGTAACGGGGAAATTTGGCGTAGTGAGTTCTCGTTCAAATGAAAGCTTCCAAATCTACCCTGGCTGGCTTTTTCTTCACAAAGCCTGAAATTCTTCATCTAAACATTATCGAAAACACCTAAGTAATCTCCGTATACAGGGTTAATATTCTTAGAAGCATCTACCTAATTCATCCGTAATGTTTTTAGAAGCTCAGTTCTTTCTCAGATCTTTGCTTGAGTACGTTGGTAGACCGAAGTTTTTCTAGAAGCCCATTCGAGGGTCATTCAGCATACATGATTCGATTAAGTACGAGTTAGTCCGAAATGATTTGATGCTGTTTTGTGTTCTCTATGAGTTAGCGATCGCCTTCACAACGAACGATAGGTTTGTTTTTCAAAGACAAATACCACAGTGTGATGGAAGATAAAACCTCCATTTTTTTATTGTGTTTGTAAGGATTGAACGTTTTATAAGTTGAGGGAAGCGATCGAGCGTCACAATCCCTTGACGCGATTTGCTTTTCTGATCACGAGGTGCAAAATCTCGTTAATTTCGGCTGCATACGAGTGTTAGCCAGAGTGAAACGTGTAGACCGCACGGCTCCTCCCTGGAGGAAAGATTTGTTGCTTTAGTAACTCTCAAAACCAGAGCAGATTAAGAGCCTTTAGATATGTTTGAATCCTTCTCTCATCTTCACGACCAACTAGCAATCATCACAGAAGATGGTCTTAGAGTTTCTTACAGAGAACTCGACCAACTCATCGAGAAATTTATATCTCGTTTTTCATCCGGTCGAGGTGTTGCTCTAATTGAATGCGAGAATTCATTAAATTCAGTTATCGCTTATCTAAGTGCGCTCCGTGCGGGCTGCCCGGCACTTTTAGTTGCATCCAATCAGCCTGAAGTTAATCAGAAATTGCAGGCTCAATTTTCAGTTTTATATTGTATTGATACTACTGCTGATACCGTCACAACCCATAAGACAGAAACAGACATTCAAGTACATCCTGATTTAGCGGTCATCCTCTCAACCTCCGGTTCAACAGGTACGGCAAAATCTATTCGGCTGTCCCACAAAGCTCTTGAGGCCAATGCGAGATCGATCATTGAGTACCTCTCCATTAACTCGGAAGATCGAGCGCCCACCACTCTGCCCATGTATTACTCCTATGGGCTCTCCGTGATCAATTCTCATTTGTTAGCAGGCGCGACGTTGGTTCTTACACAAAAATCCGTCGCAGAACCAGAGTTTTGGGAACTCTTTGATCAACATCATTGCACTAGTTTTGCTGGGGTGCCCCATAGCTATGCCCTGATTGAAAAGAGCGGCGTAAAAACAGCCGAACGCAAGACGTTACGGTATGCAACGCAAGCCGGGGGCCGTCTTGAACCCAGCCGTGTAAAAGCGTTGACAGAGCAAAGCCAGAAGGAAGGCTGGCAATTTTTTGTGATGTACGGCCAAACAGAGGCAACCGCTCGGATGGCTTATCTTCCACCTGATCGAGCATTAGAAAATCCCAATTGCATTGGCATTCCGATTCCCGGGGGCAAATTTCGACTGATCGATGATCAAGGAGTTGAAATTGAAGGCCCAGACGAAACAGGAGAACTGGTTTATACGGGTGACAATGTGATGATGGGCTACGCGCTCAGTGCTGAAGACTTATCTCGCGGCTATGACCTAACAGAATTACAGACGGGCGACCTGGCACGCCGAACCCGCGATGGTCTCTACTACATTGTTGGCCGGAAAAAGCGCTTTGTGAAACTGTACGGCCTGCGAATTAGCCTTGATGAGGTGGATGGGTGGTTGCTTGATCAGGGCTATAGTGCGGTTAGCACAGGCCGAAACGATACTCTGTGGATTCTAACTACGGCAGCAATGCAAGCCGTAACCATTCGCGATTCGGTTGCCGATTGGTTGGGTTTGCCTGCGGCCACGATTCATGTGGGGGTCGTCGAAACCATTCCTCGGAAGGCAAATGGCAAGATCGACTTCAGTGAAGTTGCGCGTTTAGCAGATCATGAGGCAGAAAAGTTGGATGCGGCGATCGCCGCCCAAACCCAAAAAAACTCGAAAAAGACAGTCCGAGAAATCTTTGTGACTCGTTTTTCAAACAAAGAGATTGACTCAGAATCGTCTTTTGTTACCTTAGGAGGTAGCTCCTTAGACTACATCGATATGATGCTAGAGCTAGAGAAGAGCGTCAGCAACTTACCCCAAAATTGGTACGAGTTACCCCTGCGTGATTTGGAACAATTGCAAGGTAACCACAGTTTATTTCAAAAGCTGGAAACCCAGATTCTGCTTCGATTTGTTGCAATTTCGTTAATTGTGATTGGGCATCTTACAGAAACAGACCCGGGTGGATCCAGTGCCGCTTTGCTGTTGATGATTGCTGGCTTTAATTTTTCTCGATTTCAGCTTCCCAATATTATTACCACAGGGTCAATTCGGCCAATATTGGCCCTTGCTGCAACTATTGCAGTCCCCAGCATTGGTTATCTTTTACTAACACAGGCTGTGTTCAACAGTCTATATTTCCCATCTTTACTTCTGTTCTCCAACCTTGTTAGGGCCAATGCAAACAATGGTTTTTCCCTTTGGTTTATTGAAGTCTATATCCAAATTCTTCTGATTGCCGCATTCGTAGTCAGCTTAATACCCAAGAAATATATTTCCAGAGCACGCCAAGAGCTCGTCGCTGCTAGCCTGGTCGTGATTTCTATATTGATAAATCTGCTCACTCCAATGGTTTGGGACACAACACATCTGTTGAACCGAGTTCCCCACGTATATTTCTGGCTCTTTGCCATGGGTATTGGGGCTCAAACATTGGAAAGCAAACCATTCAAGATTATTTTATCAGCCATGTTCCTGACCACTGCTTACCAGAATATAGGTGACAGGGCTGCATTTGAGATTCTGACTTATGGTGGCCTTCTACTCCTATGGCTTCCCTGGGCTAAGGTGCCTGCTTTCCTGAAAGCACCTATCTCACAAGTTGCTAGTGCCTCCCTATTTATTTATCTCTCGCACTTCCAGTTCAATTCCCTGAGCGCCAAAATTTTTGGAGACCATGGCTGGGTCGGTGTAATCGTTGCACTTATTGGAGGGGCGATCGCCTGGAAATACTATCTTGCCTTTTGCTCCTACCTGATGCGTACTCGACTAAAAAACTAATACCAATTCAACACAAAGCTGCACCTAACGTTCTCCGTCCTGTTAAGAGGATGTCTGGAATTTGGACGCTAGACATTTAGCCTGGCGTCCAAATTACCAGGCATCCTCTTAGGAACCTTCAGCGTTAGCAAGTGGTGTGACGGAAACTGCAGGTGTTATTAGAATAACCTGAGTTCGGGTTAAGGGCGTTTTCGAGTGCCGTGCGTTGCGCGGCACTCGAAAACGCTCATTTTGGCGTGCGCTTTGCGCACGCCAAAATGAGCACTTCAGCTTATCCCGAACTGAGGTTATTAGAATAAAATGTATGTGGTGAATTATCAGTCTGAGGATGCGGAAATAATTGGTAAGGTGCTACAGAAATACTCCACGGTGGGCCAACTTCCAGCAATGCCTCTGATTGGTGTACGAGCCATGGTAGAGGAGAAGTTCTTTATAGAAGTCGATGCTGAAGCTGTGGTAAACGGTGATGGATAGATGTAGAAGGCTTTAAATACGCTATGTAGACGCGGCAGGCTAATAAGTATTGCAGCAGAATAAAGTCTTTTGTGCTTGGTGTAATGTTAATTGCACTCGCTGAACGCAGTCGTTAGATACCTGGAGAAAGCAGATGAATGAGTCAGTCATTCACGGCAGTTGCCTTTGTGGAACGGTAACATTTGAGGTTAACCCACCATTCCAGAAAATGGCTCATTGTCACTGCTCACGGTGTCGCAAAGGCACAGGCACAGGCCATGCTACAAATTTAACTGTTGAGCCCAGTCAGTTCCGATGGCTTTCAGGGGAGGAAGTCATCACACGTTATGACCTTCCCACAGCCAAGAGCTTCGGCAAATGGTTTTGTCGCCATTGCGGGTGCCCAGTCCCGCGCCTCACGCGCAACGGCAAAGTCATGGTTATTCCGGCTGGCTCATTGGATACAGAGCCGTCGATTACTCCGACAGATCACATCTTCTGGGCATCCAGAGTATCGTGGGGTTGTGCTAGCGGAGGGCTTCCAACCCACACCGAGTATCCAGAGACATGGTAGAGCAGAACGTACCTAACAAGGTGCGTTTTCCATCGTTCCTGCTTCCGCTACGCTCTAGCAGGGCCTCGACTAAGCTAGGGCATCACTGGCTGCATGTGGGCGCAGCCCTATACTGTTAGTCAGTCCGTAAAAGTGCATTACTGAAGAGTAGTTGAAAGCAACATTCATGAGGAGATGCTTGTGAACAAAGTTGCTGTATTTGGTAATGCTGGAGGCGGCAAGTCTACACTCAGCAAACGTTTAGCAGAAATAACAGGTTTGCCTATGGTTGCTTTAGACCTTTTGAAGTACAAACCTGGTGGTAAAGAAGTTCCCTACGAAGAATACAAAGTTGCTCATGATCAACTCCTTCAGCAAGACCAATGGATAATTGATGGATATGGATCATTAGATACGGTATGGGAACGACTGGAGGCTGCTGACACCTTAATTTATATGGATATGCCAGTGCTGCAGCACTATTGGTGGGTAACGAAGCGATTCTTGAAAGGCTTTCTCGTTCCACCCGCAAATTGGCCTGAGAATAGCCCGCTCTTGAAGGGTACGCTGAACAGTTATTATACGGTTTGGCTATGCAATAAGAAACTCACACCAAAGTATCGAGAGTACGTGCATAAAGCGAAGGGAAGCAAGCAGGTTTATCATCTTCAGTCTCCTAAGCATGTGAAGGAGTTCTACAAAGCTATCGAACTAAAACTCGCAAAATAAAGGCCATTTGCGATATTTAAAAATGCTCAAAGAGCGATATGCCGTCCCGAAGCTACCCATGAGGTTATCTGCAAATGAGATTGTATAACCTTACACACCCTGGTTAGAACAGATTAATTTTTTGAAAAGCTGCGTTCAGCGCAGCTTTTCAAAAAATAACGTTCCTGCTTCTCAGCATGTAGTGCTACAAAACGAAGACTGCTGATGCTAAGTTCAAACTTATCTGCCGTCGCTGCGTTTCGTCATTGGCATACTATAGAGCTAGCAAAAATAACAACTTTTTGAGGAGAGGTGTGTGATGATACGAAAAAGTATGGATAAGGATTTTGAAAAGATTTTCAATATTATTAATGATGCAGCAATTGCTTATAAAGGAGTAATTCCACCTGATCGGTGGCATGAGCCGTATATGGCAAAAGAAGAGCTAAAAGCGCAAATCGAGGATGGTGTAATTTTTTCATGTTATGTCGATAATAATGAAATTATTGGAGTTATGGGGATCCAAGACAAAGTAGATGTAAACCTAATTCGTCATGCGTATGTCAAAACAAAACAAAGAAACAAAGGCATTGGAACATACCTGCTTCGGGAATTGACGCAAGGTTCAACAAAGCCGATTTTAGTTGGAACTTGGAAAGCAGCCAGTTGGGCAATAAGCTTTTACGAAAAGAACGGTTTTTGTCTTGTTGAGGAGGAGGAGAAGAATTACCTGCTAAAGAAATATTGGAGGATTCCAGATCGGCAAGTTGAGACTTCAGTTGTTTTGGCGTTGCATAATGAGAATGATGCAGAGTTGAAAATGCTTTATGAATTGTCCTCATTGCACCAGCGACAGAATTGTTAAAAATGGGCATCGCAATGGTAAGCAAAGCTACTTG